>CALAVE010000027.1 GCA_937892215.1 uncultured Porphyromonadaceae bacterium
GAATCAATTGGTTGTTTATGTGCTCACGAAAGTGTAACTTTGCAGACATATTTTTATTTATTAAATTGATTGTCACAAAGTTACTAAAACTTTTTGACATGGCAAAGCCTCCGCTTGGGAAAGTAGAGGCTTTGCTATATGTTTTACAACATGTTACAACAAAAGGGTGCGCCAGAATTATGACACACCCTCTTCTTTTCCGGCTGTATTTCTCGGACAAACACAAGAACAGCGGTTGTTAATATGTTGTGAATAAGTTGGGGGCTGAAATATTGGCAAAGTTGTAAAGTAAGGGTTATCTTTGCAGATTGAAAAGACGTTATAAATTAGGACTAAACGTAACAGTTAAATATGGAATTTGAAACAGGAAAAGCGTCACAACGCCAGCGCCGCAGGCCACAGCACGAGCCCGAGGTGGTTTCGGAATACGGCGTGAAGCCGCCCCAAGAGTTAGATTTGGAGGAAGCCGTTTTGGGAGCGCTGATGCTGGAGAAAGACGCATATTCAGTGGTGAGCGACATACTGAAGCCTGAATGCTTCTATGATGAGCGCAACATGCGCATATACGAAGCAATCCAGCAACTGGGCATGCTGGAGCGCCCCGTCGACATGCTGACCGTAACTGAGCAGTTGAGGAACAACAACACGCTGGAAGAAGCCGGTGGACCACTGAGGATATCGGAACTGACAGGGCGCGTGTCGAGTGCGGCAAATATTGAATTTCACGCCCGAATTGTGGTTCAAAAACATCTGGCACGAGAACTGATTTCGTACAGTTCTGAAATTCAGCGTCTGGCATTCGACCCCACAATAGACGTGTATGACCTGATGCAGGAAGCAGAGGGAAAGCTGTTTGAACTGTCGAAGACATCGATGAAACGCGATGTGATGCAAATTGACCCCATCATTAACCAAGCCATAGCCAAGATACAGGAAGCGTCGAACCGCGAGAGCGGGCTTAGCGGTCTGCCAAGCGGCTATCACGAGTTGGATAAATTGACGAGCGGCTGGCAGAACAGCGACTTGATAATAATCGCCGCGCGTCCGGCAATGGGAAAGACCGCAATGGTGCTGTCCATGGCAAAGAATATGGCGGTGGACTACAACATAGCAGTGGGCATCTTCTCGCTGGAGATGTCGAACCTACAGCTCGTGAATCGCCTTATAAGCAACGTGTGCGAGCTGGAGAGCGAAAAGATAAAGAGCGGTCAGCTCAGTAACGAGGAATGGGAGCGCCTGATGGTGCGTGTGAAAAACCTGATTTCCGCCCCACTCTACATTGATGACACACCGTCGCTGTCGGTATTTGAATTGCGCACCAAGGCTCGCCGTCTTGTGAAAGAGCACGGCGTGAAGATGATAATCATCGACTACCTGCAGCTGATGAATGCCACCGGCATGAAGTTCGGCAGTCGAGAGCAGGAGGTGAGCACAATCTCACGATCGCTCAAGGGACTCGCAAAGGAGCTGGATATCCCCATCGTGGCACTTTCGCAGCTTAACCGAAGCGTGGAGTCACGCGGAGAGGACAACAAGCGCGGCAAGCGCCCGCAACTGAGCGACCTGCGCGAGTCGGGGGCAATTGAGCAAGATGCCGATATCGTTTGCTTCATCCATCGCCCGGAGTATTACACCAAGTCGGCTGTGGACGCAGAAGGCAACGACATTCGCGGTCTGGCAGAATTCATTATAGCCAAGCACCGTAGCGGCAAGGTGGATGATGTGAAACTTCGCTTCCGCCATAACTTTGCCAGATTTGAGAACTGGAATGAGAACTATGAGTTCACGAATCAGTATGAGACATCGGAATCAAAGCTTAACAGCAGTTCTTACGACAACACGCCACAAACATCGGGTGGTGACGGACTGCCAATACAGAACGCTGATTTTCTTACTAAGACAGAAGAGGAAGAGAGTCTCCCATATTAACACTAATAGGTCAGAATTCAAGTATGAAAACGATTAGACTTACATTAATGATTCTCGCATGTATAGCGGCATGGAGCACTTGCGAAGCAAGAGATTATGTGATAACAGATTATGGCGCAAGTGCCGACACATCATGGCTGAGTACGAGCGCGCTGCAACTGGCTATAGACGACTGCGCTCGTCAGGGTGGCGGCCGCGTGGTGGTACCGGCCGGGGGCTATAAAATAGGCTCTATATTCCTGCGCAGCAACGTGTGCTTGTGGCTGGAGCCAGGTGCAACGCTCTACGGCAGCACCAATATCAAGGACTATAAGCCGGTGAAACCCGATTTTCTGTCACTTCGCACCCACGTTGAGACCATCCAACTCATATACGCTGAAGATGCCCAAAACGTGAGCATTGACGGATATGGGACAATAGACGGACGCGGCATATCGTTCAAGAAGCAGATACTGGACGGCTCAGACGAGGGGATAGCGCGCCCACACCTACTGCGCTTCGTCAAGTGCCAGAACGTGAGCGTGCGCAACGTGTCGCTCCGCAACTCGGCCTGCTGGATGCAGCATTATCTGGCATGCGACAAGGTGCTGATAGACGGAGTGAAAGTGTTCAACCGCAATAATCACAACAACGATGGTCTGGACCTGGACGGGTGTCACGACGCTGTGGTGGCTAACTGCATCATAGACAGTGACGACGACGGGATAGTGCTCAAGAGCACGTCGCCAAGGCTATGCGAGAATGTGATAATCAGCAACTGCATAGTGAGTAGCCACTGCAACGCGCTGAAACTGGGCACCGAGTCGAGCGGCGGTTTCAGGAACGTGAGCATAAGCAACTGCATAGTGAAGCCGTCGAGTGACCAGAGTTCACGCTACTTTGGTCTGGAGCACGGAATATCCACGATTTCGGTGGAGATGGTGGACGGAGGTGTGCTTGAGAACGTGATAGTGAACAATATCACCGCGCAAGGCACCGAATCGCCAATCTTCGTGCGGCTGGGCAAACGCAACCGCCCATACGCAAGCGACATACCGGTAACCACAACGAGTGTGCTCAGAAACGTCAGGTTGAGCAATATCAACGTGAGCGAAGCAGGCGCAACAGGCTGCTCGGTGAGCGGCGTGCCCGGTATTCCCGTGAAAGATATCATCCTGAGCGACATACACATAACCATGAAGGGCGGTGTGAGCGAAAAGATTGCTCTTCCGGCCGACGAAAAAGAGAACGGCTATCCGGAGGCCACCATCTGGGGCACATTGCCGGCAAAAGGATTCATGGTACGCCATGCCCGCAACGTGAAATTCCGCAACGTGGAAATCACGGCGCTTAATCCTGATGTGCGTCCCGACTACGTATATGATGACGCAGAGTGACGAGTTGCAGCATACAAACAATAACACGAAAAACGGGTTTTAATTTGTTGTAGGTCAAAAAATTCGTATATTTGCAAGCGATAAGCGACGACTAACACCAATGATTCCGGCAGAAATATTTCCATATTCCCACGTGGTTTTCATAATTCTCACTATCATCTATGTGCTGACCATAGTATCGGCGATAGGCGTGGTAATATCGGAAAACCGCAATCCGGTTAAGACACTGGCGTGGGTAACCGTGCTACTGCTTCTGCCCCTGGTAGGTTTTCTTCTGTACGCGTTTTTCGGGCGCAGCCTTAAGAACGTGATAGTTATCACCCTCAAGAACAAGTTGCAACTCAAGGATAACATAGAGATGACACCGGGTGAGACCCAACCCGCGCAACTGTCGGGTAGCAACAGGCAACTCGCCAACATGGTCAATTCACTGGTGGAGCCGCATCTGTTCTCGCACAACGCAATAGAGATATTCACAAACGGCCAAGACAAGTTCCGCGCGTACAAGGCAGACCTACTGAGTGCTACCGACTACATCAACATCCAGTACTACATCTTTGAGAATGACAAGATAGGCCATGAGATAAGCGAGATTCTGATTCAAAAGGCCAAAGAGGGAGTGAAAGTCCGCTTCATCTACGACCACGTGGGCTCGTGGCACATAAACATGTCATTCATAAAAAAACTGCGGGAAAACGGGGTTGAAATTTATCCATTCCTGCGAGTCACATTTCCTGAATTTGCCAATCGCGTGAACTGGCGCAACCACCGCAAGATAACGGTGATTGACGGCCGCGTGGGCTACATAGGCGGCATGAATATCGCCGACCGTTACGTGAGCGGAGACAAGAACGGGAAACCGGCATGGCGCGACACCCACCTGCGAATCCGCGGAGAGGCTCTGAGTGCCATGCAGTATGCATTTTCAGTGGACTGGAGTTTTATGCGCAAGGAGCTGATTCATGCCAAGATAGAGCACCCGAAAGAATCGGAGACAGAGACATACGACAACAGCGTGCAAATAGTGACAAGCGGCCCAACCGACAACTGGAGCAATCTGGCGCTGATTTTCCTTAAGGCCATCAGCCAGGCAAAGAAGCGAGTCTTTATCCAGACGCCATATTTCCTGCCAAGCGACAGTCTGCTCAAGGCACTGGAGGCGTCGGCACTGTCGGGGGTTGACGTACGAGTGATGATACCGGAGTATCCCGACTCAAAGTTATTGCGTTTCGCATCGTTCTCATACGTGAAGGAGTGCCTTGAAGCCGGAGTTAAGATATATCTGTATCAGCCAAGTATGATTCACGCCAAGTGCGTGATAGTGGATGACGACTTTGTCTCGACCGGTTCCACTAATTTTGACTTCCGCAGTTTTGAGCACAACTTTGAATGCAACGCCATGATATACGGAGAGCGGTTCTGCTCGGAGATGAGGGCGATATTTGAAAAAGACATAACCAACTGCTCCGAAGCCACACTGGAGCAGTGGCAGCAGCGCCCCATGTGGCGCAAAGCGGTGGAATCACTGGCGCGACTGATGGGGCCTGTGTTGTGAATTCCGCTCTGCCTTCACAGGCAAGTGAGCCACTACTACAACAAGCCGCGCCGGTTCATGATGGACACCGGCACGGCTTGAATTTTTATGTATAATTTTTCTTCCCAGCAATAGTTTTCTGTTAGAACTTATATGCGAAGCCAAGACTGATGGGCAGACGACCGAAGTTCTTCATGTACTGGTACTTAAGTTCAAGACTCATAGCAAAATGCTCAGCGAGTCGGACTTCACCACCGGCACCAACATTCAACAGGAATTTTCCTGTGTTAACGCTGCCAAACTCGTCCCAATCCTCATGCACATTACCGTAACCGAGACCGAAGATAGGATAGAGTTTGAATTTCTCGCCGAGACTAAAGAGGTAATGCATATTAACAGCACCTGTGAATACGCTTACACCTGTCTTCTTGAAATCGTATCCGGCCTGAATCTCACCACGCAGAGCGTCGGTGATGTTGTACTGGAACTTAGCAGCCAGACCAATGTGATTCAGAGAGACACCACTTTCAAGGCATGGGCTAAAGTTAAAATTAAGACCTACAGCCGCTTCACCCTGCTGAGCAGAAGCACCAAAACTTACGAATGCGACAAAAGCCGCGATTAATAAAAACTTTTTCATAATGATTGTATTTTAGTTAAAAATTAAATTATAATCCTCCCTTTGAATCTCACTCATATCATCAAAATGTTTGGTAAAATTATATCAAAAAAATGAGCCACACAAATAATCATTAAAAAAATCTATGAAATTCACGCTAATTTGAGCAAAAGAAAGAAGAATTTCGCTAATTTTGTACATGTAACAAAAGTGAAAAAATGAAACATATATTACTTCTGCTTAGCATTGTGGCTTTCACCCTTAATGTGGCGACTGCCAAAGACGTGCCTCAGCGCGTGATTTTTGACACTGACATAGGTAATGACATAGACGATGCATTAGCGCTGGATATGCTGTACAAATACCAGGATATGGGACGTATTCGTCTGCTGGGAATAATGAGCAGCAAACAAGGCTGTGAGTCGGCGTCATACATCGACATAATGAACACCTGGTACGGCTATCCCGAGATACCCATAGGCATAGTGAGAAACGGAGTGGTGGCAGAGCAAAGCACCAATTACGCAAGCAAAGTGGCAGGCATGACAGAGAAAGGCGCGCCGGCTTTCAAGCGCACAGTAGAAAACGTGGAGGGACTTCCTGACGCCCACGTGCTATATAGGAAAATACTCGCCGCTCAGCCCGACAAGTCGGTGGTGATAATCTGCACCGGTTTCTGTACTAACCTGGCACGGCTACTCAGCACGGCACCAGACTCTTACTCATCACTAAGCGGACGCGCGCTGATTGCACGGAAAGTGAAATACATATCGATGATGGGCGGGCGCTTTGATGTGCCGGGCATAGCCGAGTACAATGTGGAGTGTGACATAGCATCGTGCGCCAAATTGTTTGCTGAAAGCCCCGTGACTATTGTCACCTCGCCGTTTGAGTTGGGTCGGGATGTACTCTACCCCGGGAAGAGCATCGAGGAAGACTTCGGTTGGGCAATCAGTCATCCACTTGTGGAAGGGTACAAGGCTTTTCTGAAGATGCCATACGACCGCCCCACTTGGGACCTGACCGCAGTTCTACATGTGCTGGAGCCCGGCAAATTCATGTCAACCACACGACGCGGCATAATTAACGTGGACGAGAAGGGATGCACGCTCTACAAAAGGAAATACGGAGGCAATCACCGCTACCTAAAGGCCAATGCTGAGCAAAAGGGGCGGATGAAGAAATTCTTTGTGGATATTATCACGAAGAAGCCAAAATGCTATGAATGAGAATACAGGCCGGGCATAGCGACTACACTAAACGCCGAGGCTGTGAGGGAATATTTTGGCGCAAGTTTCTTGAATAACGGCTATTTTGCGTAAATTTGCACCCGGAAAAAGTCTATTTATGCCCGAGATGGGCTAAAAGAAGAAAAATAAGATGATAGGTTTTGCAAACGCTAAGATTAATTTGGGGCTGGATATCGTGAGAAAGCGCCACGACGGTTACCATGACATATCCACAGTGTTCTACCCCATTTCGCTGATGGACGTGGTGGAGATAGTTCCCTCACAGTCAGGCATAACCACGCTCACATGCTATGGCCGCAAGATAGACTGCGAGCCTGAAAAGAACCTGATGATGAAAGCGTGCAGACTGATGCAGCAACGATATGGCGCCGGAGAGGTGGATATGTACCTCTACAAGCACATACCAGACGGGGCCGGTCTGGGCGGTGGTAGCAGCGACGCGTCGAAAGTGATGCTGATGCTGGCAGAAATGTTCTCGCTGCCCGTGACGCAAGAAGAACTTGCCACAGCGGCTACCGAGATAGGCGCCGACTGCCCATTTTTCATCTATAACGAGCCGGCACTTGCCGAGGGAATAGGGAATCTTCTCACCCCCTGCGAAGTGAACCTGAAGGACAAGACCCTGCTGCTGGTGAAGCCGGCGATATCGGTTCCCACAAAAGACGCCTACGCTCAGGTGACACCTAAGTTGCCAGCCACGCACATAACGCAGATAGTGCGAAAGGACATAGGTCTGTGGCAGAAACGGCTGAAAAACGACTTTGAACCGAGCGTGTTCGCACAGTATCCCGAACTTGGGGAATTGAAGCGCACGATACAAGAGTCCGGGGCCCTTTACGCGGCAATGTCGGGGTCCGGTTCATCGATATACGGCATCTTCAGCAGTGCCAAACTGGCAGAAGCGGCCAGTGCCAAGATACAGGAATGCGACAAATTTGTCATTGCCCTGTGAAAATGTCATAAAAAACGCCATTGGCAAGGTTTTTGCTTAATAAAACATGAAGATTATGAAACTAAGACGAAACAAGAAGAAAATGGAAAAAGCGAAAAAAGATATTGAGATTAAGGACGCTAAGAACGAAGTGACACAAGAGGTTACGGAAGAGCAAGGAGAGAAGGATGCCGCCGAAACCGAGAATGTGGCAGAGAATGTGGCAGAGGAGGCGAGCGAAGCCACTGCCGAAGACAAGATAAGCGAACTTGAGGCTCAGCTGAAGGAGAAAGACAAAGAGTACCTGTTTCTTGCAGCAGACTTCCAGAACTACCGCAAGCGCACACTTCAGGAGAAACAGGACCTGATAAAGAACGGCGCACGCGACGCCCTGCTGAGACTGCTGCCTGTGGTGGACGACTTTGAGCGCGCCCTGAAGGCGATGGAAGAAAGCACGGCCGACGAGGCTCAACTGGAGGGTGTGAGGCTGATATACAGCAAATTCATGAAGTACCTGAAAGATGAGAATGTGACCCCGATAGACTCGACAGGCAAGGAATTTGACGTGGAGCTACACGATGCCGTCACCACGTTCCCCGCCGCCGATGAGAGCCAGAAGGGAAAGGTGATAGACACGGTGCTCACCGGTTACCTTATCAACGACAAAGTGCTGCGCCACGCCAAGGTGGTGGTGGGGCAATAAGCCATCCGCTTCACGAGGAAGAGCCAAGGCAAAATGAAAAGAAGAACAAAGAGCGATGAGTAAGAAATATTACGACATATTAGGAGTATCGGAAAATGCCACAGCCGATGAGTTGAAGAAGGCATACCGCAAGAAGGCGATCCAGTATCACCCTGACCGCCAGCAAGGCAAGAGCGAAGAAGAGAAGAAAGTCGCAGAAGACAAATTCAAGGAGGCGGCAGAGGCCTACGACGTGCTGAGCGACCCGGACAAACGCGCCCGCTACGACCAACTGGGCGATGAGGGCTACAGCGCAATGGGCGGCGGAGGCGGAGCCGGCTTCTCATCGATGGAAGACATCTTCACGCATTTCGGCGACATCTTTGAGGGCTTCGGGTTTGGCGACATCTTTGGCGGTGGCGGGCATAGAGCCTACGGCTCCGGTCAGCGAGTGAACCGCGGCACCAACCTGCAAGTTCGCGTGCGAGTCACCCTCAATGACGTGGCCAACGGAGTGGAGAAAAAGATTAAGATACCACGCATGGTGGCATGCGAGCACTGCCACGGGACAGGAGCCAAGGACGGCAAGGCCATAGAGACTTGCCCGACGTGCCACGGCACAGGAGTGGAGGTGCGGATGCAGCGTACTGTCCTGGGCGTGATGCAGAGTCAGGGGCCATGCCACACTTGCGGCGGAACCGGAAAGCGCATCAAGGAGCGTTGCACGCACTGCAACGGCCAGGGTCTGGTGAGAAAGGAAGACATAGTGACTATAAACATCCCTGCCGGAGTGGCCGACGGCATGACAATAAAGGTGAGCGGACGGGGCAATGACGCGGCAGGCGGCGGAGTTCCGGGCGACCTGTACGTGGTGATTGAGGAACAGGCCGATGCAAAATTCCAGCGCGACGGAAACGATATTATCTACAACCTGATGCTTGACTTCCCGACGGCCGTATTCGGCGGCAAGGTGGATGTTCCCACGATAGGCGGCATGGCCAGGGTGACAATCCCCTCGGGGACACAGCCGGGCAAAGTGCTGAGGCTACGCGGCAAAGGATTGCCAAGTCCTGACCGATACGGCAACGGAGATATGCTGATTAATATCATGGTTTATGTTCCGGAAGAACTTACGGCAGAAGAGCGCAAAGCGATAGAGTCGCTACGCGGAAAGCCCAACATCATGCCGAGCGAAACGACCAAAGACCGGATTTTCAGCCGGCTACGGCACATCTTTGACTAAGATTAACCCAAATCGGGATTAAGAGATGGCAAAATCCTCGCTGGAGATAATCAGCGGGGATTTTTTTATTCGGTCCAAATGCTAACGGGCAGAAAAAAATGACAGCATAAATCGTTGTGTGTCATGGGAATGAATGGGGTCGCAGAAAATAGCATTGACAAGCGGTGCCAGATGTAGTAATTTTGCACACGGAAACTGAACGGCGAGGAAATGCGGCACCACAAGCCGAACCGGTTTACCAAAGACGAGACCAAGTCAACGACTTGCATAAGTGTGGAGATTATATTATATTTGCAAAAGAAAAGATGGTAACAAAACCAAATCAAGCGATTATGAGAAACAACGGAAATAAGGGGGTGGGCGGAGTGCCCAAGGGCGACTCGAAGTTCACGATGTTCCTCTCGAATGAAGAGATGGGACTGCTGGAATTTGTGATGAAAAAACTGGACGGCATCAGCCGCAACAAGGCAAAGGCAATTCTTACCAAGGGCGGGGTGCTGGTGGATGATGTAGTGGTAACGCGGCACGACTTTGTGGTGAAACCCGACATGGTGGTGAAGATAAGCAAGCGTCGTGACCCGATGGAATATGCGAAGCAACGCGGTATGAGGTCGTACTTCAGCATAGTGTATGAGGACGATTACCTGATAGTGGTGGACAAGTGTGATGAGGTGCTGTCGATGGGCGTTGGGCGCAATAGCCTGAACATGAAGGCCCTGCTCGACAACTACTTTGTGGAAACTCACCAGCGATGCCACGCCCACGTGGTACACCGGCTTGACGTGAGGACATCAGGGCTGATGGTTTACGCCAAGACGTACGAGGCGCAGCAGATACTGATGGACAACTGGCACGAGATAGTGAGCGACCGGCGGTATGTGGCGGTGGTGTCTCCGCCGATGGATGAGGATGCCGGTCATGTGGAGAGTTGGCTTACCGACACACCGTCGCACAAGGTGTTCAGCAGCAGTTTTGACAATGGCGGGAAATGGGCCTCGACCGACTGGGAACTGGAGCGCACCGTGGGAGAGTACTCGCTGATTACGCTAAAGTTGCACACCGGGCGAAAGAACCAGATACGCGTGCATATGCAGCTCATAGGGCATCCGATTGTGGGCGACTACAAATACGGTAGCGAGGTGGATGGAGCGGAGCGACTGTGTCTGCACGCATTCAGGCTTGCATTCACTCACCCGATAACCGGAGAGGAATTGTTTTTTGAGACCCCCTACCCCAGCTATTTCGTTTCGCTGGTAAGATAAATCAGAATCAGGATAAATAGAAAATCCGCATCGCGGTTCTCTGAAAAAATGGGGTGGACATTTGTGTAAGTCACAATAAATTGCTAAATTTGTTGCATAAGAATAAATCAGTCAAAGACCAAAACTTGAATATATGAGAAAATCACTGAACCGCTACATTGAGGAGGCAATTAAGGAGAACTGGAATGAGTTGGCGCTGACCGACTTTAACGGGAACTCGTTCAAATACGCTGATATAGCACGGAAGATTGAGAAACTTCACATCCTGTTTGAGGAAGCCGGTGTGAAGAAGGGAGACAAGATAGCCTTGTGCGGGAAGAACTGCGCACAGTGGGCGGTGGCTTTTCTGGCGACAGTGACTTACCGGGCCGTTCCTGTTCCGCTACTTCATGAGTTCAAGGCCGACAACCTGCACTTTCTGGTGAACCATAGTGAAGCCAAACTGCTCTTTGTGGACTCGACCATCTGGGAGAACTTGGATCCCTCGGTGATAGAGAATGTGGAAGGAGTGCTGAACATTGCAGACTACAGTCTGCTGCTGTCGAGAAACGAAAGAATAACCGAGGCACGCAACCACCTGAACGAGATGTTCGGGAAGCGTTACCCTGAGCGCTTCACAGTGGATGACGTGAACTATGAAGATAATGAGCCGGAAGAACTGGCGCTCCTGAACTACACGTCGGGGTCGATGGGCTTCTCCAAGGGCGTTATGGTACCGGCCCGAGCCGTGGAGTCGAACCTGAAGTTCTGCCTTGACAACCTGGACTTCTTCCACCGCACGGATTCAATGATATCGATGCTGCCACTGGCACACATGTTCGGGCTGGTGATAGAGATGCTTCATCCATTTGTGCGCGGTTGCCACCTTTACTTCCTGACTCGAGTTCCCAGCCCCAAGGTAATCCTTGACGCGTTCGCGCAAGTGAAGCCTAAGCTCATCATAACGGTTCCGCTGGTGATAGAGAAGATAATCAAGAAGCGCGTGTTCCCTATTCTGGAGCAGCCACTGATGAAAATACTGCTGAAGGTGCCGTTTGTTGACGACCGTCTGCTGGCGAAGGTTCAGGAAAAGATATACGCGTCGTTCGGGGGTAACCTGTGCGAGCTGATAGTGGGCGGAGCGGCCCTTAACCGCGAGGTGGGCACCCTGCTACACCGCATCCATTTCCCGATAACCGAAGGCTACGGCATGACAGAGTGCGCGCCGCTGATTTCCTACGTTTCGCACAAGGAGAGCCGGATAGGTTCGTGCGGCAAGATAGTGGAGCGCATGGAGGCACACATCGACTCGCCCGACCCAGAGAATATTCCTGGCGAATTATGGGTAAGAGGCGACAACGTGATGCTTGGCTACTACAAGAATGAGGAAGCCACATCGGCCATCATGAAAGACGGCTGGATGAACACGGGCGACCTGGCCACGATGGACAAAGAAGGGTTCCTGTACCTGCGCGGGCGGAGCAAGAACATGATACTGGGTCCGTCGGGACAGAACATCTATCCGGAAGAGATAGAGCAGCTGGTGAACAACCTGCCGTATGTGTATGAGTCGCTGGTGATAGAAGAGGACAACCGCCTGAAGGCGCTGGTTTATCCGGACTTTGAGAGTGCCAAGCAGGCCGGCATCTTATCGACTACCGAGCTGAGTGAAGTGATAACTACGAGTGTGCTGCAGCTCAACAAGGAGTTGCCCAACTATTCACAAATAGCCGGAGTGCAGATTTACAATGAAGAGTTTGAGAAGACTCCCAAGCGCAGTATAAAGCGCTATCTGTATCAGCACTAACCACATGGTGAGTCGGTCATCAGGCCGGCGAAAGGTTGATTCATTTGAGGTAACGACGGGATAGCGACTCGTAATCGCGAGTGGCCTTGAGTTGGCGAATCCAAAGGTTGAGACTATCGCACAAAACAGTGTTTTCTTTCCGCAGTGTGAGAGCCTGAAACTGCGAGAAGCTGATCCCGGTAGCGATATCGACCTGCGGATAATGCTTAGCGAGGCGGCGAGCCACGGCCTCGTTAATCACAGCGAGAGAATCGTCGCCGGTGGCAACAAGCAGGAAAATCTGCTCAGGTCCGTACTGAGAATCCTCGATTACGCGAATAGTGTCGCCAATTTCCCGACTTAACCCCATTATGCGCTCCTTCATAGGAGAACCGGCCACGACACGCACGGTTCGTCGGGCGAGGTCGAGTTGCGACTTAACGATTAGTGCACCGGCAGAATCGCGGCGCTGTACCAGTACCTGCCGGTCGATATACAATGGCTCGGTGAACAGAAAGAGTTTGCGATTCTCGGCAGTGACAGGGAACTGAGCCGCGACGATATCGTAAACACCTTCCCTGAGATGGTTCAGGGCCGTGGAAAGGGACACAATGGGGTGAAACTTGAACTTGCAACCGTGGCGTGCGGCGATGAGACGCAAAAAGTCATAGTTAAAACCGCCCATGGTATCGGCATAGGAATAGAAAGAGACCGGAGAATACTCGATAGCCACATCGATGGTGTCACCGCCACTATGCATAAGAGCTGCAGGAGCGGCATGGTTACGACAATTCCTGAGTCCGGCCATAGCCAAGAGCGAAATGGCTATAAGCGCGAGGTATAGCCACATTTGTCCACGTTTTAGTGCAGAGTTTCTTTGTAACATACACACAAAAGTAATTAAAAAAAGATTAATAGGCGCATTTTATTGAATAATTTAAGTTATCTTTGCCGAAAAATGAACGCTGAGACAAAACGACACAGGATTCTGACGATGGCCGTGCTATTCTGCCTGTTGCTTACGCTATCGGCGCAGGCGAAGCAAGCGCAGGTCATCGAGCCGTCGTACTCGTGGACGATGAGCGATCCGCTTGGGCAACATTATCCGTCGGACATCGACACCACGCACATTGACTATGCGCAGCGCTTTGTCCCCACAAATCAGAGCATAGCATGGGCAACGACCGGTAACTACGGCGCCCCCGGGCAGGACCAGATATTCTTTGACCGCCCGGTTATGAGCGAATTTTTCTTTGAAGATGCCCAGTCGGCATGGATTCCCACTATAGAGGACCACCAGTTCTTCAACAGCCGCATCCCGATGACAATGGTGAGCTACACCACCGGTGGAGGTCAACAAGCCACACAGGACCGTACATCGGCTCTTTTCTCAGGCAACATCAACCGCAAATCGGCTGTGGGCGGAGCCATAGATTATATCTATTCCAAAGGTTCGTATGACGCACAGGCCGACAAGGATTTCTCGTGGAAACTTTTCGGGTCTCACATGGGCGACAGATATGAATTCCAGGGAGTGTTTCTGAACTACAACCTGCTGAACAAGGAGAACGGCGGAATAACCGATGACCGCTACATCACCAATCCCGCAGAAGTGCAAGGCGGTGACACCCGAGTGGACAACAAGTCGATACCTGTGAACCTGAGTGCGGCACACTCCAAACTGGTGGGGACACAGATATTCCTGAACAACCGCTTCAAAGTGGGCTACTACAAGTATGAGCGCGACTCGATAACCGACACAATCATAGGCAAGACATACGTGCCGGTTACGAGTTTCATCTACACATTCGACTTTAAGCGAAACCGCCATCGGTTCATCAATCAGAACGCATCTCAGGACGAGACATTTTTCGAGAATACGTATCTGGGAAAAGGCGGGACCGACGAGGCGACCACATACTACTGCCTGCGTAACACAGTGGGCGTGTCGATGCTTGAGGGCTTCTCGAAACGCGTGAAATTCGGATTCTCGGCCTACGCGACCCACGAGATGAGAAAATACAAGCTCATAGCTGATACCGTAACCGGCAACCCCAACGCGAGCGACGACTTAACGCCCATGCCATTCACAAGCGGATCTGATTATACCGACCACACCATCTATGTGGGCGGAAACCTCATCAAACAGCAAGGTTCCCTGCTCCACTATGATGTTTCGGCCGAATTCGGACTGACAGGAGGCGGCAAGGGAGAAATAGACGTAGAGGGAGAAGTGAGCACAAACTTCAAGTTGTGGAAAGACACTGTAACGGTTCGAGGTTACGGTTTCTTCAAGAATATATCCAACTCTGGGTTCATAGACATGTATCGGTCGAACCACTATATGTGGGAAAACGACTTTGACTATGACACAAGATTCCGTGTGGGCGGCGAGATAGACGTGCCATTCAGCGGGACCAACATCAACGTGGGGTACGAAACACTGAAGAATTACATATATTTCGGTGAAGACGCGCTTCCCGCGCAGTGCAAATCGCCGATTCACGTGCTGAGTGCCACTCTGTGCCAGAACTTCCACTTCGGGCCGCTGGGATGGGACAACAAGCTGACGTACCAGACCTCGTCGAACGAGACGGTGCTGTCGCTCCCCAAGTTCGCCATCTACAGCAATCTATACTTCAGATTCACCATAGCCAAAGTGCTGCATGTTCAGATAGGGGTGGATTGCAACTACTACACGAAGTACTATGCGCCCAACTACAATCCCGCCACAATGACATTCTACAACCAGCGCGAGGTGAAATGCGGTAATTTCGCGTATATGAGCGCATACGCAAATTTCAAGTTGAAGAAAGCCCGGTTCTTTGTTATGTACCAGCACGCGAACAAGGGCCTGTTCGGCGGCATGAACTACTTCTCCATGCCCCACTACCCGCTGAATCCCGGTCGTTTCCAGCTGGGCGTGTCGGTTGACTTTGTGAATTAATAGTTGAAGCACAATCCGACATAATTCCAAGAAAAAACAATCATTTTCACCAAAAACACATAGACTATGAAGATTAACAAATTGTGGCTTTTTGCCATCGCACTGACTACAATAGGCATAATGGCAATGACATCGTGCGGTACATCATGTTCGAAAAATGACGATGAGAGCGTAGCCATTGACACTATAGCCCCGATGTCTCAGGACACGACCTACGAGCAGGCGATAGACCGATACCTTGTGGAAAGCATAGCGCCGAACTACGCCCCGGCAGAAATCAGCATTCCCAACGTGGCGATAATCGGTGTGGATGAAAGCAACCCCGAGGACATACAGGTGTGGGGCGATTTCTGGGTGTTTAACTACAACGTGAAGGGCGACACCCTGAAGACTGAGTCGGGCGGCAACCATCCGGGCCTGATACACCTGCGCAAGGTGGGCAAGGAATTTGAGGTGACAAGCATAGACGTAGTGGCCGACGGTGCCGGAAATGAGGAAAGCGCCAAGAAGATATTCGGAGACAAGTATGAAAAATTCCGTGCCACAAATTCCGATGTGTCACTCCGCGAACAAAGCAGGCAGGAAGACATAAAAGAATATGTGCAGAAAGCCGGACTGAAGGTGAGTATGTATCAAGACTACGGTTGGCCACCGGTGAAGTTGTGAGTAGCGGTATGTTCAGTCAGGACGGTCAGAAAGAAGCGTAGATAAACGGAGTGACTTCGGCCGAGGCGAACTCAATCACTAACTGGACGAGGGCCAAGAACACAAGGAACTTAGTAATCCACAGAGAATTGACAAACCAGTCGCGCAGGTCTTCATAGAAAATGTGCGGGATAAAGTGAAGCACGGTCACCAGTGCCACCATGAAGCACCATGTGTGACGAGCGACAAGGAAAGAGACCACTCCACTCCAAGTGTCACCGCCTTGAGCTATTGTGGCTATGATGGTGCAGGCATCGGAAAAAGAGTCAGCACGGAAAAAAATCCAAAGAAAAGTGACGAAAAAGAATGTGGAAAGCCAAGAGAACAGTTTCCATGCATAGTTGTTAGGAGAAATACGTCCGAACAAAGGCATCATAGCCTTGTGGAAGCATAACGCCACTCCGTGCCCCGCTCCCCAAATGACAAACTTCCATGCGGCGCCATGCCACAAGCCACCGAGGAGCATGGTAATCATTAGATTAACGTACCGGCGTGCGTTTCCACGGCGGTTACCGCCAAGGGGGATATAAACATAGTCGCGCAGCCAAGTGGAAAGAGAAATGTGCCATCGATGCCAAAAATCGGAGATGTTGCGAGCCTTGTAAGGGAAATTGAAGTTAGGTCCCAGGTCAAAACCCATCATCATAGCAATACCTATAGCCATATCGCTATATCCTGAGAAGTCGCAATAAATCTGCATGGAGTAACCAAATACCCCCATAAACGACTCAAAAGCGCCATATCCGCCCGGATTTCCGAAGATGAGATTATTGTACTGAGCGATATAATCTGCTACGACCGCCTTCTTGAAAACGCCGATTATCACCAGCCAGAGCCCAGCGTAAACAAGTTCACGCGAGGGAGCCTTGAGGGAACGCAACTGCGGAATGAAGTGGGCAGCACGCACAATAGGTCCGGCAATGAGGCAGGGGAAAAATGTGAGGAAAAAGAGATAAGTCAGATAGTCGCACTCCGGCTCAATCTTGCCTTTATAGACATCCACTACATAACTAATGGAACGGAAGGTGTAGAAAGATATGCCCACAGGCAGCACGATGTCGAGAGGCTGGAAGTTGCCTCCAATAAGAGCCTGAATGTTCCAAACGATGAAGTTAGAATACTTGAAGAAGGCCAATATGGAAAGCGAGACAGCAATAGAGCCCACCAATAGCCACCGGCGCCTTTTAGCTTCCTGTGCCGCGGCTATCTGCTGCGCCAGATACCAGTCGATAACCGAGGTGGCAAGCAGCAGAAGAACGCACCAGCCGCTGCACTTATAATAGAAGTAGATGCTGAAAAGCGTGACGAACACCATCATGGCCGTCCGGCGCTTGAAGAGCAAGGCATAGACCGGCAAGAAAACAAGGAACAGGCACCAAAACAAGGCTGAAGAGAAAACGAGAGGCTGGTCGGGGGTGAAAGATAACCTGGCAAGCACATTGCCCAAGACAACAGATATTTCACTCGCATTCAGAAGTTCCATGGCCAGTCAAACAGATTACTTTCAAAAAAGATTACTCGCTATTTATCATTAGGCTGGAGAACCACAGTGCGGCAATAAGCAGTCTGCGCAGCGGGCTTTCGCAGCAGAATGGGATGAGCCGACTCGGTCATCACCCATTCGCATACACGATCCATCCACTTAGCGGCCGACGGAGCTGTGGGATGCGCTCCATCTTTCTGACGTTCGTAGATTCCATCGCCAGAATAATAGAATGTCCCCGGGTCGCAATAATCCCTGAGCATGTCGTTGATTCCTGTATCCTGTTTCCAGTTAGGCGGGCCGATCCACACATAGGGGATGTTGCCAATCTGGCTAAGAATCTCAGTGAGGTACTTATGCCGCTTGCTGCGAATATCGGAAACAAACAGTTCGTTTGCCCCAAGACATACAAAGATGTAATCGGGCTTGAACTGCGATATGTAGCCCTTTAGCCTGCGTGAGCTCCCCCACACCTTAGTGGTGGACGAATACCATATCACACGCACCATCTTATGGCCGTTAGCTGAGGCATAGGCGGCCAGTCGCGGGCCAAGCCCCTCAAGCATGGAATCACCAATGAAAAGGATGGACTTGGCGGTGGAGTCGAGCGGTGCTTTCACCAGTTTTTTCTCGTGTATCACCTCCTTTTGATTGACATTCACCTTAGTAGCAGGGCTGACCTTAGAAGGCACTTTAGCCTGAGGAGCGGCCGGTTCCGGGGAAGGTTCGGCCAGTGCGGCAAAGCCGGCGGTGCGCAAGTGCAAATCGGAGGCGACACCCTCGTTGAACGAGAGCGCCACCACCATAGCCAGCGTGAGCGCCAGCGTCATCCACACGCCTATGTAAGAACTTTTCAAAAAAAGATTCTATTAGGGTTTGTTAAGCGAAACGCCGATGCCCGGAATGTCGTGAAGGGTAATCTTTCCGTTCTCCACGGTCATACCTGTGAATCGGTCGTTAGCGATAAGCAGGTTGCCATCAAGGTCGGCGAAGTCAACCACCGGGGAGAGGTTGGCGGCCGCAGTGACAGCGCAGGACGTCTCTGTCATACAGCCTATCATCACCTTCATGTCGAGGGCACGAGCCAGAGTAACCATCTTGTGCGCCTCGTATAGACCTGTGCTCTTCATCAGCTTGATGTTGATACCATCGTAAACACCCTTGAACCTAACTATGTCGGGCAGTCGCTGGAAAGCCTCATCGGCAATAATGGGGAGCGGAGAACGCTCGCGGAGCCATGCCGTCTCATCGATCCACTCCTTGTCGAACGGTTGCTCCACGAAGAGGCAGTTGCGCTCGGCCAGCCAATTACACATTTCCAGACCGTGTTCCTTGCTCTTCCAGCCCTGATTCACATCCACGCAGATGGGCACATCGGGCATCATTTCACGGATAATGTCGATAGTCTGCTGGTCCTTGTCAAGTCCCATTTTCACCTTGATGAGTTTATACGGGCGCGCCTCTTCCACTTTCTGACGCACGACCTCTTCGGTATCGATACCGATAGTGAAACTTGTGACAGGAGCCTTCTCGGGGTTATATCCCCAGATTTTGTACCAGGGTTGTCCCATGATTTTGCCCACCAGGTCGTGCAATGCAATGTCAACACTGGCCTTAGCCGCGCGGTTGTTTGGAGCCACGCTATCCACATAAGACAAGATGTCTTCCATGCGGAACGGGTCGGAGAACTGGCTCAGGTCGAGGCTATTGAGGAACTTGGTCACACTTTCCACGCTTTCGCCGAGATAAGGCGGCATAGAAGCCTCTCCAAATCCGATGACACCATCGTACTCAAGCATCACCTGAATGTCGGGAGTGGTGGTGCGGCTGAATCGCGCGAGATTAAACGCATGGCGCAACTTCAACTCATAGGGGAAGAATGAGAGATTGAGCCTACCGGTCTTGGCGACTTTCTTAGTGGCGCTGCCAAGGGCAGACATTGATACCGGTGATGCCACTGCGGCAAGTCCAAGGCCGGTTGCGGCTAGAAATTTACGTCTGTTCATATAGATATGCTTTTTAATTTATTGTTATCAAAGAAAATTACCTGTCGATACGCGGAGTGAAATACCATGGATGGTACTTAACCGGAGTAATTCCTGATGAGCCCACATTACCCAGAATTCGGCTGATTGAGAGAGGAGAATAGAGGTAGTTAGAGGCTTCGGGGTCGAGGCTGTTAATTTTCACCTGACCGGAGCAGTGAATGTACTTGCCGTCGGCAAGATACATGCCCACATGAGTCACTCGGCCAGTCTGTGAGTTGCCGAAGAAGAGCAAATCGCCACGCTCAGCCTGGTGCCAGTCGGCCACTTTAACACCGGTGAGAGCCTGCTGCGACGCGTCGCGCTGCAGAATGATAGCGTTAGCGAAATAACACACTTTCATCAGGCCGGAGCAATCAGTGACCTTAGTAGATGTTCCGCCCCAGAGATAGCCGCTGCCGAGCATTCTGCGCGCCGTTTTTTCAATCAGGTCCACATCCTGCGGCTGCTGTGCCCAACGATAGAACTCAGCCACATCCTTCTTCTCGACCCACCCCAAACGTCCGTCGGGAGCGGCAAGGCATACCCAGCCATCCTTTTCAGAGACAAATTGCAGGATACATCCGAGAACAAGGTCGCTCATTGTGATGTCGCTACCAGGGAGCGCCACCAATTCACTGCTATAGGCGGTGACGATGTAGCGCTTGGAATCACGCCAACTCTCAAGCGATTTGGAATCAAATAACGAGACGGAACTCTCGGGCACATACGCAATATACTTATCGGGCATCTGTACGCGCAGCCAATCACCGCAACGCTCAATAACACGCAAAGGCATGCCCATGATGCCCTGAGTAGCCATCTCCGCGCTATGCTTAGGTTCGGTCCTTAACGAGGCTACAGCGAGCTTTACCAGCGCCCACCGCTGATTCTCTGGCAGAGTCTGTTCCAGAACCACTACCCTATTCTCATAGTCCGTTATATTATTAATTCTCATTGCGTTGTCGATAACCATACGCTGTTCAGTGGTTCCCACCGTACCCAGAATGACTGTGGAACCATTCTGCGAGGCCACACTGACATCCCAAACGGCAGTACGCTTATCGGGGGCATTGCGGGCCTTCAGCTCACTCAGGACCTGAGCCGGCTCGGCCGCAAAAGAGGTTAATACCAAAAAACATGAGAAAAGTGATATTAAAATACGTTTCATATTACGCTCTTTAGTTAGTGGTTAATTATCAGAATGTTATCGAATAGAGGTGATGCTATTAACCGTGAGGTGCGACTTCCAGCAATCGTAATAGAGATTTCCACCGCTCCACTCCACTTCACCGGGCTGGAAATCGACCGTTTCGCTACGGATGAATTTCTTGGGAGGGCTAAGTTTGTCGCCCACACCCTCGTTAGACGCCATGCGATAGACATCGATTCCGGTAGCGAAGTAGTCGTTCATGGGAGTTCCATAAACTCCGCGCCCGAAAGATGGGTCGGTGGGCACCCAGCCCACCCCTTCGAAGTAGGTTTCGGCCCAGTCGTGCCAGTTGACCTCATGCGGATGAATCATCCATCCGCTCTCCCACCTTGCCGGGATGCCCAGGCTGCGCACAAGAGAGATGTAGAGCAATGCCACTTGGCCGCAATCGCCGTGATTATTGAGCAAGACATACTCAGGGATATTGGCCAGGGTGCTGTATTCGCGAGCGCCGGCCCATGGGAACTTGCCGGAAATCCAGTTATAGATTTTGGATGCCTGGAGCACGGGGTTGGTCTCGTCGCCCACGAGTTCCAGAGCAAGTTTGTGGATACGGTCGCTGAGAATCATGTGCGGAGCCTCGCTTGCCGTGAATCGGCGGTAGGTTTCACTCTCGGTGTCATAGGGTTTCAGTAACGCCAGAACGTCTTGCTGACAGAGGTGTCGCTCGGCCACTTCGTAAGAGAAGGTGTATTCGAAAAGAGTGGGTTGCCCTTTTACCGTAACGGCTTCCATATAGACCGTGTGGTGCTTGCTGCCTTCGCTGAACGTGACAGGGTGATTGCCAGAGATGAAGCGGATGTTGCGCTGACGCATATTCTCATAAGGCAGCGGCATCCACACACGCAGAGTTTCGCCGGCCGGAATCACATCGGCATTAACGCTGAGCGAGAATGTGATGTTGACCTTACGCCAATCGCGCACACCGTTGACGTCGGCGGGGCATTGCATAGCCTCGAGATAGTACTTGTGGTTACGCTGATAACCATCGTCTTGGCGTTCTGCCGTTGCCGAGAATTCATCGCCCAGAAGCCACAGGTTGCGAATAGCCTTTCGGAACCACCACTCACGACCATCGATGTTCATAACTTCGAGCTGGCGTTTCTCTTTCCACCGTGCTATCTGCTCGTCGGTGACATCGGGTACGCGCTCGGCAATCATTTTACGACCCTGTTCGGGAGTTATGTTGAAGTCCTTCCTGATTCGCGCCATTATCTGGTTAAGGGAGTCGATCTGCACGGCATCGGCCTGCCGCACAGCCTTGGGTAATGATTTCATATAAGCGGATGCGCGTGCGAACTCACCATTGTCCATCAGGCGGTCCACCTCAGCACGCCACTGCTGGGCCGACACTGAGAACGAAAGCATCACCGACATCACATATGCAAACGTAAAACGAAGTTTCATATCAGAACTTTTTTAAGATTGTCACAAATTTACTAATTTTTAGCGTTTGAACATAATTTTAGGTGGCTTTTTTAATAAGAATTCGCGACCGACTAATTATTACAGCGGGAAAAACCAAGACGATCATTTCTGAGAAGAGAAGATAAGAGGATGTGAGATACAGAATAAGCTTGATGATATTACAGCTACATCGCCTTCATCCTTTGAAGCATACCGAAGATTTGCTGGCGAAGTAAAGGCAAGAGTAGCAGAAAAAAGAATGGGCCTTACAACAGAAGAACGCCGCAATTCCCTCTTCACAGATGAAATGTATAAAGATGTAGCCAAAGAAGACCTGATATTCCTTGAAGATGGGCTGAATGGCGAGGCTCAGATGGCAGTCCAAAAAAGAGAAAGATTTTTAACTCTGATTTAAATTCTTCTGAAATTGAAGCAATACAAGAATATATTGAAGCGTTATCTGATAAGACGGATACATCCCAGGGATTATATCTTATTAAAGATGGTTATATCTACAAGTTTAATACCTCACTGGTCCAATATTCTGATAACAGGTCACTCGGAAGAGATGGATTTGAAATCACCGAAAAGTACGATATAAGAGACTTAAATAAAGAACTATTAAATAAATTCAACAATGAGTACAAAAAAGGATGATCTATTGATTCAATCCTTTCACGCATTAGGGATGAGAAAGGAAGCAGCGATAGCAGCATTCTCTATGCTCAAAACAGAACAACAAGCAGAGACAATGCTGGATTGGATTTACAAGCACCACAAGGAGAATCCATCAGAGGACGAAATACTGGAGATAGCAGAAGCAATCAGGGAACAGGTGAAATAGAAGCATTTACCACCTCACAAGGAGAAGTCTATGGCTTTGTAGCTCCTAATGGTGACATCTACCTTGATGAAACTAAGATTACCCCTGAGCATCCTATCCATGAATATACTCATTTATGGGATAGAAGTCTATTGAAACTGTTGGGGGTACTTATCTTAGCAGTTCTGAGATAACCTACCAATATAGAATCAGCTCTACTGACCAACAAAATGTGGACCTCTTTGCTTCACTTATGGGAGACCTTGGCTTTGAATATCAGGATGCAGTTATAGCGGCTAACTATACACATGATAAAAATAAAACCACAGCCTATGAGTTAGTTTACCAAACCCCTGACAATACAACTATTGAAGAAATAGAGACTCTACTTAAAAATGTAGGTATTGATGGTAGTACATACCATTTCAGCAATGGGAAAATTACTATTACTACATTCAGTGAGGAGGAAACAAATGAAGTTATTAACAAATTAAAAGATACTGAATATGGCTATAAAGGACATAAAGCTCAAAACAGCAGATACCTGGACAATGAGCATAGAGGAAATGCTTATCAACGCTGGCTTAACGCCGAAGGACATAACACCCAAAACAGGCAGCTTAGTGATGCCTGCTCCAAAGCACTGGCAATCTGTGAGGCAGCAGCAAGATTCCCAGACACAAGAGCAAGAGTAAGCACTGAGGGCTACAGAAAAGGAGACCCTCAAAAGAACCCAAACAACTGCCATAGAGTTAAGGACAGGAAGAATAAATGCGTATTTTCCTTCGCATCCTCAAACTCTTTATCCGCAATGTGGGAACAAAAAAACCCTCCGAGAAGGAGAGTTCTTGAAGTGGGTGTTGACGGATTCGAACCGCCGACCCTCTGCTTGTAAGGCAGATGCTCTGAACCAGCTGAGCTAAACACCCGTGCTCCAGAAAAGCGATGCAAAATTAACACCATTTTTTGAAACACGCAAATAAAAAAACAAAAAAACTGAAAATATTAGCCAAATACTTGTGAGAGTGGACGGAAATACCTAACTTTGTCAGGAAATAAAGAGAGAAATCGAAAACGATTTTATACAACTATACTCATTTAAGGAGATAACAAAGAGCTGTGCGGGTCGCGAGACACTATCAGCGTAATATAAATAATTATAATAGTCACATTAATAACAAATTAAAAACTCATGGAAGAGAATTTTGAAAAAAAGCCGAAAAGGCCTCGTATAGGGGAGCTTAGGGCTAATGATGAAAACGCAGAGAACACTCGTTATGAGAAAGTGGAGTATCCCCACGACCGACACGAGCCAGAAAACCAGCAAAACGAGTCTCAAAACGAAGGCGGATATCAGCAGAGTCAAGGTTATCAGCCGCGCGGCGGTTACCAGCCCCGTCAGCAAGGCGGATATCAGCAGCGCGGTTACCAGCCCCGTCAGCAGGGAGGGTATCAGCAACGCGGTTATCAGCCCCGTCAGCAGGGAGGGTATCAGCAGCGTTATCAGCAACCTATAACCGACCCGCAGGGTATGGAAGACGAGAATTTCAACGGATACCAGCAGGACGGCTACCAGCCTCGCTATCAGCAGGGCGGTTACCAGGGACGTCAACAAGGCGGATACCAGCAGCGCGGCGGATACCAGCAGCGCGGCGGATATCAGCAGCGTAATTTCCAGCAGCAGCCACGCGGCTACCAGCGCGGTTACCAGCAACGCCCCGGCTTTAACAAGCAGGCAAAGCGTCCGCATCAGCAAATGCGCTTCACCCCGCGTCCACAACAGATAACATACGAAGAGACCGCTCTGGATCCCAACACAGAGATTCGCCTGAACAAGTATCTGGCTAACGCAGGAATATGCTCACGCAGAGAGGCCGACGAACTCATTACCAAGGGGCTTGTGAAAGTGAATGGAGTTGCCGTTACCGAACTGGGTGTGAAAGTGACTCCAAAGGACACAATAGAATATAACGAAAAGACCGTGACCCCCGAAAGGAAGTGCTACGTTCTGCTCAATAAACCCAAGGACACCGTAACCACAAGCGATGATCCGAATGGCCGCAAGACCGTTATGGACTTGGTGAAGGGCGCGTGCGAAGAGCGCATCTATCCTGTGGGCCGTCTGGACCGCAACACCACGGGCGTGCTTCTGCTCACCAACGACGGCGACTTGGCATCCAAGTTGACTCACCCCAAATATGTGAAGAAGAAAATCTACCAAGTGTGGACCGACAAGCCCATCAGCGAGGAGGACATGCAGCACATAGCCGACGGAGTGGAACTGGACGACGGACCGATACATGCCGACGCAGTGAGCTACGTATCTCCCACCGACCGCAAGCAAGCCGGAATTGAGATACATTCAGGACGCAACCGCGTGGTGCGCCGCATCTTTGAGGCGCTGGGCTATCATGTGGTGAAGCTTGACCGCGTGTATTTTGCCGGGCTCACCAAGAAGAACCTGCAGCGCGGCCGCTGGCGCTACCTCACTCAGGAAGAAGTTAATTTCCTGAAACAAAACTCATTTGAATAATTGCTCCAGAAGCATAAGAAAGCAAACAAATAATTTCGCTATAGTGCGGCAAGCATCGCAAGGTGCTTGCCGACACTGCGCGAGAGACAAAACAATATCAGATAACTGAAATGGAATTAAAACGAACTAAAATAGTTGACATTTTCAACCCCGAACTGGTGGGGAACAAGGTGTGCGTAAAAGGCTGGGTGCGTACCCGCCGAGGCAACAAAAACGTGCAGTTTGTGGCACTAAACGACGGTTCTACGATAAAGAATCTGCAGATAGTGATAGACCTTGAGAAATTCGACGAAGAGACGCTGAAACCGATAACTACCGGATCGAGTCTGCACGTTGAAGGCGAGCTTGTGGCATCGCAAGGCAAAGGTCAGAGCGTGGAGGTTCAGGCTACCAGCATTGAAGTTTACGGCACAGCTGACCCGGAGGAATATCCTTTGCAGAAGAAGGGCCACACGCTGGAGTTCCTGCGCGAGAAGGCTCATCTGCGGATGCGCACCAACACGTTCGGCGCGGTGTTCCGCATCCGTCACCACCTAGCATTTGCTGTGCACAAATTCTTCAACGACCGCGGTTTCTTCTACCTGAACACGCCGCTCATCACAGCAAGTGACGCTGAGGGCGCAGGCGAAATGTTCCAAGTGACGACACTTGACCTCAACAACCTGCCCAAGACAGAAGAAGGCAAGATAGACTTCACAAAGGACTTCTTCGGAAAGGCAACAAACCTGACCGTGTCGGGGCAACTTGAAGGCGAACTGGGAGCCACATCGCTGGGTGCCATCTACACCTTCGGCCCCACGTTCCGTGCCGAGAACAGCAACACACCGCGCCATCTGGCCGAGTTCTGGATGATAGAGCCGGAGATAGCGTTCTACGACATCACCGACAATATGGACCTTGCCGAGGACTTTATTAAGTTCTGCGTGAAATGGGCACTGGACCACTGCAAAGATGACATTGAGTTCCTGAACAAGATGTACGACGACACGCTGATTGAGCGCCTGCAGGGAGTGCTGAAAGAGAAGTTTGTCCGCCTCACTTACACTGAGGGTATAGAGATACTGATGTCGTCGGGCAAGAAGTTTGAGTTCCCGGTTAAATGGGGTGTGGACCTGCAGAGCGAGCACGAGCGCTACCTTGTGGAGGAGCACTTCAAGCGCCCGGTGATTCTGACCGACTATCCGAAGGAGATCAAGGCGTTCTACATGAAGCAGAACGAGGACGGGAAGACCGTGCGCGCAATGGACGTGCTATTCCCGCAGATAGGCGAGATAATAGGCGGCAGCGAGCGCGAGGCCGACTATGACAAGCTACTCACACGCATAACCGAACTGGGAATCCCCATGAAGGACATGTGGTGGTACCTCGACACCCGCAAATTCGGCACGGTGCCCCACAGCGGCTTTGGCCTGGGCTTTGAGCGCCTGGTGCTGTTCGTAACAGGAATGCAGAACATCCGTGACGTGATAGCGTTCCCACGCACACCGAACAACGCAGAATTCTAAAAGATATCAAGAATAACCGAAGAGGTGGCTGTGCTTTTAAGCATGGTCACCTCTTAAGTTATATTGTCTTAGCATATTGTCTCTATTGTCTTGGCAATCGCTGACAATTCAGTACTGCCAGGGTGCTAAACGCGTGCTTTTGGTTCAGGTTTGGTTGATGTGTCAGCGGCGACGCTGCGGGCGGACCGTTTTCACACGATAATCGCAATCCACCTTGCCCTCAACCATGTTGTTAAGTTTGCCACGATTGAGCTGCTTGCGGATAGCCGACACATGGTCGATGAACATGTGTCCCTCCAGATGGTCGTATTCGTGCTGCACCACGCGCGCCAGGTAGCCCTCTATCACCTCATCGTGGGGCCGCCAGTTCTCATCGAGCCACTTTAGGCGAATGCGGTCGTGACGCGTAACATTCTCATGTATTCCGGGCAAACTGAGGCACCCTTCCTCGGCGGTTACCGTTTTGCTGCTCTCGTCCACCTCCAGCTCCGGATTAATCAGCACCATGCGAATATCCTTCAGTTCCGGACGACTCTGCGCAATCACGTCCACGTCGATGTAAATCAGCCGCACGTCGAGGCCCACCTGAGGTGCCGCTATTCCGATGCCGTCGCTCGCATACATGGTTTCCTTCATGTTCTGAATGAGTTCCTTGAGATTGGGATAATCAGGAGTTATGGGCTTTGCCACCTTGCGAAGCACCGGCTGGCCATAGATGTAAATAGGTAATATCATAAAAACTACTTAATGTTTACTTTGTAAATAATCGTTCAGAATAATGGTGGCCGCAATGCTATCGACCTTAGACTTATCGCGCCGGTCGCTTTTTTTCATTCCGCCATCGAGCATAGCCTTATGTGCAAGGGTGGAAGTGAACCGCTCGTCGAACAAGATTACCGGCATTTCCGGAAAGCACTTGCGCAGACGGGCCAGAAAAGGCTCAATGTAGCGCATGGACTCGCTTGGTTCACCATTCATCTGGCGCGGCAGTCCCACCACTATAGCATCCACCTGTTCACGGGCAAAGTAGTCGGAGAGGAACTGCTCCACAGCGTGAGTTGGCACAGTGCCCAGCGCGTTGGCGACAATCTGCAGCGAGTCGGTCGCCGCTATCCCTGTGCGCTTGCGTCCATAGTCTATGCCAACTAATCGTCCCACGACCAAACACGCATTTTAGCTGTTCATCAGCAGAAGCAGCAACTCGTCGTTATTACGAGTGCGTTCCATCTGCTCCTTGATAAATTCCATTGCCTCGACAGGAGTGTATTCACTGATGTGATTACGCAATACCCACATTCGTTTCAGAATCTCCTCGCGCAGTAGCAAGTCGTCGCGGCGAGTGCTGGAAGCGATGATATCAACTGCCGGGAATATTCGCTTGTTGCTAAGGCGACGGTCGAGCTGCAATTCCATGTTACCGGTTCCCTTGAACTCCTCGAATATCACCTCGTCCATCTTGGAGCCGGTGTCGGTCAGAGCCGTGGCTATGATGGTGAGGCTACCGCCGTTTTCTATGTTACGGGCCGCACCAAAGAAACGCTTGGGGCGTTGCAGAGCATTAGCATCCACACCACCGGTGAGGATTTTACCCGAAGCCGGAGCGTTAGTGTTATAGGCACGCGCCAGACGAGTGATGGAATCGAGAAGAATCACCACATCATGTCCACATTCCACCATACGTTTAGCCTTAGCCAGGACCAGTTCGGCAATCTTCACATGGCGGTCGGCCGGTTCGTCGAACGTAGATGCAATCACCTCAGCGTTCACGCTGCGCGCCATATCGGTCACCTCTTCGGGTCGCTCATCAATCAGCAATATTATCATGTAAGCCTCAGGATGGTTTTCCGAGATTGCGTTGGCGATGTCTTTAAGAAGGACGGTCTTACCGGTCTTAGGCTGAGCCACGATAAGTCCACGCTGGCCTTTCCCGATGGGAGCGAACATATCCACCACGCGTGTGGAGATATTGGGATTAGTGTGGCTAACGAGGTCGAACTTTTCATCGGGGAAGAGCGGTACCAGGTGCTCAAAAGGCACACGGTCGCGGATAAACTCAGGCGAGCGGCCGTTAACCGACTTCACCGAGCACATGGGGAAATACTTCTCGCCTTCCTTGGGTGGGCGGATGGAGCATTCCACCACGTCGCCGGTTTTCAGACCATAGCTCTTGATTTGAGCCTGCGACACATAGATGTCGTCGGGCGAAGTGAGATAGTTATAGTCCGAAGAACGCAAGAAACCGTAACCGTCGGGCATAACCTCAAGGAGACCTTCTCCGTCGAGAATTCCCTCAAAATTATACGGGCTATCGGCATAGGGATTATCCTCGCCCGGTTGCGGCTGTCCGTTCTGCTGATTGTTCTTGTTTTTCTTATTTTTCTTGTTCTTCTTGTTAGGATTTTCCTTGACAATAGTAGGTTCCTGAATCAGGATAGGAGCCTTAGCCGCTTCCTCGGCCGCGCGGCGACGGTTTTCCTCGGCAATGCGAGCGGCCTCTTCACGCTCTTCTTGCGTACGCGGCTTGAAAGTGGGCATTCCGCCGCTGAAGAAAGAGTCGAGCGATGCAGTGCGCTTGGGCTGTGGCTCTTCTTTCTGGACGAGTACCGGCTGAGTTTCGGCAGGCTCAGAGTTTTCGGGAGCCGAAACTTCATCCTTCTCTAAATTAACGCGCTCTGCCGCAGTGATTCTGTGACGCTCGCGAACCCTCTTTACGGGTGCCGGCGGAGCAGGCTCGTCCTCGTGCTTGGCGGCTTCAGCCTCCACAGGCCGGTCTGCGGCTGAATCAGGTTCCTGCGGCACGGACTCCGCAGGGGTTTCCTCCACGATATCTGGAGCCGAAGCGGCCAGCTTGGTCGGCTTTCTGCCACGTTTTTTGGGTTGTTTGGGCTGTTCTTCGGGAAGGGTTTGCTCCTTTTCAGCGTTTTTTTCTTCAGGTTTCTCTTCTTTCTTGGGTTTTTCCTTAGCCTGTTCGGCCTTCGCAGCCTGGGTCTCCTCCTTTCGAGGACGTCCGCGACGCCGTTTTTCGGGGGCGTTCTGCGACTCCACTATAGCTTGCTGGTCTAGGATGCCGAACACAAGGTCGGTTTGCGACATCGACTCAGCTTTCTTTATACCCATTTCTTTAGCGATATTTTTAAGTTCAGCCTCGCTTTTGGCATTCAGTTCATTGATATTGTACATAATAAATCAATTATTCGTTGTTATCCGCAAATGTCGCACTATCCGGCACAAACTCGGCCGACGGGACATGCTCACGCTTGTCACATCATTGCGCACAATTATTTGGATATAATCAGCACTAATTTTTCTTTTTGTAAAGTGTATGTAAAAAGGAATCTTGAGCTCGTAAGCTCGGATTTTTATTGACTTTTTTCGCTTACGCATTGCAAAGGTAGCACTTTTTATTTTAAAACAAACCTTTTTTGCTCATTTTTCTTGCGTAAAGCGTGAATTTTGCCCTATATTTTCATGCTTAATGTTCCTCACATCCCAGTTTTTTCTTAAATTCGCAGTCTAAAAACAGAAATCCAGATGATAAAAGAATTCTCAAACACATATTTTCTATCGGCCGCTGAATGCAATCCACAGGGAGAAATGCCTATGCAATTGCTAATGGAGCGTATAATTGAAATAGCCACGTTACACGCCAATTCATGGGGAGTGGGCTATGCCCGTCTCATCGAAGACAACCAAGTGTGGGTTCTATCACGTGTCACGACAGAAATGACACAGTATCCCAAAGTTAACGAAAGTTATACGCTGGTTACATGGATTGAAGACTATAACCGCTTTTATTCACAGCGTAACATGGAAATTCTGAATCATGAGGGGAAAACCATAGGTTACGCCAGAACGATATGGATGGTGATAAACTTCACCACCCGAGAGAGCATGGACATATCCAAACTAAGCTACATCAGCGAGAACGTCACCCCTCACCCCTGCCCCATAGCGCCGCAGGGGCGGTTGCGCACGGTTTCTGCTCCTACTCGCGTATCGGAGCACAAATTCCTTTACACCGAGTGTGATTTCAACCGCCACGTGAACACCACCCGCTACCTGGAACTACTCATGAATCAGTTCCCACTTGATTTTCACGACAACAACTTGGTTCATCGCTTGGAGATGGCATTCATCAAGGAAACCACATTCGGAGAGACAGTGAACGTGAACATAGATGAGAGCGAACCTCTGGACTGCTTCATATCCATTGACAACGGAAACGTTTCGCACTGCCGTGCCCGAATCACCTTTGCGTCCAGAGGATAAACGTAAAATAACTTCCATATCATGGACCTGTTCAAGACCATCAGTGCCCCCTCGCAAGGACTCTACAAGGAGAAAATGAGCAAATTCATATCCTTCGCTATTCCTGTGGCTACGGCCGATGAAGCCAAAGCGGAGATAAAGCGCGTAGCCAACGAATACCACGATGCGCGACACTGCTGCTGGGCCTACATGATAGGGACCGAACGCAATGTGTATCTCTCGAGCGATAACGGAGAGCCGAGCGGCACAGCAGGTAAGCCCATTCTGGGGCAAATAAATTCTTTTGAACTTACTAACATAGTGATAGTGGTGGTGAGATACTTCGGGGGTATAAAACTGGGCACATCCGGGCTTATCGAGGCATACCGCCAAGCGGCGCGCGAAGCCATTGAAGCGGCAGAGATAATAGAGCGCCACGAGCAGGCATCGTTTTCGTTCACATTCGACTACATGGCCATGAACGACGTGATGAAAATCATTAAAGCCCATGCGGTGCGCATAACCGAGCAAGACTTTAACAACACCTGCGCGATGACACTGCAATGCGATGCGGACCTCATGCCTGTGTTGCGTGCCAAACTCGCGCCACATATCGACGCGGCAGACGCGGCTACCGGAGAATGATTTTTTTGGCGGTTACCTTTTTTTTAGTTAGTTTTGCAGAAAAATAATTAATAACAACATAAAAAACATACAGACATGAAATTCTTAAAACACTTTTTGGTTATAGCCTTTGTGGCAGCCATAGCAACTGCTCCGGCTTCAGCTCAGGTGCGCTTCGGTGTTAAGGCCGGTATGGCCATTAACAAGTTAGCGTTCAACACGAGTACGTTCAACAAGGACAACCGACTGGGATTCACCGGCGGTGTGATGACCGAGATAGGCGTTCCCATTGTGGGACTTTGCATCGACGCATCACTGCTCTATGCTCACCGCAGCGGTGACATTCAGGATGGTGACATCCAGTTTAAGCGCGACTTCATTGACATTCCCATAAACATCAAGTACAAATTCAGTATTTTAGGTTCGGGCAATATTATTGCTCCATTTGTTACTACCGGTCCGGATTTTTCCATCCTGCTGAGTAAAAAGAACGGAGAAGACGGAGGCACGACCTGGAAAAACAAGAGTTTCAACACAGCATGGAACATAGGATTAGGTCTGGAAATAGTGAAACACCTTCAGATAGCCGCATCCTACAGTTTCGGTCTGAACAACACAATAGAGAAGATAACCGGTCTTAAGGACATCAGCGCCATTGACGGTAAGGACCGCTGCTGGACATTAACAGCCGCATATCTATTCTGACGCTGAGGATAGCAAGCATACACATCAATCCCTTCCGGCTCAATTCCCGGAAGGGTTTTTTTCGTTTATCATAACACCTTGCAGCCGGGTTTAAGGCCAAACTCCACTACTGCAAAAGCTGTCATTTTCCAAATTTTCTCCACCTCTGTAGTGGAAATCAAAAAAAACTGATTAACTTTGCAATCACTAACAAAACACAGTTCAGGAATATGGCAAAGAAAACATATCTGCTTATAGCAGCCGCAATAATGCTATTCACATCACTCACAGCCGAGGCGCAGAGGTCGCACTGGGGCGTGGTGATAGGTGGCAACTACAACGAGATTCACTTCAAGCAGCAGGACATTTTTAATGTTGACAGAGGTTTCGGCGGCACAGCCGGACTTATGGGAGAACTCATGGTACCCGGTGTGGGTTTCGGATTTGAAGCGCAGTTACTCTACACGCTTCGTTCCGGCACATTCCACATGGAAGACAGAAGGGCATGGAGTTCGCTCGGTCTGGGGAAAGAGCGAGTGATGCTTCACTACATCGACGTACCCATAAGCCTGAAATTCAAATATCGTAATATGAACGGGTTTGAGAACACGCTGGCTCCGCTTATCTACGCCGGTCCCGTGTTCTCATTCCTCGTTGGGCACAGCAAGGTTGGCGACCAACTGAGATATGACCACCTTAACATAGGTCTTCGCATAGGAGTGGGTGTGGAACTGTTTTCACGCGTTCAGATAAGCGGCAACTACACATTCAGCGTGGGTGAAGCGCTGCGCACAAAACTGCTTGAAGAGCACTCGGCCAAAAACCGTTGCTGGACCATTACGGCAGTCTATCTCTTCTGACACGCTACAGAGCACACAAGTATTATAATGCGGACCGGCCTCAACGACCAGTCCGCATCTTTTTTGTCAGTAAATAATAGGTTAGGCAATGGTATCGGGCACTTAAGCCAAGAGCATACCTTGCGCAACTTCCGCAGCGGTTTCCTCGCCAACCAGAGCCGTGACAATGGCCAGAGCAAAAGAGGCCGCGCTAGCCGGTCCTTGACCGGTTATGATATTACCGTCGGTTACGGCATGCTCGCGAACCAGCGTTGCGCCTTCCATACCGGCTTCCATCCCGGGATAACACACCGCACGCTTGCCTTGCAACAGGCCCAACGGTCCCAGGACTATGCTGGGCGAAGCGCAGATAGCAGCCACTCCACGTCCCTGAGCCGCCTGAGACTTAAGCAACCGGCAAAGTGGTTCACAGGCTGCCAGATTAGAAGCGCCGGGCATTCCGCCTGGCAGCACCAGCCAGTCGGCGTCGGAACAATCATAATCACTAAACAAGGCATCGGCAGTGACAATAACATCGTGCGCACCCACAACTTCGGGCGTATCCATTACCGATACAGTAACAGCCGTGATTCCGGCACGACGCAAAACATCGACCGCAGTCAACGCCTCAATCTCTTCAAAGCCATCGGCTAAAAACACATATACTCTTCCCATAATATACTAATATTTAATTATTTGAAACCAATAAAAGCCATATTTTGCGGTGAACACCTTGCAGGGGTCATAACTTGCCATAACTCTTACACCAGCGGCTAATGCCACAGTTAAGGCAATCGGGGCGTTGGGCCTTGCATACATACCGGCCGTGAAGCAGAATCCAGTGATGCGCATCCGCCCGCTTTTCGGCTGGGATATTCTTGGTGAGAGCCATCTCCACATCGAGGGGAGTCTTACCACTTGCAAGCCCAATGCGATTGCTCACCCTAAAGACATGCGTATCGACAGCGATAGCACTCTTTCCAAAGGCTACGGCAAGCATGACGTTGGCCGTTTTGCGCCCCACCCCAGGCAAACGAGTGAGTTCATCCATTGTCTGAGGCACCTTGCCCCCAAATTCATCCACCAGCATCGCCGAGAGTTGACACAGATGGCGGGCCTTGCTATTCGGATATGACACACTGCCCACATAACGCAACAGGTCGTCCTCAGTGGCCTTAGCCATTGCTTCAGGAGTGGGATAAGCCTCAAAGAGCGCGGGAGTGACCATGTTCACCCGTTTGTCGGTACACTGAGCAGAGAGAACCACGGCCACGAGCAACTGGAATTCACTGGAATAAGTCAGTTCGGTAGTCACCTGCGGCATAGCAGCCTCAAAGTAGCCCAGTACGGCCTCGTATCGCTCCTTGACGGTCATTGCTTCGCCCTTTTATAGGCAGGTCAGAGACTTGCCTTGAATTCATCCAGGAAACGGACATCGTTTTCAGAGAACATGCGAAGGTCCTTCACCATATATTTCAGGTTGGTGATGCGTTCCACTCCCAGCCCGAAAGCATATCCGCTATAGACCTTGCTATCTATACCGCAGGCCTCAAGAACATTGGGGTCAACCATGCCGCAGCCCAGAATCTCGACCCATCCGGTATTCTTACAGAAACTGCAACCCTTGCCGCCGCAGAGCATACACGAAACGTCCATTTCGGCACTTGGCTCGGTAAAGGGGAAGTAAGACGGGCGCAAACGAATCTTAGTGTCGGGCCCGAAGAGTTCTTTAGCGAAATAGAGCAGCACCTGCTTGAGATCGGCAAACGACACATTCTTGTCGATGTACAAGCCTTCGATCTGGTGGAAGAAGCAGTGTGCACGTGCGGTGATAGCCTCGTTGCGATAAACACGTCCCGGACAAATGATGCGGATGGGCGGCTGCGTGCGTTCCATGACACGAGTCTGCACAGAACTGGTGTGGCTACGCAGCACTATGTTGCGAGTCACGTCGTTAGGGTCAGTGCTGACAAAGAAAGTGTCTTGCATATCGCGAGCCGGATGGTCGGCGGCGAAGTTAAGCATGGTGAACACGTGCCGGTCGTCTTCCACCTCCGGCCCATCGGCGATGGTGAAGCCTTGACGTGCAAAAATGTCGATTATCTCCTTGCGTACCAGCGACAGCGGATGACGTGTACCAATCTCACCCGGTGAAGCCGGCCTGGTTATATCGATTTTATTTGCGGTCTTCTCGCAGGCCTTGAAATTCTCCTTCAGAGCCGCCAGTTTCTCCGTAGCCAACGACTTGAGCTCATTCAGTTTCTGCCCCACCTCGCGTTTCTGGTCGGCAGGCACATCGCGGAACTCACCAAACAGAGCCGAAATCAGGCCCTTCTTGCTAAGATACTTTATTCTAAGCGCCTCCAGCGCCTCCTCGTTATTCGCTTTCAACTCAGCCACCTGAGCTTTCAGTTCCTCAATCTTGTCAAGTAACATAATAGACTTTTTATAAGCTGTTTCTGAATCATTGCTCGGTGCAAGTATCAGAGATAAAACACCGACTTCACTTTTAACCCACAAAATTAGCGATATTTTTCCATTCCACAAAATTCACAGAAGAATTGCCACAGCCGAAAATACAGGAATACGCATAGCGTTGGCCTTGGCACAGCTATTTCGCGCTTTAACCCGAATCGGTCATTAGGCCGACAGAAGGCGGTTTTAGAATGTCTATTTATGCCATAACAGTTTTCTTTCGGCATCTTGCTTCAGAAATTGTCTCACCATAGCCCGCTATGCCTTCGACAATCTCTTCGCAACCTTCTCAAAATAAAATCTGCTCTTGCATAAATCCTACTGACCGAATCGGGTTAAATGGTCAGAGTCACTCAGGTCGTTAAGGTCGTACTGTAAGAAATACTCGTCGCGCACCACGCGCTGGCGTCCGCTGGCCCTTCCCCGGGCCTGCTTCTCAATGAATTCCTCACGCGACTTAACAGCATAGTGATTAATGCGGATAACGTCTTGCTGTGGTTCGCGGTCACGGAAATTTCTGGTAATAGGGTCGCCATGTGAATCGGCGGCAAAGCCCGAAATCTTAGCAGCTTCATGACACCCAATCATAGTATATACACGGCGAGGGTTCACCACACTCTTAACATGGCGGTTGAGTACGTGCTCCGGCCGCGAGTGACAGGTGAAGCGCTGCATCACCGGCTCGCGAGAGTTGCGAGTGAGACCGCCACTTCCATAAATAAGCCAGTTAATCTCCACAGCGGCAAACTGTTCAAATCTCTTAAGAAATTCGGTAATGGTACGGTCTTTTATGGGGACGATGAACTCATCCAGGTCGATAAACGCTATCCAGCGTGAGGAGAAGCGATAGTTTTCCAGGCAATCATCGTAGGCTGCCAGTTGTTTTCTATATCCGGGCCAGTACCTGTAAGTAACGATACCCTGCTCAACGTAGGGCTGAAGAACGGATTTGGTCTCGTCGGTGCTTTCATTGTCGTAGATGTAGAACATCTCCACACCGAGGCTGCGATGCCACTCAATCCATTCCCGGAAATACGGCCCCTCGTTTTTGGCGATGGCACAAACCGCAAGATAATGCTCAGGTGCGTCGTGCTCCACTTTTAGCGTCTTTCTCAGTTTCGCTGCATTAAACACGCCATATCGTAACACCCCCCTCATCCGGTTTCGAGTCATCTTGTGAGGGATAACACCTGCTATGATTTCCGCCAAGGCTTTATACATGACTTAAATCTCAAAACTTGACTTATCGGGCAAAATAGTCTGGAACGCACGCCTGATGTTTTCCATAACACCGTCGTAATTCCGTATCTTTACATGGTCGTTGAGGCAGATAAGCGTATAAGACTGGTCTTTTATTGCCTTCACCGCCTTCTTGGAACGGACCATAAGGGGGAACATTTTTGTGTCGGAATAAGTGTTGTAAGGCTCAAAGTTTCCGTTGCAAATCTGCCACGTACGGAACAATTCCGGAGTATAGTCATTAGGGGCACGAAACCTGTTGGCCGACGTTTCAGTAAGTTCATCTCCCACAGCGGCCCATACTTCATCGAAAGTAGATTTCAGGTAAGGTTGCGCATTGTGAGGCACACGTAGTGTGATGAACTTATCATAATATCTGAGGATATAATTCCACCGCATTTTAGCGCCATAACACGGGTGGAACCACTTGTGGCGCCAGCGAGCCATCACCTCTTTCTTGCTGAAATGCCGATTAATGAGGCGCACGTTGTTTTTTATGGTAACATACCACCGCGACCATGAGGGATTATAGTCGAACACAGCGATGTCGCACGGGAGACCATTCTTGAAAAACCGTTCACGAGCCACAGGCCGCAGGATATAGAAATCATCGTTAAAATAGACAAAATGCTCGGCCAGTCCCGGTATCTTGTGCAGATACCGCTCAATCACCACCGAATTATATGTGGGTAAAAATTCACCCGGGATAATATCCTCGTGATTCACCAGATTAATCTTGGGATTATCGGTATTGAGCCACTCAGGTTTCTGGCCACAGGTGACGAAATGGATTTTTCTCACCCACGGAGCAAACTTTTCAATGCCACGGAACCAGTAGCGGAGCAAACCATTGTCGCGGAACCGGTCCTTAGTGAAACCGTACTCACCACCTTTAGCCGCCGCGAATTGCATGAACTCGGCTTGCCACTTAGGGTCGTTCATATCAACCCAAGTAACCACTATATCTATTTCAAAGTCTTTATCGTTCTTATGCATAAAACTCTATTGCAGTTCGGCTTCTTGCCGGTCGTTTTTATTCTTTGCGTACTTGAATCTCTTGTGCGACCACAGGTAGCACTCCGGTTGCCGCTGAATCTCGCTTTCGAGCCTCTCGAAAAAGATGCTGGTGAGTTCATAATCGGGTAAAGAAGCAGGATTGGGGTGCAGAACAGACAGATTGCACTCATAATAGCCACGCTTAACCCTTTTCACACCCAAGAAAACGGCCTCAAGCCCAAAATGTTTCGTCACCTTCTCACTTCCCGTGAGCACAGGCACCTCGTGATTGAGGAAGTGCAGGTAATGTTTCAGTCCATTCTTAGCCGGAGACTGGTCGGCAATCAGCCCCAGTATCCGCGGTGTGCCACTATCTTTCAACTCGGCCACGAAACGAACCGTCTTAGTCATCTCCACACACGCGTTACCCATGCGACGGCGTATTTTAAGCATAATTCTGTCAACGGGCTTATTGCGCAGCGGATGATAGACCTGAGCGACAGTTTCGTTTTCATCGAACCATAACCCACTGGAAGAAATCCATTCCCAGTTTCCGTAATGGCCCAAAAACACCGAGACCGATTCCCCCCCGGCAAGCATTTCGCGCAACAAGTCCATATTGACAAAGTTCATGCGCTTCTTCATTTCAGCGGGAGAGATAGAAAGCAACTTGCAACTCTCCAGCACCACATCAATAAAGAAGTGATAGAAACGCTTTTCTATCCGCAGTATTTCCTCGTCGGTCTTTGCAGGGAAAGACTCCTTTAGATTACGACGAACCACCTTTCTGCGATAGCGGACCAGGTAATAAAGCGGGAGGAACAACGCGTCGGACAGCAAGTAAAGCAAAGAGAAAGGTAACAGTGAGAGAAATTTAACTACCGAATACACGGCTCCGTACTGGACCGAGTCTATTACTCGCCATGACTCAGACGTGTGTCCACTTTTATTATTCTCGATACCTCGCATCAGATGTTCATTGTCTCTACGCCTAACGTTATGCAAATGTACTACTTTTCCGCAATAAATAAAACTTATAGCCTAAAAACTTGGGATTATTCAAGCCGGGCACGAACGATGCAGCATCGCTAATTCCCACGGAGACTACTGCGAAGCAGATTCATGAACTGGTAGTTTTTCAGCCCCCAGCGGGGGAAGATAAGAAGGCTATCGGGCGACTGAGAAACAAAGCGCTCCACGGCAATATCGGGGCGTAATCGGCGCAGTACCTGAGCGCACACCTGAGCATACTCTTCGACAGACCACCGCATAATGACGGCTTCACCAGCCTGTAACTGGCGTGCCAGCCGCGTGCCGCGAATTACCTGCAACTGGTGAAACTTGACCGTGCTTAGCGGCAAGGCGTTAATTGCATCAACGGTGTGCATCATGTCGTCGATGCCCTCGCCGGGCAGTCCCAATATGAAATGAGCGCCGCACTCAATTCCCGCAGTCGCCGTGCGGTTCACTGCATCCACAGTATCGCCCCACGTGTGACACCGGTTAATCAATGCGAGGGTACGGTCGCAAGCAGTCTCAGCGCCATATTCAACCATAACCCACGCACGGCGCTTAAGGTGGGCAAGACTCCGCAAGAGAGCATCGGGCATGCAGTCGGGGCGAGTGGCAATCACCAGTCCCACCACATCGGGCACGTCCAAAGCCTCGTTATAGAGTTCCAACAGATGCTGCTCATCATCGTAAGTATTAGTATAAGCCTGGAAATACGCAAGATAGCGCATATCCTTGTACTTACGTCCAAAGAAGCGCTTGCCTTGCTCCAGTTGCTCAGTCACACTCTGACGAGGGCTACAATAGTCGGGGTTAAACGACTGATTATTACAATAAGTGCATCCCCCCCCCCCCTTACTTCCGTCACGGTTAGGGCATGAGAAACCGGCATTCACAGATATTTTCTGCACTTTGAAGGAGAAATGCTCACTCAGAAACGTGCCGTAATCACGCCATTCCATTGTCACACCTCAAGTTAGAGACATTAAAAGCCAGCCTCGAGCATAGCGTCGAGAACAGTTAACGCAGCCATAGCCTCAACCACGGGGACAGCACGCGGGACAGCGCACACATCGTGACGACCACGAGCAACAAGCGTGGTCTCGTTGCCGTCCAGATCCACAGTTTTAACCTCACGCATAAGCGTGGCTATGGGCTTGAAAGCCACTCTCATCACGATATCCTCACCATTAGAGATACCACCCTGAATGCCACCGGAATAGTTAGTGAGAGTTCTCACCTTGCCATCGCGCATCACAAACTCATCAACCACTTCACTGCCACGACGGTTTGCAAAGTCAAAGCCCAGCCCGTAATCAAAGCCTTTCGCAGCCGGAATGCTCATCATGGCCGAAGCAAGGCACGCCTGCAACTTGCCGAACACAGGTTCGCCCACACCTGCGGGCAGTCCCGAGACGACACAAGAGACGATACCACCGAGAGTGTCGTGCTGCATACGGGCTGAGGCAAGTGCTTCAGTCATAGGAGCCACCAGCGCCGAGTCGGGGCAACGGACATCGTTATCATAGACAGCGGTCAAATCCAGTTCGGCATAAGAACGCTCCAGCCTAACATCTCCAATTTGAGACGTATAGGCCGAAACAGTTACACCTTTCTGTTCAAGCAGTTGGCCGGCAAGCGCTCCTGCCACCACACGCGCCACCGTTTCTCGCGCCGACGCACGGCCGCCACCACGGTGATCACGGATGCCGAATTTAGCCTGATAAGTGTAGTCGGCATGTGAGGGGCGGAACACCTGACGCAACTCATCGTAGTCGGCGCTACGCTGGTCGGCATTGCGAACGATGAAACCAATGGGAGTGCCAAGCGTAACACCATCCATAATACCCGAAAGAAATTCCACGTCGTCGCTCTCGCGGCGCTGAGTAGTCAAGGCCGACTGCCCCGGGCGACGACGTGCCACCTGCTCACGAAGCCGCTCCATGCTGATTTTCACACGGGCAGGAAAGCCATCGAGCACACCACCTATTGCCACGCCATGTGATTCACCGAATGTGGTGAGCCTCAATATATTGCCTATTTCGTTTTTCATAATTCTTGATTTTTATCAGTTATCAAATCACAAACCTCCGCACCAACGAACCCTATCAAGTCCTGCGGATTAACCTTGAACTGCAGACCACGCATGCCAGCACTGACATATATTACCGGAAAATCCAGGCAGGAACTGTGGAAGTAAGTGGGGAACGACTTTTTCATGCCCACAGGCGAGCAACCACCCCGGATATAGCCCGTGGTGGGAAGCAACTCCTTCATGTGAATCAAGTCCACTTTCTTGTTACCACTCACCCGAGCCGCTTTTTTAAGATCCACTTCCTCGCCCCCCGGGATAACACAAACAAAGTGCCCCGACTTTTCGCCATGCAGCACCAACGTCTTGAACACCTGACGTATATCTTCGCCGATGGTTTGGGCCAAATGTTCGGCCCCGAGGTCATTCTCATCGACCTCGTAAGGAATCAGTTCATAAGCCACGCCAGCCTTGTCGAGCAAGCGCGCGGCATTGGTTTTAGCCACTTTTTTCATTAAAAAATACTAATTTACAGCAAAATTAATGCGAAATTATTACTTTTGCAACATTGAATCATCAGTTTTAGCACAATGACACGCCTTCTGCTCATATTATCGACAATATTTCTCGCGTTCACAGCCGGCGCAAAAGACAGTGAACTCAGTTACATTCAGCGACTGGGCGACCCACTTGACACCATGCACAACGAAAGGCTATACCTGAGCGCCATAGAGCAAGCCCTGACGCACGACAATATACCGAAAGGCGAAAAAATGAGGCTGGAAATTATGGCGCAAAGCGCACGCAAGAACGCAGAGGGCACACCGGCAGCTGACATAACATTCATCACACCCGACAACGCAGAGCACCACCTCACAGACTACCGTGGACGGCTGACGCTGATTTTTTTCAACGACCCAGACTGCGAGTCGTGCTCACTGGTGAAGAAGCGAATTGCCGACTCTGCGGAACTGAGCACACTGGTTAGGGATAAAAAACTTATCATTGTGGGTATCTATCCATTTGATGACGAAGAACTGTGGCGCGAGACAGAATATCCAACGCACATCGTCAACGGATGGGACAAAAACCATGAAATAGATGGCAACGAGACCTACGAATTGCCGCATTTTCCCATATTTTACCTGCTTTCTCCTGACGGGATAGTAATTACAAAGAACGAGCCAAGCCTGCGACGCATCATCAGCCGGATAGCGGCCATCACAGCAGAGTGAGACGGAGGTAGCCCGGAGCGTGCGGCGAGACCGGGAAGTGGCGTGAGGCACGATAACCAAGCACCCACAGGATTTCCCCGTCGGCATCCAGAATCCAGGTTTCGGCTTTCTCCCTATCTTCAAGATGCAAGTCAGAGAAAAGGTCACTCACCAGTTTGCTTCCCTTCATGCCAAAGGGAGAGAAACGATCGCCGTCGCGCCAGTGGCGAAGCACCACCCTATCACATTTCAAGACATCATTACTGAGCGCGATTACACGCTTCCCGTCAATGCCAAGAGAATCGGATAAGCCGCCTTCCACAGCCTCGATTTTCAAATCAACCGGCTCGCAGACAAGTCCTGCGTTCAAATTCAGGGCAAATTCTTCATCGGCATCTTCACGACGAAGCAAGACTTTCAGTTTACCACGATAAACGCGTAACACAAAGAGTTCCGATTCATATCTGTTACCCACAGAGCCACCGGAGCGAATGTCGCGTACAGCAGCAATGCACTGCTCCTTTTTGAAGCCACGCGGCTTAAGAATCTCAAAGAGAAGCATGACAGGGTTAGACATCGACAGAAGACAATCAGCGTCGATAACCACTTCGCCCTCGTCATTCACTTCATCGCAAACAATCTGACGCATGAGACTCACTCCCTCGGCATAGAGATTGCCGCACTCCAGAACATTGCTCAACGTCTTCTCCAATGCGTTACGACATCCCGGGAACTCGGCATCGAGCAATGGTAGCACCTTATTCCTTAATTTATTTCGCTTTACGTCGCACTCCAGATTAGTGCTATCGGTAACATAAGAACGGCCCATTCCGGCCAGATAATCCTCAATCTCAGTCCGAGAAACGCAAAGAAGCGGACGCACCACACGACCGTTACGCGGATGCATGCCCATTAGTCCGGCGATGCCCGTTCCGCGCAAGGCATTGAGGAAAAACGTCTCAATATTATCGTCGCGATGATGAGCCACGGCCACAAACTCGCAGCCGGCACTCGTGAGCAAGTGGGCGAACCAAGCATAGCGCAAATCACGACAAGCCATTTCCACACTCACGCCATGCTGAGCCATATATTCCGGAACATCAAAGTCCTTAACCACAAGCGCAACGCCCTCGCGGTCACAGAGTTCACGCACAAACTTCTCGTCGCGGTCACTCTCAGCGCCACGCAAATGGAAATTGCAATGGGCCGCCACCACATTAACGCCAAGCCGGCGCAATACGAGCAACAACGCCACACTGTCGGCTCCACCGCTGAGCGCGACAAGCAACTTTCCATCCACACGGTCGGCAGGTAACAAGCCATTTGCCAGGGCAAATTCACTCACCTTATCCTGAAACCCTAATCTTTGCGCTATCATAGTTCTAACTCAAACAATTACAGACTGCTCAATGCTGAGGAGAATACGCTTGTTCTCCACACCGCCGCCATAGCCTCCAAGGCTTCCGTCGGAAGCGATCACACGGTGACACGGGACGATGATTGACACCGGGTTGAGGTGATTAGCCTGCGCCACAGCACGGTAGCCGCGTTCGGAACCGGCCAGTTCAGCCTCCCGACGGTAGTTTACGGTCGTCCCATAAGGGATAGTCCGCAGAACGCTCCACACGCGCAACTGGAACACCGTACCAACCAAGTGCAAAGGCAGGTCGAACACCTGACGACGACCGGCGAAATACTCACTCAACTGCTCAGTGGCACGCCGCAGTAAGGGAAGCGCCTGCTGCTTCACCGGAAATCCCAGTTTAGCCGCTACCCCACCTAACTTTGCCATGACAGAATCGGGGGACCCACTGAACATATCACAGAAGACGATTCCTTGCTCATCGGCCGCAAGAAGCAAGTTTCCTACCGGAGTGCCGTCCATGAAGGTGTAACTCACGGATGCTTCATTAACAGGCTTTAGCCCGATTTCAGCGGCACGCTTAATCATCAACTCATAAGCCGAAGCATAATCGTTGCTTATTACACCATCCAGAATAGCATCTTTAATGGCATCCTTAATCTGCCCTACGGGGAGCGATGGCGTGAGGCCGAAAGAGGTCATTATCTCATCACCGTCGATTGGCGGCTGGAAATTGCGGACACGGTCCTTTTCCTCTATATCAACAAGTTTTTGCTTGACAAGTTCAAAGTTCTCGCGGTATCGACGCACCTTTTCCTGATTCTTGGAAGTGATGTCGGCATTGCAGAGCAACATCAGGTCGTCGATGTCATCGCCGGCATCGAACAAAAGCCTCCTAACCGCAGAATCGGTAACTTCATCCTCAACAAGCGCAATAGGGCGCATGTGCAACCCCACCAATTTCTTGACGTACTTCATGTTCTCGTTGAGCGGCAGGCGCATCTTGGAGAAAATGCGCGGTATCAATTTCTCACCCACGAAGTTATGGTTATGGAATGTCCAGCCAATAGTTGCGTCCCATTTCTTAGTTGCAGGCTTACCAATGTCGTGAAGCAATGCGGCCCATCTCAGCCACTCATTCCGCGTCTGAGCAGCCACAGTGTCGAGCACCTGCATAGTGTGCTTGAAATTATCCTTATGCGCGCGCCCATTCACCGCCTCCACTCCGTTGAGTGCAGCCAATTCCGGGAAAATCAGAGGCAAGAGGCCACATTCCATAAGCAGTTCAAAACCACGTGATGGCTTGTCGGCACGGATTATCTTCATCAATTCCTCTGCAATGCGCTCGCGGGTGATGATTCCGATACGCTTCCTGTTACGCCGAATCGCGGCCATGGTATCGGGAAAGATGTCAAAGCCCAACTGCGTAGCAAACCTCACCGCACGCATCATACGCAGGGGGTCGTCGCTGAAAGTTATATCCGGGTCGAGCGGAGTACGGATGATTTTTCGTTTCAAGTCTCCGACACCATCAAACGGGTCGAGCAAGCGACCATAAGATGCTGCGTTGAGCGAGATAGCCATAGCGTTGATAGTGAAATCACGCCGGTGCTGGTCGTCACTGAGCGTTCCATCCTCAATGATAGGATTGCGGCTCTGCCTGTTATAGGACTCGCGCCGGGCGCCCACAAACTCCAGTTCCATCCCGCGCGCCTTGACCTGTGCTGTGCCATAAGTCTTAAACACCGCAAGAGAGGATTTGTTACCCAGCCGCCGAGCCACAGCCTGAGCCACCTCAATTCCGCTGCCCACGGTCACGAAATCCATATCGTCGGAGGGACGTTCCAGGAAAATATCCCTTACATATCCCCCCACCACATAGCACTCACGTCCAAGCCGGTCGGCCACTTCGCCCACCAACTTGAACACAGGCTTAGCCAAATGCTGCTCAATGCGCTGTGCCATGTCTTTATTGATATCTTTTGGTGCAGTGTTCATCGGTCAAAAAAAATGTCTCTACATTATTAACTAAAAAAACAGCAAATTAGTATGAAAAGCGGACACTTTTTAGAGCCAGAAACACTATGAGTATATGTTTTTTTCAAAAATAATACATTTTATTTGCACAGATTAAAAGTAAAACCTAATTTTGCATTAACAATTTTGTTAAATAACTTTGTTAAACGAAAATATGGACAACAAGGAGACCACCACAAAGCAACAAATAATGCTGGCTGCTGAGACAGAATTCATGCAGAACGGTTACGACGGAGCAAAGATGCTAAATATAGCCAAGCGTGCCGGTGTGAATCACGCACTACTCCACTACTATTTCAGCACCAAGCAGAACCTGTTTCACGAAGTTCTGAACGAGAAGACGGGATTACTGGCCAAGTCATTTATCAACGCGTTCAGCGTGAACAAAGAATTACCTCTGATAGAAAGGATAGAAAGCGGGTTTTTAGCGCACTTCGACTTCTTGCGAGAGAATCCCCTCCTGCCGCAGTTTATCGTAAGCCAGGTACTGACGAACCCCGACAATATAAACAAGTTTACACCATTCGTGAAACTCTATGGGAAAAGCATTTCGGAAATGCTGCAGAAAGAGATAGACATCAACGTGGAGAAAGGCCTATTTAAGAACGTGCGGGCTATAGACCTGCTCTACGACATCCTGTCGATTAACATATTTCCCTTCCTCACCCGGCCGCTCCTTATGGAATGCGCAGGCATACTGTTTGAAGAATCGTACGAGGAATTCCTGCTCAACCGCAAGAAAGAATTATCGGCCGTAATACGTTCACGACTATTAAAATAAGATGAAAATGTCAAAACGAATCACATCCTTAGCCCTTATTCTGATGTGGATAGCCATGTCACCGTCACAAGCCATCACATTAGAGGAATGCCAGAGTCTGGCACAAGACAACTACCCCTTGCTAAAGCAATACGACGTACTGGACAAAGTGACAGAATACACGGTGGATAACATAGCAAAGGGTTGGTTTCCACAAATCAGCGCAAGCGCACAAGCAACCCTCCAAAACCGAGTAGCCGCCCTACCTGAGCAACTGACCACAATCCTCACAGAAATGGGCGGAAACCTCAAGGGCCTGAGCAAAGCGCAGTACCGCATAGGTCTGGACGTGAACCAGACAGTGTGGGAAGGCGGAGCGATAAAAAACGCCCAGAATGTGGCCCGGCTCCAGAACGAGGTGCAAAGAGCGCAGACCGACGTGGACATGTACGGAATACGCGAACGCGTGAACGAAGTGTATTTCGGGATGCTACTGATAGAGGAGAGAATCAACCTAAACAAGACTCTCATCTCCACCCTAAGCGCCAATAAAGAAAAGTTGGAACGGATGCAGAAGGGGGGCACAGCCAGCGGAGCCGACGTTGCGAGTGTGGAAGCCGAAGTGCTGAAAGCCGAGCAACAGAACACCCAGTTACAAACCATGCGGAGCGGGTACACGAAAGTGCTGTCGCTGCTAATAGGTAAGGACGAGAAAGATATAGGTAAACTTGAAAAACCCGCAGAACTCATGGTGTCGCACGAAGTGAACAGGCCGGAACTGTCGCTACTGGACAAGCGACTGCAACTCACCTCGGCACAAGAGAAATCGCTAAAGAGCGGCCTGATGCCACGCATCAGCCTATTTGCCCAGGGCTATTACGGCTACACCGGCTACGACATGTTTCATGATATGTATCACCGCTCTCCCACACTTAACGGACTGATAGGAGCACGCATAACCTGGAACATAAGCAATCTCTACACGAACAAGAACGACCGCGCGAAGCTGGCGCTGGAGCGCAAGAGCATTGAGAACCAGCGCGAAGTGTTCCTATTTAACAACAACCTCAAGACACGGCAAGAGGACGAGGCTATCGCAGGACAAAGAAAACTGCTCGCCGACGATGACAGAATTATTTCACTGCGGGAAACCGTGAGAAAGGCAGCCGAATCCAAGCTCCAGCACGGCATAATAGACACCAGCAACCTCATTCGCGAAATAAACAACGAGAACGAAGCCCGCATATCCAAAAGCACTCATGAGATAGAGTTGCTGAAGCAGATTTACACACTAAAGCATACACTTAACCAATGAAAATAAAATAATTATGAAAGCCATAAAATTATCATTACTGATTATGTGCGCAGTTGCCACAACTGCCTGCACCGAGAAAGAACAAGAGTGGGACGCAACCGGCATATTTGAGACCACCGACGTAATCGTAAGCGCAAAAGGCGCAGGAGAAATCACAGAGTTGAATGTGGAGGAAGGCACTCAAGTAAGCGCCGGCGAAGTGATAGGGAAAATAGATGCTGCCCAACTACAATTACAGAAGGAGCAACTGAGGGCGACAAAAAGCGCAACAGCGAGCCGCAAACTAAGTCAGAGCGCGCAAGTGGCATCGCTCCGCCAGCAGATTGCCAACCTGCAACGCGAGCGACAGCGTTTCCAAGAGCTCGTGCGAGACAATGCCGCCACACAGAAACAAGTGGACGACATCACTTACCAAATAAGCACCCTGCAGAAACAGATTGATGCCACAAACGAGCAAATCAGCACTGCCAACAGCAGCATAGACAAGCAGAGTGCCAGCATTGACGCGCAGATACTTCAGATTGACGACAAAATCGCCGACAATAACATCACCAGTCCCATCAGCGGAGTGGTGCTGAGCAAATATGCCGAGCAAGGAGAATACACCACACCCGGCAAAGCACTTCTAAAAGTGGCAAACATCAGCGACATGAAACTCAGAGCCTACGTAACAGCCGAGCAAGTAACGACGCTGAAATTAGGCCAGAAAGTGACCGTTTTCGCCGACAGCGGCACAGATGAGCGCAAAGCATACGAAGGCACAATAACGTGGATTTCAGACAAAGCCGAATTCACGCCCAAAACCATACAGACCAGGGCGGAGCGAGCGAATCTGGTATATGCCATAAAAATCAGCGTAACAAACGACGGACTGATAAAGCGAGGTATGTACGGAGACGTGAAATTCTGAACTCGGCAAACACGAAAAGAAATGTTATGATTGTTGAAGCCAACAGCCTGACAAAAACCTACAACCGAGGCAAGACCAAAGCCCTGCACGGACTGAGCCTTGGAGTGGAAGAAGGCGAGATTTACGGACTGATAGGTCCGGACGGAGCAGGGAAAACCACGCTGTTCCGCATTCTCACCACACTACTTCTTCCCGACAGCGGCGAGGCCCACGTAGATGGGCTGGACGTTCAGAAAGACTACAGACAAATACGCAAACGAATCGGGTATATGCCTGGCAAGTTCTCTCTATATCAAGACCTGACGATAGAAGAGAACCTCAGATTCTTCGCCACGATATTCGGAACTACAATAGAAGAGAACTGCGGGCTAATAGCCGACATCTACGCCCAGATAGAGCGATTCAAGGACAGAAGAGCAGGTAAACTTTCAGGCGGAATGAAACAGAAGCTGGCTCTGTGCTGTGCCCTGATTCACGCGCCACGCGTGCTGTTTCTGGACGAGCCCACCACCGGAGTTGACCCCGTGTCGCGAAAGGAATTCTGGGAAATGCTCAAGAAACTCCAGCAGCGTCACGGCATAACCATCATGGTGTCAACGCCATATATGGACGAGGCCATGCAGTGCGACAGGATAGCCCTTATACAAGAAGGCTCATTCCTGAAAGTGAACACGCCGCAACATATAATAGATGAATACGACAAGACGCTATGGAACGTTAAATGCGAGCAGATGCACACGCTCCTCACCGTACTGAAAAAATGGGAGAATACCGAAAGCTCATTTTCATTCGGCGAGACATTCCACCTGAGCGTAAAGGAGAATGCCGCACCGGCCGACCTGATGCGTTACCTGGGCGGACATGGACTGAGCGGAATAGAGATAAGCGAAGCGAAGCCCACGATAGAAGACTGTTTCATGTCACTACTGAAAACCGACTACGATGAAAGATAACTATGTGATTGTGGCCGAGGGCCTGACGAAAAGATTCGGAGAGTTCACCGCTACCGACCATATCACCTTCAACGTGAAAGAAGGCGAGATATTCGGCTTTCTGGGAGCCAACGGAGCCGGAAAGACCACCGCCATGAGAATGCTGTGCGGTCTGTCGATTCCGTCGGAAGGAAGGGCACAGGTGGCGGGATACGATGTGGCTACAGAATCGGAGCAGGTGAAACGGAACATAGGCTACATGAGTCAGAAATTCTCATTATACAACGACCTGAGCATATCTGAGAACCTGAAGTTATTCGGCGGCATATACGGAATGGGGCGGAAACAGATTAAGGAGAAGACCCACACCTTGCTCACAGAACTTGACCTCATCAAGGAAAAAGACACACTGGTGAAATTGCTGCCGCTCGGCTGGAAGCAGAAACTCGCGTTCTCACTGGCCATCTTCCACGAGCCAAAGATTGTGTTTCTGGATGAGCCCACCGGCGGAGTGGACCCAATTACACGGCGGCAGTTCTGGGAGCTAATCTACAAAGCGGCCGACAACGGAATCACGGTGTTTGTCACCACCCACTACATGGACGAGGCCGAATACTGCGACCGCGTGAGCATTATGGTTGACGGCCAGATTAAAGCGCTGGATACACCGAACGCTCTGAAGGCGCAGTTCAGGGCCAACAGCCTGTACGACGTGTTCCTGTCGCTTGCCCGCACCGCAACAAGGAGCGATTCATAAGAACCAACCGCACAAAACCCGACATTATGAAGCAATTTCAAATATTTGTCCAGAAAGAATTCAAGCACATAGCGCGCGACACACGCACCATGATGATACTTGTGGTTATGCCTGTGATTCTGATGGTTCTATTCGGTTTTGCACTTACCACCGAAGTGAAGAACTCGCGTCTGGCAATCTGCGACATGGCCAAAGACGAGATAACCGGCAAGATCCACGACCGATTTGCCGGCAACCGATATTTCACGCTCACGGCAGAATGCAGTTCGGTGGAGCAGGTGTATGAAGCATTCAGAAAAGGAGAGATAGACATAGCACTCGTAATAGGCTCAGAATTTTCGCAAGAACTGGGGCACACAGGAGCAGGGAGCATTCAGCTCCTGATTGACGGGAGCGAGCCGAACCAAGCCTCGACACGCGCCGGATACGCGCAACAGATACTTATGGGCTTTGCCCAAGAGATGGCAGAGAAAAACGGCCGCAGCATACCCTACAACATAGTTTCCACCACCCGGATGCTCTACAATCCGCAACTGAAAAGCGAATACAACTTCGTGCCCGGAGTGATGGGCATGATACTGCTGCTGATATGCGCCATGATGACAAGCATCGCCATAGTGAAAGAAAAAGAAACAGGTACAATGGAAGTGCTGCTTGCATCACCGCTTCCCCCATTTGTGATAATCATGGCCAAACTTGTGCCCTACTTTGCGATATCGTGCGTTAACCTCACCACAATCCTGCTGCTGGGGCACTACCTGCTGGGACTACCATTCGCCGGCAGTATGCCCGTTTTCCTCGGATTATCCTTACTCTACATTCTGGTGTCGCTGGCACTGGGACTGCTCATCTCCACACTCGTAAGTAACCAACTAGCCGCCATGATAATATCACTGTTGCTCATCATTCCCACAATCTATTTCTCAGGAATGGCTTTCCCGATAGAGAGTATGCCGACTGTGTTTCAACGAGTGTCAACGGTGATACCAGCCCGGTGGTACGTGAGCGCCGTGCGGAAACTGATGATACAAGGCGTGGCCGTGAAGTATGTGATTCAGGAGACCGCAATCCTCAGCATAATGGCATTGGTGCTGATAACCTTATCCCTGTCCACATTCAAGAAACGACTATAGACACCCCTGACTTATGGCACTTAAATATCTAATAGAGAAAGAATTCAAGCAAATGATGCGCAACAAGATACTGCCCATCATATTCCTGATACTTCCTATAGCGATAATCAACGTGATACCGCGAATTGCCACGCAAGAGATAAAGAACCTGAAGTTCAGCGTGGTGGACAACGACCACAGCCCCCTGTCGCAAAGGCTTGTTCTCAAAATCACGGCATCGATGTACTTTAATCTGGTGGGAGTCTTCCCCTCCTACGAGAAGGCGCTGGCTACCATAGAATCGTGCGAAGCCGACATCATAGTGGAAATAGAGCCTGATTTTGAGAAAAACCTTGTAACCACAGGCACGGCGAACGTATTCATTGCCGGCAACGCCGTGAATGGTATGAAAGGAGCCATGGGGACATCTTATCTTGTTCAGATAATAGCGGACTACGCAGCCCAGTTACGCGACGAAGAAGGACTTAACGGGACGCAGACGCTTGTGGCGGGGTATAATGTGGCACCACGCTTCCTGTACAACAGCACCCTGGACTACAAACTCTACATGATACCGGCGCTGATGGCGATGCTTCTGGTACTACTTGTGGCATTCCTACCTGCGCTTAACATAGTGGGAGAAAAAGAGAAAGGCACCATAGAGCAAATTAACGTTACGCCTGTGGGACGCACTGAGTTCATACTGTCGAAGCTGATACCTTACGCGGCTGTGGGCATATTCCTGCTATCATTCGCCATGTTGCTGTCCAAAGCCATACACGGATTTGTCCCTGCTGGAAGCATAGGAGCGATCTATGTGTTCGCCATTGCGTTCTGCCTTGTGGTAGCCAGTCTGGGTCTCATTATTTCCAACTACAGCAACACCACACAGCAGGCAGCACTCACAATGTTCTTCTTTATAATGATATTCATGCTGATGAGCGGGCTTCTGACACCGGTGGCCAGCATGCCACAATGGGCACAGACACTGACACTGATAAATCCGATGAGGTACTTCATGGAGACAATGCGCACCCTCTATCTCAAAGATGCCGGGCTGGGCGAGCTACTGCCACAACTATGGCGCCTATGCCTAATGGCCACAGTGCTGTGGGTATGGGCTATAGTGAGCTACCGCAAGAAGAGCTAATACCGGCGGTGCGACAAGGAGTAAAGAGCAAAAAGTACGCTCGGAAGCAGAAAAAACGAGCAAAAGTGTTGCTCAAGTGAAAGAAAAGGACTAACTTTGCGGTGCTTTTAGCGAAGCAAGGGTGTTTAGCTCAGCTGGTTCAGAGCATCTGCCTTACAAGCAGAGGGTCGGCGGTTCGAATCCGTCAACACCCACAATAAGCCTCCAATATGCTGGGGGCTATTTTGTTATTATGCGGCATGGTGCAAACGTTTGCATTTCAGAAATCTAACATTTTAGGTCAAAAATATGTTTTACAACATAAAATCGCACTAATTTTGCATCGTGTTTGAAACATGTTTTAATTTAGAACACGAAAAAACACAGACATATTTATTAACTAAATTTATTACAATTATGAACGTTGAAACTATTGGACTTTGGGCAGGAGCCGTTTGGAACGCTCTTAACGATGCTGAAGGCGCGCTGGAACTGAAGGGCCTCAAGAAAGCAACGAAGTTGAAAGAGAAGGAAATCTTCGCAGCTCTTGGTTGGCTTGCCCGCGAGGGAAAAGTTGCCGTTGAAAGCGACGAAGCTGAGAAAGTTGTTGATGTGAAGCTGCTTTAATGCACATCTCTTAAGACAGAAATCAAACTGTAAAAAAAAGAGTCTCAATTTCGCCCAATCAGTTAGAATTGGGTGTAAATGAAAAAGAGCATAAGGAACGAAATCCCTATGCCCTTCTTTTTTCACCCATATCGGCTACTGGATGCGCCGATAGCCGATATGGGATTACCAATCACTTATGAGATTATTGCTAATCTTAACACGCTATTTGATTCAACTTATCAGAGTTCACCTCCGAGCAGGAGGTAGAGTTTCAGCGTGTTGTAGAACGCCTTGAGTTGAGCGTCGGTGAGCATACGCACGTGATTCACGCCACGGTCTCCCACGATAGTGGCACGAGCCCAGTTGCAGTGGCTAAGCGCATAGACGAGGTCCTTGTCGGAGGACTTGAGCGGTTCGTCGCTATTCTCCCAGTACATTCTTTTTCCTTCGCGTCCACGATTAGTCTTGCCCGGCACATACTCATAGTCAAATCCGTCGATGAGGAATTTGATGCTGCTATACTCCAGAGGGTCGTCGGCATAATACTGAATTCTGAAACGGAGACGTTCAGGTTTGTCGATACCGGTAGTGAAATAGAAGTACATATCGTTGTCGGTCTGCGCCATTGACGCGCTACGCGGCATCACACGGCTACCGTTCTGGTTCATTTCCTTCATAAGGTCGTCTTTCTGCTCGGTTACCGGTTCGTCGATCCAGACCATTGCTTTGGGCACGTCGGGGGTGAAATCATATTCAACAATATCGTAGTTCTTGTTGAGCAGTGAGCGCATAAGGTCCTTGCCATCGCCTTCGGCCCCAGCCGGGATTGCGAGAGAAGTGCCACGGCACAAAGCCTTATCGCAACAGTTGCACACTTCGCCACAGCAAGCGCATGAGCCACTTGCGGCAGAGACACGCTTAGCCGTGAGCGTACCGCCCTGAACATGTTCTGACTGCTGTTCGGCAGGTTGTGTGTAATCCACTGTTTGCGGCTGTTGGGGGCGCAGCCTGTGTATGGGCTGATCCACGTTATCGCCAAAATCATTTCTGTTCACAGAATTTGTATTGCCGGTGCTATTCAGTCCAGCGCTACAACTCATCGACAAAATTGCGATGGAAATGTAAATAAAAACACGTTTCATTTCTTGATATAATTTTATTTTGAGTACAAAAATAGTGTTTTTTTGTTTGCAAAACAAAATTTTATTAACAAAAACAAATAAAATCAAGTGAAATAATTTTCATTTACACACAAAACAAGTGTACCCGACGAGGCACAACCAACACTAACACAATGACAGCCAGGTAATTACACAAGTGCTAGTTTAGAAGGGGTATCCAATGGCGAGGTGGAAGGCGATGCCGTCCTTGAACTTTGGGATGTTGTAGTATCCGGACTTGCCTGTATCGTAAGGAGCGTGGATGGCGAAGCCCAGGTCGGCGCGGACCACAATCATCTGCATGTCGAAGCGGAGTCCGACGCCGGTTCCGAGAGCCATATCCTTGAAGAAACTCTTGGCGGTGAGTTTTCCACCGGGCCTGTACGGGTCGTCGCGCAGAAGCCACACGTTACCGGCATCCACAAAGACGGCCCCCTTGAAATAGCTGAAAAGCGGGAACCGGTATTCCCAGTTAGTCTCGAACTTGAATGTACCGGTCTGGTCATAGAACGAATAGACGTCACGCTTAGCCGGAGCATAGCTACCCGGACCGATGGAGCGCACAGCGAACGCCCGGATAGAGTTTGCGCCGCCGACGTAGAACTGTTCACTGAATGGCACTTCCTCCGAATTGGCATAGGCATATGCGGCTCCCACGAACACACGCGCCGCTACACAACTTTCGCCAAGATAGCGTTTCCACACAACCTGTGCCTGCGCCTTAACGAACTGGGAGAAAGGAGTTCCGAGCATTTTCTTAGTTCCCTTAACGCCGCACACGCGCCAAATACCGGAGAAGAGATTTCCGGCTTCGGCCACACCAGCCGAGAACGTTATATCATTAGAGCCGAAAGACTTGTCATAGGTGTAGTTATACTGCATCATGGGTATGAACACGTTGCTGAAACTAAGAGCCAGCGCGGGGTTAGATGAGATAGCCTCGACGAACTTATCCGTCTGACTGAGCAGTTTGGTATAAGTGAGTTTGAACGGAGTGAACTCATTAAGCGAATGTTTGTTGGCATGCCATTCCCAGGAGATTTTGCCGCCGAGTTTCATCATCTTGAAGTAGTTAGGACGGTTAAGAATGCTCCCGCTGATGGAGAAACGCGTCCAGTTGACATACCGCCGAGAGCGATCAACGAACGACGGGGCGAGCAGGCGCTGTAACGCAAGAGAAATCTCGCCACCAAACTCGTAAGAATTTGTGCTTCCGCCGCCACTGCCCCCCTTAGCCGTAAGCCACTCGTAACCGGCACGAACTTTTGCAGAAAGCTGCTCTCCCCCGCCCCACACATTCTTGTGTGAGATACCGAGGTCAACTCCCGGGCCGATATAACTATTAGACTTGGACGTGGCCTGCACCTCGAACTTAACCTCATAGGGCGCATCAAGTTTGCATGAAATCATAAGATTCATCAGCCGCTTTCCATCGGCATTGACACTATCGAGCGGCACTGCCTGCATATCAATGTCGCTGAAGACGCCTGTGCGAGAGAGGAGCATCTGCATCCGGTCCATGCTGCTCACCCTAAACGGGCGCCCTTTCCGCCACATGATATTGCGTGCAATCAGGCTGTTTTTCACATGAACCGGTTCCATTCGCACCACGGTGCAGTTTTTCAAATACACCGTATCGGGGACAGTCTGCTCTGCTGACCCCCTCACTGTTACCCACACATCATTAGCGACAAACTGCTCGTGGGCCTCAGGCGGAAGGCCCGGCACCTCCACCATTTGGAGAGCGATTTGTCCTTTTCGTTCCACACTATCGGCACGATATTCGATGTATTCAGGTCGGTAGTAATAATAGCCCCTATCACGGAGAGAATTAGCGATGTTTATTCTAACCGAGTTCAGTGAGTCCAGACAATATCGACTCCCCGGCTTGAAATAACTGTCGGCAATAGCCACCGAATCGATGAGGTGAGTGAGATGAGTGCTGTCTTCGAGATACATCACGCGGCTGATTCTGTAAGGCTCCTTTACATGGACGTCATAACTGATTTTCGCCATTTTCTGAGTGGAGTCCTTGTAATGCAGTTCATAACTTGCCTCCGAGTCGAAGTAACCGTTGTCCTGCAATAGCGTGTTAATCATCTGCACGCGCGTGTCGGGGCGTACGCGGCTGATGAGCACAGGATAAGAGACAAGTTTTTTATAGAGCCAACCTTTCAGCCCCTTAGCCTTGCTGTCCCAGTGATTATAGACCCAGAGGCCGATGGGGAAAGGCGTGCGGTAGTACGGAGAATAGAGCGGATTATTGGGCTTAACGTTTATAGCGGAGAAAATCTGGTCTTTCACCGAGCTTTCAATCTGAGTGGAATCGCTGGTGTAGCTGAGCTTCTTCACGCCCGTATAGAGCGTTTCGCCCGGTCGCAACTTACTGGTAGTGGAGCAAGCCGCCAGCAGCAATGGCACTGCCAGCACAGCCATGAGGCGCATTAATATGTGGTTTCGCTTAATCATTATTTGCTGCCTTTTTCACATCAATAGAATCGTTACGCACAGGCATCGCCATCAGAGCCGAGTCGGAGACAGCGGAAGGTTCGGGCTGAGGTTGCGGCTTAGGGTTGCGTCTGAAGATATGCCTGAGGTCGTACAATTTTCGCTTAATCACGTAGCCCACACCGGTGGTGGTAATCTGCCCTTCGAGCACACTTTCATAACCGGTGTGCCGGAAGAGGTGCACGTATTGGTTTCCGGAGTCGGAGAGATAGTACTCAAAAGAGATGTCGTTAATGAGGTTCTGCGAGAAGTTCACCTCACTGGAAGCATCGGTACTATACTCACCGCCGACAACAATCTTGAAGCGGTCGTTGAAGAGAGACTTAGACAAGCGGTAGGAGTAGCTGGTCTCTGTTTTGGAACGCCCGTTGGTTCCCGCCTCGTACTGATTAATTCCGAAGTTAAGGTCAATGCCCTTGAGCGACTTCGCCGCCCAGCTGTTGAGTTGCGAAGCGAGGAAGGAGTTGAGCGCGCCTGAAGTGCTGAACCCACTGGCGCTACTCTCGTTCACGCCCTTATAGGAGCCATAGAGCAACATATTCATAGCGGCTGTGGAGCGTTGCTGCTCAGTCATGGTCTGGAGGTCGTTAGCCACAGACGCGTCATTGCCGGCTTCAAGGTCGAACTTCAGGTCCATGTTGCTGAGCGTGTTTCCCACATTCATCTTTATGATGAAATCCACGAGTCGAGAGCCACCGTCGCTGTTAGCGACGCTGGTACGCTTTTTCTCGAAGCCACTCACATGGAGTTGCGGATTCATCAGCGCTCCGGTCCACTCGATGTAACTACCCTGGTCGAACTCAAAGTTCACAGTGGAAATCACCGGCGGAGAATATCTCACCTTTCCACTCTCCACGATGAGGCGTCCCACCAGATTATCTTTACCGGCAAAATCAATGGTGTACTTCAGCGAACCATTTCCCACGATACTGAGATAGTCATTTCCGTCTTCGGACAGATAAGCATTGAGTTTTGCGCCCTCTTCAATCCGGACATTAGCCTGAACGTCCATAGCGGTGCTGGTGGTGACCACTTCTTCAGCAGCCATGGCCGTGGTGGTATCATTCATATTGACGAACGTGACCATATCCCTCATGCTCGTATTGGTGACAGTGGAGATGTCCTCCTTGAGCACATAAGTGATGTTGGAGGTGGGGAGCAGAGCCACGTCGGCATTCACTTTTAAGGACTTGCCGTTGCCCTTAACAGAAGCCGTGAGGTCAACAAATCCCTTACCGAAAACCTCGCTGATGCGACGCTGCTCACTGCCGACGAACTGCACGTTACGTCCCGCAAGACGGATGTCGATGAGCATATTGCTCAGGTCGCTGATATCGACAGAGCCATTCATATTAACTCGGTTATCATTGATGCCGATTATACCCAAATCAGAGAATTTGATTACACTGTTCTCCATAGGAATCCTCGTCTGGGAGAGACGCAGTTGGCTGCCGTATCGAGGCAGATAGACGGCGGCGGAGTCGGGCTCGATGTAGCCGTTAAGTACAGGTTTATCCATGGAGCCGGTAACCGCCAAGTCGCCATTGACATAACCGCGCAGCCGAATGAGGCGTCCGGGTATGAAGGGGCTGACCTTGCTAAGCGGGAATCGGTCCATTTTCAGGGTCACATTCATGGGATTTTCCAGAGTGGAATCGTTCAGCACGCCATAGGCAAAAGCCACCTTGGCACCATTGAGTTCCATATCGGCATTGACGTTAACACTGCCCCTATCGGGGTCGAAGGTAAGTTTAGACATCAGGGCGATGTTGCCAATCTTGCGACGCTCATACTTAAAGTCGCTGAGATTGACCTTACCGTCGCCCCAAACAGACTTTCCATCGTAGGTGAGCATAATGTCGGCATCAGCCCTACCCTTGATTTCCGGGACAAACGGCAGCATCTGCGCCCACTCTTGTAGCAGAAGATTTTCGATTTGGAGCCGCACGTCGTCACGTCCACGTGCCTCATTAGGGACGGTGGTTATTGCCACGACACTGGAGTCGCTCCGCAGGCGCAGATTAGCGTTCATATCGAAATTCTGATAGTTGACATTCATGTAGTTACCCTCATTAACGCTCCACTTTCGATAGCCAATAATAGGTTCCTTGGGGAACAGGCGCACGTCGATCATATCCTTGTCGAGGCGGGCATTCAATCCAAGGCGATATCCCTGCTCGCCACGGATATTTCGCTGCTCCACGAGGAAGTCAACGACAGAGCCGAGCACACCGCCATGCACATCGACAGTGGCAAACTCGTCCCAAGTCCCGGGGCGATTGCCCATGTGCGCTTCGAAGGCCAGATATTTATTCTTGTACTCATTGGCATGGAAGGTGAGTGTGTCGATTTGCGTGGTGCCCACACGGAGGGCATTGACCACGGCATCGGCATTGATTGTGGAATCGTTTCTCATTTGCAGAGAAGCGTCCTTGAAGTCCAAGTCGTACTTGCGTGCAAACCGCTGTGCGAGGCCATTGTAGCCCATGTTCAAAGACAGGTCAAACGGCGGTAGCGCCTGCTGGAGAGTGTCGATGTTAATCCACTTCTTGCTGAACTGCATCATGGCGATGTCGGCACTGCGGCTGAAACGCGTGAGCAAAGTGTCGAGTCCACAAGCCGAGGAGAAGCGCAACTGCGTGTCCTCGTTGTCGAGCGTGGCATGAACAGAGGAGTTGTCGGAAAAGAACGACGCCTGAGCCGAGTTAGTAAAGAACTCGTCGCCGTTGAGGTGCCAATTCATGTTAGTGACATTCACCTTAACATCGTTGTTCATGGTCTTGAGGTTCACCACACCGTCGGCGCTGAGGTTCATACGTCCGTAACATTCACCGTCATAAAGTTTCAGAGCCCCGAGGTTAAGGTCTTTAATAGCGCCTTCGGCCATGAAGCGGTACTCATCGCCGCTGACTGAGCCGGAGAAGTCAACATCGAGGTCACAGTTCTTGTTGTAGGAGCGCAGAGTGCCACGGGCGGCGCCGCCGTTGAGTCGGACATCGGCGTAAAGGTCGCGGTAGATAGCATTGTTGTAGCCCACGCTGCTCATGTCCACACGGGCATCGATGGCGGTACCGGGTTGAGATATATCGAAGCCATTGCCCTCAAATTGCACATGGCCTGTGAGTTCGCCAATTCCCATCTTGGGAAGGAAACGCTGAACGGGAAAGGAGTTGAGAGTAGCATCCAACTTATACCGCTGCGAGTTGCCGTTGAAGCGGCCGTCGGCGAGCAGTTCGCCAGAGGCGAGCCTGACACGTCCCGCGCCACTATACTCACCGCCTCCGAAACCGGCGTGGCCGGTGAGAGACATGGGCGGAATGTCAACCTGGTCGCGCATAGCCTTGTCCATTAGCGTGGGTTTCACGAAGGCGACGTTAGCGATATCCACATCGAAAGCGACGTCGCCACCCAGACGGTCCATATCCATCACGTTAAAGAGGTCGCCTCTGATTTTGGCTTGGGCGCATCCAGGCAAGTCGGCCACGAGATTGTCGATATGCATCTGCCGCGGAGTACCGCTCATAACACCGTGAACCGAAAGCGGCCGGTGCTGAGGCACATTGTCGAGCATAGGCAACAAGCCCGGCATGGCCATAGTCACCTCCTGGAGCGCGATGTTCATGTCCGTTTTGAGGCTGGCACGTCCGGTGGAGTTACCGGCATCGAGGAAAGAATTGTTGAGATAAGCGTCGAGTGTCAGGTGGCTCATCATGGTCTTGAGCTCCACGCCACGAGCCGTGATACTATTCTCATCCAGAGCCACATACCCCTTACCGCTGCGGAGTTCCAACCCACAACGCTCACGAGCCGTGAGGTTGCGGATGCTCAGAGCAGTCTTAACGCCCTCGTTGCTGAGGCTGTCAATCTCAATGTTCACGCCGGAGACTGCCAGATGTTCCATATCCAGTCCCGAAGCCGGCGACTTGCCGGAAAGGGCATAGACGGCGCTACTGCCGGTAAGGCTCAGATGGCCACCAGTGACGTGCCACGGAAGCGAGTCGGCCGACTCATAATGGACGTCGCTAACCGGCGGATGCTCGTCATCGTAACGCTTAGCCACGGCAGCAGAGGGATAAAAGTAACGGCAGTCCACGCTGTCGATGGCAAGTGTGGTGATGTCCACAATCTTATCGCCGGTGTCAACCACTCCCCCATTGAGTTCGGCACGGGCCAAATGAGTGGAAAGACGCTCAATAACGGGCATCATCTGCATTTCATAATTGATATCCTCAATGGCGATTTTACCCAGCTGGATGTGCCACGGCGCAGTGGTGGCCGTGTCAGGTTCCTCAATGACTTTGTAGGAGAGATAATCGAGCGACACATCGCCGCCACGAATCAGGCCGTCGCCCACGGTGACAGCATTGCGGTTCAGGTCAACGCCTATCTCTTTAACCAGGGCATAGTCAACGCGCGCCTTGAGATGCAAAGAAGAGTCCTCGGCGTGCATTTTGTAATAAGCGCGTGTGAGTTCGGCTTCATCCACCTGCACCTGCAACTTGAGCAGCGGCATAAATGCCACGCCGGCCGTAAGATTGTCGGCAAGGAGCATGGTATCGCGCTGCTCGTCGAGGATGCGGACACCGTCCACGCTCACGTCGAGAGGAAACTTAATGAGAATCCTGTCAATGCTGAAGTCCATACCAGTCTCGCGTCCGGCCCACTCGCAGGCATAGTTTTTGACCACGTTCTGAACCCAGGGGATATAGAGCGACAGAGGCAGCAAGACTACTACCGCAAGCAGAACGCCGAGCGTCCAGCCCACGATTTTCATCACCTTGCGGTCTTTCTTTTTCTCTGTGTCGGCCATGCCTAATTACGCTAAAATACGAAAAACCTACAAATATAGCAAATATTTTAGAACCACGCATTCCGGAGCGTGATTTTTCAGCCAAACAGAGCAATATGTCCTAAATAATTTTTGAAAAAAATCAAAGGAGGTTGACCGGAAAGTAGAAAAATACTACTTTCGTAGTGACGACCAAATCACTTCAACTTCCTTTGATATGGCAAAAATAACACTATTTTCTCAAGTAATCGGCAAATTGCCGAAAGAAATCATCAGAAAAATAATCAGGACTGCAGGCACAGAGTTGTCTAAAAGACAAAGATTATTCCAGTTTCTTTATATCGAAGAACATTAATCGAGTTGTATCGCCTTCTTCTTTCTGACTTAACAATTTAAATCCATTTTTCTCATAGAATGGTATGGCTGAGAGATATGCATCTACTGTAATGAAGCGAAACGCAGAACGACTTTGCTCATTATACAAGAAATCTTTTATCAAGTCCATCAACTGCGTTCCAACATTCTGACCTCTATAGTTGACTGACACAGCAAAGCGACCAATCTTGATTGATGGATAACTGCGAAAACGTTTGTTTTCAGGAAAACTGTCTTTGATTTTCTTCCAACGGCTATTGGTGACTTCTAACCTACTAACCTTGTCGTTCAGCAAACAAAAGTATGCAGCAATTTCACCCTCGTCTTCGAGAACAAAGGTGTTGGCAATTCGCTTCTCTGAAAAATGCTTAGCATCTTGGAGAAGGAATTCATTAAGGTCGCTGTCACCACAGTCAAAACCTTTTATTTCATATTCAGGCGTAAGCGCAACTACTCTCATTGATCACAAACAGAAAGTAATTAACTTCTTGGCCTCTTTTACTCGCTCTTGGAACTCTTTGCGACTTGCCTCGCGTTCTTCTTTACTGCGAGCATCCACTGCCTCCATTTCACGGACAAAACGCACTGCGTCTTCACCCGTAAGGATTGGCGTTTCTTTAATTGGACGTGCCATAATTGTATAATTTAATCGTTTATCACAATGCAAAAGTAATTGTTTTTTCTCATATACAAGCAATTATCGTGCCACTATTTTCCAAATAAGTTATCGCAGAGGTGGAATGTCTTGCGTGGTGTACTTGGCAATCTGTTTCCTCATCCATTGGTTGAAATCCTTTTGGTCAATGCCAATCTCTTTTTTGAGGAAAGCAAAGAAATCTTCTACAGTCGGTTTTGTTTTAAACGCTCGTTTCAACGCATCGTAACCACCTTTCTTGTAGAGTTCATAACACACAATTTTCCCGACAAGATATGTGGGGGCAGTCTGATTATCCATAATGTAAAAGCTACTGTAGTAATTGGCAATATCATCATCAGGATGTGCCTCAAGCCAATCGTTCATTCGTTGATAATGCTGGCGATAAGTGAGACCAAACTCTTCATTGCCTTGATGAACATATCCTGCAATACCTTGATTCAATAAGAAATGAACATTTGGATATGTTGCATTAACTGTTGCTCGACAAATTTCTGGTTCAAAACTCTCACCATGCACCGAGTCTCCGTAAACAATAAAATTATTCGTGTCGGTGCTGCCGCCAGTATTGCCTACATGGTCGCCCATTCCAACCACATAGTCAAAACCTTTTATTTTGAATTCTTCATCCTGGTTCTGTGCAATATAATATGTGATTCGGTTGGGAACGTTAGCGCCTAACTTGTCACGGAACATCGTCACTGTGTTATTTGCCTCACGAGCAATGTCTTCATTGAAGTCAAATCCAGGGTAATAGCAATAATCAAATATTCCTACCGCCTTGCGTGGCCAGTTGCGAGTATTATAATCAATCCAATTATAGAGTTTAAACTCACCGTTCTCATCTTTCTTGGCAATATGATTAGTGATGGCGAGCACATAGATTTCCGTATTCTCATTATAAGGCGTGAAAAACGCCGCCGAGGCGTTGAGGTTGGGGATTGTTTCTACTGATGAAAAATTTAACTCCATAATTCTGCGATTTTTTCACTGCAAAATTATGGAGATGTATCGGAGTCCTAAAAGACAAGGTTACATGTCTACTTATTTAGGAAATTCTTTATGATAGTTTTAGTATTTGTCAAGTTGGCATCAGTTTCAGCTACAACAAATTTTTCAACTCCCATTGATGAGAACCAATCTTCCAAAGTCTTAACCATTTTATCGCGATGTGATGGCTCATAAGGATTCACTTCAAGCATAAGGACTTCAATGCCTTTGCCTTTTAATTCACCATTACGCTTATCAATCAGAGTTGAGCCTTCAACTGCAAGTGTTTGTGGTAGAATATAAGAGTATGCTTTACCCTCATTAATCTTGTTGTTTGCTGCAAATATGTAGCCATCTGTAAGAATTACAACGATGTTCCTCGCTCCGTCTTTAACACAAAGGTTATCAACTTTCTTATTACTGAAAAAATCCCAAATATCACAACCAACCCATCTTTTATCTTTAAGAGAAGACTCGTATATTTGGCCAATATTCTGTTGGAAAATTGACTTCATACTTTCAAGTGCTCTACGTTTCTCAACGCCTTGTTTCTCACTCACATCAACACTTAACCCCTCCGCCAAATTAGATATTTGAGGATTGTTAGGAGTTGGATAAAAGAAAATCTTTATCTTATTCTCACTTTTAAGAATTTGGGGACCAAGAGTGTTGGCTTTGAAATAATCCACAATATAATTGATGATTGTCGTGTCTCGATACATTTGGTCGGGTTGTAGATTATCTCGAATAAGACGATCTGACAAATCAAGATAAATCGAGATGTTAATTGTTTGATTGCCTCCATTTTTACTATTAGAAGCCGTATTGTCAGTATTTGTATTCCCGTCACCTGTTCCTCCGCCACACGAAACCATCGCAATGGTTGCAATAACGGGAAAAAGTGCAATTATAATTCGTTTCATATGTCGTTAGTTATTATTGTTGTTCGGTATAAGGGTTGCCATTTGATTGTTGAAAATAGCTGTAGCTTGGTCCATTTTGGCTTGGCTCAAAGATAAAATCTTCATCATTTGGATCCAACCCGCGAAGAAATTATTCATCTCAGTGCGGATGTTAGAATAATTTATGTAAACCTGATGTCCTAACTTAGCCATTAATGTGCTCACGTTATTACGTTCGTCTGAAATTTGCTGATTTAATGCTGCAATATTATCCTTTTCAGCCTTAATCTTTGCCTCGTGGTCTGATATTTCTTGCTTTATAGCATCAAGGCGAGTTTTGTTAAGATCAAGTTTGTTATATGCACTCATGCACATATCAAAAACTATACCCCAAATAACATAGACAATAAAACCACAGAATATTACAGCCCAAGTGTTAATATCATGGATTGCCATTCCAACTGTGTACTCTTGACCAATCGGATAAACACCAGTAATGACACCAAGAGTATGCATTTGTTCGCCTATCTTATATGCCAAAATACAGTCAAACATCAGTGTAACTAATAAAATGGCTGCCATTTTAAGATATTTAGCCTTCCCCTCTTGCACTGAGAAGAAATGAAGTGCAAAACCTAGACCCATAAAGATAATGGGTGCGCTTAAAACAAAACCAAGTTCAGCTAAACCTGCATTATAAGCATTCGCTAATGCATTTGCATCAAACATTGAGTTCATAACATCAGTAATGCTGGCAGGGTCGCGGAAGAATGCAGAGTAGAATGTTGAACTATAAAACAGAAATAAGTAGAAAGTTAAAGGTATAATGATAATTAAGCCAATTATCAATTTAATTCGTTGATCCTTATTAACTCTTTCTTTCCCTGATTTTATTTCTTGTTGTTCTTGTTTTAAATCTTCAATTTTATTTTTCAAATCATCAATATCTGAATTAGATTTTGTGATTTTTTGATTAGCAAGAGCTATAGACTGGTTTTTTTGATCAATCTCAGCTTGAGTATTTGCTTTGGCTTGTTCTTGTAAGGCTACGTTCTGTGCTTGCTCATTATATATGTGGTTATAGACTTTAAGCAAGAATGGAGGAAGAGCAGAGAGATTGCCAGTAACAACGCCGCAAATGCGAATACCCCATTGCGTATAAGTTTCTCCAGTCCTTAAATTGTCCGGATTCACTTCTTCGGGAGATTGGGGGGCAGCGGTTTCAGCAGTGGCTTTTATAGTAAACAGCCCTTTCAATTTCTCGCCCAAACTTTTGGGCTTTTCTTGTGATTGATTATTCATACTTGATAGTTTTAGGCATTAAGAATATTATTAATGACTTCTTCCTTACTAATGCCATTTTGGACTTGTTCAAGCATGAAGTCAGCTATTTCATCAGCGTTTTCTTCAATGAAACCCAAACGAATAGCATATCGAGACAATAAATCTTTCTCTGTCTTGTCAATAACTCCATCAGCCCAAGCAATCTCGGCTAACTCATAAAGAATTGAAATTCGGTCTTCCATTTTATCAGGAGCGACGAATGAGGAACCTGCAGAAACAACATAAGAGTTGATTTCTTCTGGCGTAAGCTTGTAAGACTCACTACCTATTCGGTAAAGAGTTTCCAATTCCTTTGCCTCTAAAATACCATCAGCAATAGCCATAGAGTAAAGGGATAAAAAACGGGATTTTAGTAACTCGTCCATGTATAGACAACTCGCTCACTAACGTCACTCAGTTCAAATGACTATTAAACAATAAAAGCGTGAACTGAATCGCCACACTTTGTTAGAAGGTCGTAGGAAACCCGAAGATAAAGATGTAGGAAATCGCAGCTCACGCTATAGCGTGAGAACCGCTTGGCTTCCTTGCATCTTCAGAAAATTTCCTACGTTTTCTAACGCAAGCAAAAGCGAAACGCTTCTAATTATCCTAAATTCCGCAGCACTTTCGTTTAACTATCTTTATAAGTTCCTGAGCAACAAAATATTGCCCAGGATTTTGCCATGTCAGATTTTTCACTTACCTTAGTGCTGCATTTCAAGACAAGCAAAATCTTCAATGGCATGGCAAAGGTACAAATAAAATCTGAGAAAATCACTCCTTTTGGAGGAATATTT
>CALAVE010000028.1 GCA_937892215.1 uncultured Porphyromonadaceae bacterium
GAGCCGGCGCAAGCACTTAAAAAACGATGATTGGAACTGTCTTGCGGATTTGAGGATTATTCACAAAAAACAGCAAAAACTATGAAACAGATTAAAGCAAAAATTGTTGAAAAAAAGGCTGATATTTATCGGTTCCGTTATCTGAATTATTATGACGGGCGAAAGGTGTTGTGCAGGGTGTTCTTTGACGATGCTGATATGCCCTTCCGGGCTGACTTAGCCATTCATAGGGGACAGTCCATATCCTATTTTGAGAAGGACTTGGAAAAGGCAAAAATATGTTGCGAAAAATATCTGCATAACTTATTCCCCAGCCAGGATGTGAACATCGCATATTGCTAAGCCGTTTTATTGCAAGGGTTAGCACTCTTGCAATAACCTAATCACGATTGTTTAACATTAAAATTTCAAGATTATGGGACTTGCAGAACAGATTAAGGACGAAATGGCTCAGAAAGCCGAACAATTCATGTACAAGGATTCTTTCCTCAAATGGGTGTCCGACCGGTTCAAAAAAGGCTCCGATGTGGTAAAAATCCATGTGGCGTTTTGTGAACTCTATGGCAATCTCCGTATGGCCGACCGATTTTATTTCGGACCCGACAATGAATTTGCCGACCATGTGTATGTCTGCTTCGACTATCACGACGGACACCATTTTATGTACCCCACTAACCACCCTGAACTGACTGCGGATATTTCCGGCTCAGAACTGGCGTGGAAGTATATCGTGAATGAGGATGATTTGGTGGCAAAAAAAACCATCTTATCACAGGAGGGGTTTGTGGTGTCTTTCCTCAAGAATTGCGCCAATGGTACATTGGAGGTCAGATTGCCCTAATGCCTTATCTCGTGAAGGCGAGGTTTATACCCTTGCCTTTGCACTGACGTTTAACTCTTAAAAAACAATTAACATTATGGAAAAAATTATCGACAAAAAGTTTTATCGTACTGATGTATTTGAACCGGTTACCGAATTCCCTTACGGCTACAGCGTTTGGAATATCGGCCGAAAGAACTTTCCCCATGAGCGTTGTGTGCCTTTGGCTAAGCCTGGTTTCAATCAGTTTGAATGGCAAAGAAACATAGATTTAAACAGCCTCAAATACATCATGGTGGAAACGGAAGAAATTGCACTGCGGATACTTCACGAAGCCGGCATGCGTGGTTGCGATGAGAAACGTTTCCACGAAATTGTAAATGGCTAACTCCCCAGATGGTTGTGTACCGAACTTCACAACCATCACCACAACTGACACTTTTTATTCACTTATTAAAACATTACAATTATGGAACAAAAAAATTATCTAATCTCTATGAGTGTAAATTCCCCTGTCTGCTACAGGATTCAGGATAGGGAAACGGGTACTCTAATTGATGTGTTCGACACTTACGAGGAGGCACTTGCCGAACTTAACATCTATGAACGAGATGATAAAAACAACGGCGACTATACCCCCGACTTCTACGAGATTAAGCCAGTCTATTAATCGCACAAAGCGGGATGTGATTCGTACTCACTTCCCGCACTAATTTTTCTAACAATTAAAACATTTTTCATTATGAGTAACTACTATCATTCTGCACCTGTAACAATCTCCCTTATGGGATGTGACAAAACGTTTAATTCTCGTGTTGATGCCATTGAAACGTTATTCGCTCTTGGCGTTTATGGCTCTGATTCCGATTATGAAGAGGCACGCAAAGCACTTAATTCTCTTTTCTCTTCTGAAAAAGTTGCTTAATCTCTTGCATATTCTATCGGTATTTATTAACTTTGCATATTCCAAATAGTAAGAATTTTTTTGTGTGGGGTGGTGGTCCTGTGACCGTCACCCCGCAATTTTATCAAGTTCGCCTTATGAAACCAATGTACGAAACTTCCGAACCTATGACTTATAAAGTCTCACGTCCCCAAAAGGAGGACGATTATATTATCGTAACGTCTATCTATGTGAAGAAACCCGGCAAACCGCTCAAGAAAAAACGCAAGCGGCTCAACCGCTTTTTCGTGGGCGGGTGGGCGGCCTTTAAGGCTTACGCTGTTAGTGCCATCGGAGCGATATTTATCACTACCGCCTGTTTTGAGTTTGATTTAATCGTTTTCTGGGCTGCCGCATGTCTGCTCGTAGGGGTTGCGATTTTCCTCTTGCTCATGGGCATAATGTACATCATTTAAGCCTCTGTCCCATCAGGTGAAAACCTGCGGGGACAACCATTATTAATCTAAAACAATACTTATATGAGACGTGACGAATATTTAGCGAAAAAAGCAAGAAACAGCCAGAGGCTTACTCCTGCCGGTCTCAAAAAACTTGAAGAGGTCTGGAGAAAACTCGGCTATGACCCTAATTTGTTCCTGGACGAACACAACAATTTCACATGGGGAGAAACCGTCAAGAATGATTCATTCCTAACTGGTTGCAGTTACTGCCATGAACTCCGTGGCGAGGCTATGGCCGACTATTGCAATAAAGTTATTAAGCACATGGCCATTTATGGCGATGTGTCGTTGCATGGTTTTATCAACGCAAAGGAACACCGTTTCTACACAGCCGATGAGGTGGCTGAATTCACAGAACCATATATGAGACGGTTTGTCCCTTATATGGGATTCACTGCGGCACGCCGCCAATATCGGAAGTCCAAATTTGCCCGAATTGTTTTTCCGTTTTTCGGTGATTCTCGTAAAGTATGGTACACCGAAGACGGTATCTTCTTCTTCGACCACTGGACTGACGAACAGTACGACCTGTTCAATTACCTTATGGTCCGCACTGCGGCTAAGGCAATCTACAAAGTGGTTGACACATTCTATTCTTACGTGGAAATGTGCGAAAGCAAGGGTAAGACAATCAACAAAAACGATACTTTTGAACAATACCTGGAAGACATCATTAGTTGCTACAGGTTGGAAACCGAGCCGTTCGACCTCGATGTGGATGTCCCGCTCCCGCCTCCGGTGATATATAAGAGTGTACATTCTCACGACAAGGAAAGCCATGATTTCGTACAGCGGATTTGGACTCCGATTGAGATTGACTCTGAAAAGGAGAGCCTTACGATTAGGGAAGATTTGGCTTATTCGGGACCGGTTGTTGAAGCCCCCGCAACAGACCCTTATAACCAATGCCCTGAAATTTCATTGGGGCTTTATGAAACATTTGCCTATTTCCCCTCATACCCTCGCTATATACCTCTTAAACGCAGAATGAAACTCACTGATTTCTACACTCAGGATGATGAGTGATGACAATCGTTCCATAATTGCTCTTGGTGTAACCGCTTGGACGGTGGTTACACTGCCTAAACAGAATTTTTTAACTTTTTAGAATTATGGAAAAACAAGAATTTATCGACTTCCTTGTCTCCCGTAACTGGGCGACAAAACCCGCTTCCGATTTATTCCACACTTCTATCATCGACTCTGATATGGAATTGTCGGACTGGAGAGCATCTTTCGTGGGGGCTTTTTGCACATCGTATAACCATGAAAGGGTGCACATCATCAGGGGCATCGCTTCGGTGCTCAGGGTGAATGTGCCTCAATGGAGCGATTTCTCTAAGGCTAATGTGGCTCTTATCCGTGAAGATTTGCTCAGTAAATGCTCTGCGAACACGGCTAAAACCTATCTGGCTATGCTTAGGAGCGTTTTTGCCACTTATTCCGATGCCGGTGTATTACCTTCTAACTCCTACAAAAAGGAAATGCGAGTGCGGAAAGAACCGAGTCAGCACATCGCTCTTACGGAAGAGGAAATAGAACTGATACACAAGTATCAGCCTAAATCCGAAACGGAAAGCGACGTGAAAAGGGACTTTATGATTGAGGCTCTTTGTGGGGCTCGTAGTTCCGATGTTAAGTCGCTGACTGAGGATAATATCGTTGGCGGATGGCTTACTTATGTATCTCAAAAGACGAAGACCGAAACTAAAGTGCCCGTGCATAAATACCTGACGGAATACATCCGCCAACCTCGCCACGGTGAGCATAACAGGTCTTGCTGTAATAAGGTAATCCAGCGGATATGCCAAAATGTAGGCATAAATGATGAGATTAAGTTATTCGTCGCCGGACGGTGGCAGACGAAACCGAAATATCAGTTCTGTGGCACGCACACGGGGAGGCGTTCTTTCGCAACTTGCCTCGCCGTTAGAGGAGTGCCCGTGGCGGTTATTTCCAAAATGATGGGGCATGCCTCCGTCAACCAAACTTCTCATTACATTACTTTTGATGTGCAACAAATCTCTGATTCCGCTTTATCTTTCTTTAATTAACTCTTTTACATTATGAAACAAATTCCGAAAAAACTTCTGCCTCTCGTAGAACAAGAAAAGGGCAAACCATCACCTGTAGGGATAGCCCTTCTTTGCCGTAACCATTGCGAAAGTCTGCAAACAGTCTCCGACTCTTTCGGCAATGTGGCGCAGATTATGGCTGAATGTGCTGTTTACGCCGAGTCACTTAAAGAACTCAAGGGATTGCCGGCTCTGTGGCTCACAGACTTCTATGACGAGTATAGGGAACGGTTTCTCCGTGCGCAGAAACTCTTAGAAAAGGCCGTCAGTATTCTCAATGTTGAGGACTTGGAGGAATTTATCAGCGACATTGACCGAAAAAGTGCTCAGGAAAGTAGTTCATGGGACGATATAGAACAGATAATGAACTTTATCGATGAGGATGAGTAAAACATCGGCTGTGCCGGGAGAAATCCGGACATGGCCTCAGAACTTTATGGGGATGTCTGGGACCGCCCGCTGCGTCTTGTACTTCCGCCTGTTGTCAAGGTAGGCAAATCGGCTCGTTTGGCTAAACCGTGAGCGCAATAGGTCTTCATAATGCTTGATTTCGCGCGGAAACGCACTTCTGAGCGAAGAATATCCCAAATAGGAGTAAATGTACTCTGACGGATTTTCAAAGCCTAAAAAACGGATAACGTCGTCTGTCGATTCATTGTTTAACGATAGCGGGTAGAATACCCTCAGCACATTTCGCATGTCTCTTGTAATCGGACAGGATATGTCTTCTTGCTGAAGACTGGCCCATATTCCTCGTCCCATTCCGTCTTTTAGGGTGAGAATCGCTGTCATCGCCTTCATCTTTGCTTTCGCCTCCGAACCGATGCAGCTCAGCACCTGATACGCACCCTCACTGCAACGTTTATAACCCGATGCCGATAGCCCCACATATTCAAGCGGTATCTGCTTGGAAATGGCTATATCCCATAATACATTGAGTAATCGCAAAAACTCCGTTGAGGAAATACCATTTGGCACAAACAACCCTTTGCCTAACATTAAATTGGCGAATTCTCTGTTACGTAAGTAATCCCAGGGCGAGTCCCCTATGATATAGCGCAGTTCCATTACGTACTGAGCCCTTGACTCCGTTTTTAGCGGGATAATCAGACCCAAAAAGGCCGCCACCTCAATATCTTTCTTCTCTTTGTAATAATCCGACAAGAATAGCGGATATTTACGAGCGGCTTTGTACTCTTTGCCTATCTGTATCAGCCATTCATAAGCATATCTGCCTATGACGGAGATTTGCTTCCTCCGTTGTATGTATCTGTATTCGGAATCTTTCACTCCCGCCTACGATAACTTGAAAGATACTTGAGCCACGCGAAGAAATCGCCTCTTGTCTCTCTCAATTTCTTTCACCGTTAAGTCTTCATGCTTGAACCCCATAGTGAAAGATATGTTCGGATTCCGGGTCTTTAGCGTCGAGAAAAGGCTTGCCGCCTCATCCACGGTCACACAATAAGCGTCTTTCACGCTGTTGCTGTAAAATAATCCTCCGTTGGGAGCGAGTGACTTCAAAAAGCCTGTCTTCCCTGTCCGCTTGTTGTGACAGTACACCACAACATTCGGAGTACAAAATGGGTTTTCCCTTGCCACATAGCATTTTCGCACTTTTACCCCATATTCTTCGCTCATTATTTTCACCGTATCTTCACTCGCGGATGCCTCTGTGCAGTACACCAAAGCATCACGCACATTACAGGAAAATTCAGGCTTATGTTCCCCGCCTTTCTTGTCGGCATACATTTTACCGGTGAAAAAACTCCTCCTGCCGGATTCCGTCTTGGTGATAACCCAAAAGCAATTGGATTCATGGCTTTGCAGGAAATCATTAGCCCTCTCGCATAACACACTTTTGCCTTTTCTCGTAATCTTCTCGGCTATGTATTGTGCGGACAATGGCCTGCTCACCGGCACACATTCTGGGGTAAGTGTGTATTTGTCGGGGAGAATTCTCCTGCGCCGATAATCGGCCACGAACTCATACAGCCCGCCTTCTGCGGGTTCTAAATAGACAACATAATCTTCCATTTGCGCAAAAAATAAGTTATGCGCAAATATACTAATTATTAATCAAATAAATACAAAATATTACGCCTTATTTTGATTTATTAGGTCGATTACCTTTCTGTTTGCCTTATCCACAAGTTCAAGACTGGGCTTAATGTATATCTCCGTCACCAGTGCACCTTTACCCATCGAGTGCCCCAGGGCGAGAGATATGGTGTCAAGTTGCACCCCGGCATTATACGCAATTGTGGCCCATGTGTGCCTCGACCAGTAAGACGATAACCCGTCAAACAGGCTGCCTCCTGTTGTCTTGCGCCCGGGACGATACTCTTTGCCGATACTCTTCAGGGCATCGTTCATGTGGTGAAGATAGTTGCGGTAGTCTTTATACCGGTCAAGTGGGTTGAGCAAGTATTTACACCCTTTATATCGTTCAATTATTCCCATTGCCTCCGGCTCCACCTTAACCGAGTATAGTTTGTGTGTCTTAGCCCGGCGGTATTCTATCCTGTCACCAACCAGCGCGCTATGCGGCAATCTGAACAAGTCGGCCGCATTAATGCCTATCAGGTAAAGCATAAGCATGAACATATCCCTGTACTCACGTTGGAACGGCTCGCATTCATAATCTTTCAACATCCGAACATCCTCAAGCGACAGACTCCGTTTGCGAGTAGCCTCATGCTCTATCTTGAACGCCCTAAATGGGTAGTTGGAAGTGTAGCCATTGTCTATAGCGTAGTTGAATACCGCACGTAGATTGCGTAAGTGTATCGCTTTTGCGTTTATCCCCATCGTTTTGGCAAGCATAGCGTCAAAGCCTCGTAACCACTTATGAGTAACATTATTGATGTCTGCCTTGCCGTCATAATCTTTCACCTTGCGGCAAGTACTCTCATATAATCCTCTCGTACCGCCTTTTTTTGTGTAAGCAAATTCCTCCACATAATCTGCCAGCGTAGTCTTCGGCTTAGGCTCACGCCCGAGAATACTTTCATTAATCTTGTCACGAACAGCCACCCACGGCAGATTGCCGTTCTCAAAGCAAATGGATTCTATTTGCAGAACAATTTGTTTCAAGCGATTTGTCTTGACCCGTGCATTACTCTCGGTTTTTGGGAAAGAATATTCCTCCAGCTCTCCGAAAGTAGTCAGCCCGGTAGTGACCAGAAATCTGTGCCCTTTATGTGTGACACGCACATATACACTGTACGAACCATCTTTGTTCGCTCTATTTTTCATTATATATACTCTCGTAATCATAGAATTCTGAATTTTGTTGCCAATTGTTTCCTCTATATAGTTAAAAATCAATTGTAATATAGTAAATCCTGTTGCCAATATGTTGCCAAAACCAGCCCCAAAAAGCCCCAAAAAGCCCCAAAAATTACCCGAATTTTCACCAAAAATAGACTAAAAACAAGGTGATAGAGGTTTATTTTTGCCGCTCTACCACCTTTATTGTCAGAGTTTTAAGTCTGTTGAGCGGTAAACGGGACTCGAACCCGCGGCCCTCAGCTTGGGAAGCTGATGCTCTACCAACTGAGCTACTACCGCATTCATTTTTTCACTGCGAAGTTACGGCTTTTCGTCAAACCGTGCAAGTGAAACCGCGCATTTTTCGTAATTTTGTCTCTCTTTGCGCCACAGCCCTCACGCGGTAAGGCTCTTTAGTGACGACCGCGAAACAGTGAAATCACACTGTCCTCCTCCGTGTCTCCTATGCGCACCTTCACGTATTTCACCGTCACCGTGTCTCCTATTCGCCAACTCTGTTTGCTGCCACCTTCCATCTCGGGCAGGTCAAACGACAACGTGTCGCCATCATTGGTCACTATTATTATGCTTCGGTCAGCACCATCGTAGGCCTCGCCCACGGCTGTCATCTCAGGACCGATTTCCACGGCCGGCTCCAGCGCTATTGTGTCTATCGTGTCCGCGCCGTTCTCATGGCCCTTCTCCGAGCACGAGCATCCTCCGGTGTATGTCAGTGCCACCAGCACCGCGGCGAATATAAGCAGTTTTTTCATCGTTCTTATTAATATGATAACTTCTTGATGTGCAAATTTAGCAATAATTCCCGTTTTGTGCAAATCCACCACCACCGTTATATCCCCTTTAAGCACTATCACTATATCTCCTATATCATCTATAGGCCATATAGGCCCTATAAGTCCCATAGGCCCTATCACCCCGCACCTCGCCCGGCCACGTCTGCGTTTCGCCCGCGAGGGCGACCATTGAGTAACCCCTAGTGGCGCGGCACTGGGAGTACACACCATCCACAGAAAAGTCGCTGGAGGCGACCCCACCCCTTCGCGCTCATCCGCGGTTACACCCCACCCACCGGATTCGGGCAGAATGCAAAAGTGCCGGCATCACATGCGTGACACCGGCACTTGAATTGCCTTCTCAAAAGGAATATCAGTTGATTTTACTCCTCTGTTCCCTTTTCCAGTTGAGCCTTCAGCTCTGCAAGTTGAGAAATGTCACCCAGTGTGGTCTTCTCAACTGTCGGAGTTGCTACAGGAGCCTCGCCTGCCGGCTTGCCGGCCTTCTTGCTGGCCTTGCGTGCCTCAGCCTTCTGCTCATCCTCAAATATGCGGCTGTGCGACAGGATGATGCGCTTAGCGTCCTTGTTAAACTCTATCACCTTGAACTGCAGTTGCTCGTCCTTCTTGGCGGTTGTGCCGTCTTCCTTAACCAGGTGCTTCGGCGTTGCGAAGCCTTCCACTCCGTAAGGCAGACTGATTACGGCACCCTTGTCCAAAACCTCGATGATTGTTCCCTCGTGGATGCTGCCCACGGTGAACACGGTCTCAAATACGTCCCAAGGATTGTCCTCGAGTTGCTTGTGACCAAGGCTCAGACGGCGGTTCTCCTTGTCTATCTCCAGTACCATAACATCGATGTCGGCACCGGCCTGAATAAACTCGTTCGGGTGCTTAATCTTCTTGGTCCACGACAGGTCGCTGATGTGAATCAGACCGTCAACACCTTCCTCAAGTTCCACAAATACTCCAAAGTTGGTGAAGTTGCGTACCTTTGCGGTGTGCTTGCTGCCTACCGGATATTTCTCTTCGATAGTCTGCCACGGGTCTTCCTTCAGCTGACGGATTCCCAGCGACATCTTACGCTCCTCGCGAGACAGCGTAAGTATCTCAGCCTCTACCTCGTCACCAACCTTCAGGAAGTCCTGTGCCGAGCGCAGGTGCTGAGACCATGACATCTCGCTCACGTGAATCAGTCCCTCTACGCCGGGGGCTACCTCAACGAATGCTCCGTAGTCGGTCATCACCACTACCTTACCCTTAACGCGGTCGCCCACCTTCAGGTTGGGATCCAGGGCATCCCACGGATGCGGCTGAAGCTGCTTCAGACCCAGTGCTATGCGACGCTTCTCCTCGTCAAAGTCAAGGATTACTACGTTCAACTTCTGGTCCACTTCCACCACGTCCGACGGATTGTTCACGCGGCCCCATGACAGGTCTGTGATGTGGATGAGTCCGTCCACGCCGCCCAGGTCGATGAATACGCCGTAAGGTGTGATGTTCTTAACGGTACCCTCAAGCACCTGACCCTTCTCCAGCTTGGAGATGATCTCCTTGCGCTGCTGCTCAAGCTCGGCCTCGATAAGGGCCTTGTGAGATACCACCACGTTCTTAAATTCCTGATTGATCTTAACAACCTTGAATTCCATCGTCTTGCCAACGAATACATCGTAGTCGCGGATAGGCTTAACGTCAATCTGTGAACCGGGCAAGAACGCCTCGATTCCAAATACGTCCACTATCATACCACCCTTTGTGCGGCACTTGATGAAACCGGTTATTATCTCATCGTTCTCAAGCGCTTGATTAACGCGATCCCAGCTCTTCGTCGCGCGTGCCTTCTTGTGCGAAAGCAGCAACTGACCGTTGTTGTCCTCCTGGCTCTCAATGTACACTTCCACAGTGTCACCCACCTTCAGGTCAGGATTGTAGCGGAATTCGTTAAACGGAATAATGCCGTCCGACTTAGCACCGATGTTAACCACCACCTCACGCTTGTTGATTGAGATTACGGTACCTTCGGTTACTTCCTTGTCATTGAACTTGCCAAGGCTCGTGTCGTAGGTTTTTTCCAGTTCCTCGTAGGATTTTTCTCTCTGAGTTTCGCCTTTCTCATAGGCTTCCCAATCGAAATCGGCGATTGGAGAATTTTTCAATTCTTCGCTCATTTAATTAGTTGATAATTAATAAAATAGTTAATAAATTCTGTTATGGCTGGGGCTCGTCCCCCAAAACCGACCGCAAAATTAATAAAATTTATTGAATCTCACAACCTTACCAACCCTTATTTGCCAACTTTTTCTCCAAGTTTGTCGCGGAATCGGATGCTCATTGGCCATGTGCCGCACATTCCATGGCCTGAAACCCCATTCCCGCGCCAACCGTATCCTCTGGTTACTGCACGCTCCTCCGCTATCGGTAGTCTGGCTTGCGCTATTCGCTCATCCAATAGCGCGTTTGCCGCCGCCCGTTTGCTTGTCACCCAAAATGTCAATGAACTCGTTTTCGTCTGCAAAATTACTGCCTTTTAGCACCCTTGTCAATGCTGTTTTCTACATCTCGTCAGTCCGCTGCTGGTCAGGCTTTTCACCCTTTGTCACCTCCTTCCACACATTTTGTTCCATTTGTCGGAACTTTTGTCCCATTCTTCGACGCCGCCACTTTTACCCCGATTCGTCCTTGATTTTTTTAGCATTTTTTTATTACCTTTGCATGCCCTAAACAGTGATGTTTTTTGTGGCATCTTCTTGCCGTCACGGCTTTAATCGGTGTAACTCTTTGTGCATTTTACTTTTGGCTCGGAAATATGTGGAACTTTAGGTCGCTTATTCTAATCATTCTCATGTCGGTGAACTTTTTCGCCGGCGCTCAGATTACCGACTTCGCCAGCCGGCACGAGTCCTTCAACACCGACAGCATCATCCGCGACTTCGACCGACGCCCCTTTTTCACACTCTACAAGGATAACTATTTCGTCACCGGAACTGAACTCAGCCAGAAACCGACGCGCTTCAATAGCGACGTCAAGTTCCAGGTGAGCTTCAGCCAGCGCCTCACCAAGACCGTCTTGCCATGGAACACGTATCTCTACCTCTTCTACTCGCAGAAAACCATGTGGAACGTCTTCGAAGAATCACTCCCGCTGCACGACATAAATTTCAACCCGGGTATCGGTCTCTCCAAGTTGATAATTTCCAAAGGACGACTCATCGGAAAGGCTTCATTCATAATCGAGCATGAAAGCAACGGGCGCGACGGCGAGGCCTCTCGTAGCTGGAACAAGGTCTCTCTAACCGGCTCCGTCTTCATCTTACCCGACCTCATGATACATGGCAAAATCTGGATTCCTATCATCGACGGGCAGAACAACAAGGACATACTCAGTTACAGCGGAATTTTCCAGGGTGGTATCCAGTATCTCTCCACCAATAAGCGCTGGGTCGTGGACGCCACTTTCGTTAAGCGACGCGGATGGAACCTGCATTTTAACACCACAGTGAACGTTGGATTCCGGTTGGGAAAGCAGGCAAACCAGTTCCTCATGCTCCACTTCTACGACGGCTACGGAGAAGACCTTCTCGACTACAACAAGTACCATTGCCGCCTCCGCATCGGCCTCCTCATCCGCCCCACCTTCTTCAGCGACTTCTAACCTCCCGTCCCAACCGGCCGTGGGGAAGGAATGGCAGGCAATAAATAGGCTTAGATTGCGTTTTTTATCCGGAATCGGTCATTACCATTTATGTGGTGGCCGTGACTGAGAATAATGCCCGAAAGAGCGGCAACACGTGGCGTAACGTGAGAAAACTATGAGATTGTAAAAATAATAATCCGGTTTATTTTTCTTTTGTGAATTTGTAAACAGCCCATGTGGGAAGAATGACCAAAATCAGCAACGACACTTCCACCAATACGTATGATCCGAAATAGTCAAACAACGTCTGGAATTTCAGAACTCCATCCACGAGGAATACCAGCAGGGCAAACCAGCAGATGAAAAAGATGGTTGCGTACTTGATTTTTCTCTTCGTTAAGTTCATTTTACCGCATCTAAATCAATCTCATTCAGACAAATACTTTAATCGAATAGCTTTGGGAAGCTTCGATGCTATGAGCTGATACGACTCTTTTATCAAGCCCTCAACTATCGCTTCGTCCATTTCTGCATAATACACATCGCTCCAGTGTGTCTTGTTCCAATGATAGGCCGGTGTCACGGCAGAGAATTGTTCTCGGAGTTCGATATTTCTTTCCGGCGAAAGTTTCAAGGCAATTCTCGAAACTCCGTCCTTCATATCATACCGCCCACCGCCTAACCACAGGCAGACGAATATCTTCCCCTCCAAGCGGAAGTTAATGATGTCTTCGCCAAACGCCTGGTCTTCGGTCACTCCTGCGAGTGACAAGGTGTAATCTCTAATCTGCTCAATGTTCATACCCAATCAAAGTTGTCCTTTCCGGCTCCTATTTCAAAGTGATACTTGGCGATGCCCATGTCCATCTGGGTGTAGCCTATCAGCGAGAATCCTTTCTTGGCTCGTACCTGATGACGATTGTTGCTCATCCCAATGTACTCAAATGAAAACTTCTGCTGGTTCACGGCCGTGGGTGCAAGCAAGGCGGCCTCAACCCCGAGCCTGAACCATTCGGGTGTGGAATCAGACGCATTCGACACTTGCTGCAGGGTCTTGATTTTATGGCTAACGCCCTGTGTGTCGCCATATCCGATGGCTATGTAACAGGCTATTTTTTCATCCTCGCCGAGCACATAGGTTCCCGGCACTTTAGTGTAAGATAGGCCAACCCAGCAAGTATTCAGCCCAAGGGTCTGCGCCAGCAGCACCAGATGTTCGCCATAGTAGCCTATGCGCTCATCCAGGTCGGGGGATTTCTTCCCGGCCATGACTATGTAGTTGCTTACGTTACGGAACTTACCGTACTTGGCCAGCGGCCCCAGAAACGCCTTTGGCTCATTAACTATCAGTTGTATATGCAGATTGCCTTCACTGTTCAAAGCCGCTATCTGTTCGTTCAGCGTCTTAATCACTTCCTCGGCCAACGGTTGCTCCTTGTATGCCCTAACACTGTGCCGGGCCTGAATTGCTTCTTGTAGTGTCATGATAGTATTTATTTCGGTAACTAATTATTCTGAGCGTAATGCTTTTACCTGATGAAGTGCATTGGCTGCCAAGGTTCGCGCTCGGGATAGTCAGCGCTGCCACCGGCATGGATTTTCTTCAGTAGCCAGGCCATGTTGTTGCCCAGCGTGCGCATTGTCTGCATACCTTCAGCGTCCAGTGCCGCCTCTCCTTGCTCGCGTCCGTAAACTATGTTCCAGTATTGCGATGTCACAACCGGCATATTCATCATTTCAAACGCCATGTTCATGGTCTGGAATGCCGCCGTGGCACCTCCTCGGCGGCAAACGCACACGGCCGCGGCGGGCTTGTTTTGCACCTTGCTTCCGGCTGAGAAGAACATTCGTTGCATTAGCGACAGCACCGCTCCGTTGGGTTGACCGTAATAGACCGGAGAGCCGATGACAAGCGCGTCGGCTGTGTCAAGTTTCTCCACAATTCGGTTGCAGATGTCATCGTCGAATACGCAGCGCCCCAGATTCTTGGCTCCGCACTGATAGCACGCAATGCAGCTACGCACAGCCTTAACGCCTATCTGCGCTATCTCTGTTTCAATGCCGTTTTGCTCCAGTGTCTTTGATATCTCACTGAGTGCCAGGAAGGTGTTGCCGTTCCTGCGTGGGCTTCCGTTTATCAATAGAACTTTCATGATTTAAGTATGTTTAGGATTGGTTATTTTATTTCTAATCTGGGCTTTACAGGGTCGGTAAGGCGAATAATATGGTCGTATTCCACGTTAATTACGCCCTTTACCGTGCGGAAATACTCCATTGTCTCTTCCAGTGTCTTGTGCTCCGGCTTCTTCAGCGCCATGCCCGGCATCATGTTGTAGTCATACACTATCGTGGCTTCATACTTTTTTATGGCCTCAAGAAGTGGCTCTTTGCCGGTTTCGGGGTCATATTGCACAAGAAAGACGGTAGGGGAGTGCTCCGGAGCCGCTTCGGAGGCCTGAGCAATTACTCCTACGGGATGTGTCGTTTCCTTGCCGGTCTTGCATGAGACAAGGAGCACGAGGGCAACCTGAAGTATAAGAATCGCAGGGATGCCGTAGCAGAACTTGGCGTGCCGCGTCTTGTGCCGCCACACGGCCTTACCGAGCCATGCGCCCACGCTGCCGCCCACCACTGCAAGCATCAGCAGCGCGGTCTCGCGGATGCGCCGATGTGAGTGCTTAGCCTTCCACTTGTCAAGACCGTAGGTCAGAAATGTCGCAACGTTGATTGCGGAGAGATAGACGGGGACTATATGTGTCACAGTGGCGCTATCCATCATGGCTTATTGTAAAACACGCCGCAAACCAGTGTGAAATATTCGGGTACGAGGCCGTTCTTGCCCCATTTGATCTCAAGGCCGAGCACGTCCTGCGCCGTGAGGCTGATGTCGAAGCCTATTGCCTCGAGCGACGGACGTACTTTTTCGGGGTGACGGCAAGGTTCGCCGTGCAGTCTCGCGCAGGGCTCTTTTTCGCAGTAAGGGCATGTGCCCACGAAACTATAGGCTCTGCCGCGGAGTTCTGCCTCCAGTTCCAGTAGCTCCTCGTTCAGCCTGTGAGTGACCGGTTTGAGCAGCATCCGGGAGTCTCTTATTGTCATCTCCTTATCGGCTGGTGTCAACTTGTACCCTATGATTCTCACGCGCGAATAGCCGCTAATCTCCGGCAGCGGGTCGTGGTCGAAAGGTGGGCACCCCCATCGGTGTCCGTAGTTAGGGCACTGCTCGCAGAACTTGATGAAATAATCGGCACGGCGATACTTCTCAATATATTGCTGAGCGTCAATGTCGGCTGTAAACTTCTCTATACTATGCTTCAGGTTCATTTCCACTGTTATGTGTGGTTCAACCGAGGATTTTATGTGCCATTCGCTGTCCGGCGGCAAAGGCATTCTCCAAGTCCTTCTCCCAGTTCTCTTCGCGGTAGGCCCGCTTATCTGGTTCGCTGAAGCCGCCCAATTCAAACAGGTCGTAGTTCTTCACCTGATACGTGTTGTGCGCGTCGATGTGCTCCGGAGCCCCCAGCGCGCGGGTGATGCAGTATTCAAAGTTGCCCCAGCCCGAGCCGTCATCGCCCTCGGTTGTGTTGTTCATTGTGCGGGTTAGTATCACCGGCATCACCTTGGGGGCGGTGAGGCTGTAGTCGTTATAAGACAGCCATGGGAATGCGAGGCGCTCAAGGAATGCGTGCATCTGCCCGGTAATCACCCCGAAGTAGATGGGTGAGCCCAGCACCAGCCCATCGGACTCGGCTATCTCTTGCAGCAGAGGGGTGAGCTCGTCCTTGAATTTGCACACGTTTGACGCACGGCCTTTAACCTTGCAAGCCATGCAGGACATACAGCCCTTGAAGTTCATGCCGTATAGGCGCTCTATCTTCACTTCTATGTCCTCACTGACCGACTGTATTCCTTGGGCGATGCTCAGTAGCATTGCTGCGGTGTTCATGTTTTTGCGTGGTCCGCCGTCAATAATTATAATCTTTTTCATTGCTCCTTTTCTTAATTCTTAGTTTTCCTAATATTGCACAAATTTACTCATTTTCCGCGACATCTGCAAAAATCTGTTTAGCCTTTGCCCGGCGCACCCGCTGACTCTGCCGCCGACAGACGAAATTGCGGCGAAGACCCTCAATGCCTCGAAGACGCCAGGCGGGTCGGAGGCCCGACTTTGTGCGTAAGACCAAGCCAGTGACCTCGAAGTGGTTCGCCGCTTGGTCCACGAGAATCATAGCGGAAAGTGCCTCGCAGAGGAACTTCACCACCAGCATTGTCCCTCCCCTAAGTAACTGTTCAGCGAATAATGTCAAGGAGTGCCCTATCGGGCAGAAATCTCACAAATCAATTCAAATCTTTATGTTTTTCGACATATAAATTTGCTTGATTTAGTTAGATTTGTATGATTTCTCGCCGCAGGCGACACAAAAAGATGAATCGCTAAACAGTTGCTCCCCACAACTAATTCGTGTAAATCCGCGTCCATTATCTCGCCTTCGCTCGATGAGCACTTCGTGGTTCGCGGTTAAACTACAGATTTTCCTGATTAATCTGATATGTAATGAGGTTTCATTAGGCTGTGTATCAGTGTATTAAAAATCTGAAAATTCAGATTAATCCGTAGCTATTATTTATGTCGGAGTTTTGTAACACCCTCACCCTCGATATTTTCCAAATTATTCGTACTTTTGTAATCAATTGAACAACTAATTGGAGGACAGTAATATGGATTTTTTGGACTTGGTTAAAAGCAGATACAGTTGCAGGTCATACACCCTTCGCCCTGTGGAAGCGGAGAAAATCGCTTACGTGATGGAGTGCGTCAGGCTGGCTCCGTCGGCGGTGAACAAACAGCCGTGGCGCTTTCATATAGTAACAGACGAGAATAGTCTGAATCAACTTCGCCGGTGTTACAATCGCGACTGGTTCAAGACTGCACCGGCCTGCATCATAGCATTGGTTCTGCACGATGAGGAGTGGGTGCGCGCCGACGGGAAGCGGCATGGCGACATAGACATTGCCATAGCGGTGGAGCACCTTTGCCTTGCCGCTGCCGAGCAAGGTCTGGGCACTTGCTGGGTGTGCAATTTCGACTCTGAATTGTGCCGCGCATTGTTTGAGCTGCCGCATGACGAGGAGCCGGCGGTTCTCATCCCCATTGGCTACGCGGCCGACGAGCCAAGAGAGAAAAAGCGCAAGTCTATTGAAGAAATAACCCGCTGATTTACTGAGATGGACAATAAGACTAAGAAAACCAGAGAGATATACCTTGCCGGAGGTTGCTTCTGGGGTACAGAGCATTTTTTTAAGCAGATTCAGGGCGTTGTGGGCACCGAAGTGGGTTATGCTAATGGAATCACCGAGAATCCCACCTATGAGGAAGTATGCACCGATACCACCCGCTTTGCGGAGACGGTTCGGATTGAGTATGACCCCGACGTGGTGGGGCTTCGTTTCCTGCTGGAGATGTATTTCAAGGCCATTGACCCGCTGAGCGTGAATCGGCAGGGGCACGATGTGGGGACGCAATATCGCACCGGCATCTATTATACCGACCCGCAGGACATTGAAGTAATTGAGGAAGTTTATGCTGAGGAGCAGGCTCGTTACAGCGAGCCGCTGGCCGTGGAGAAACAACCGCTCGTCAGTTTCTATCCGGCAGAGCAGTACCATCAGAATTACCTTGTGAAGAATCCTGACGGATATTGCCACCTGCCATTAGCGCTTTTTGAGTTTGCCCGCAAAGCCAAGCCTCGCAAGGACTGACCCTGCGTGAGTGCGAGTTTCTCAGCGCATAGCCCCAGCACTTCAGCACACATCCTGAAGCATACCTGTAACGGAGTCGATTATGAAGCCGCGCACGGTGACTTCTGCCGGCATTAGCGGATGATTCCGAATGGTGCTTACGGTAGCCGTAACGGACTGCTCCGTGTCCTTGAAGCCCTCAAGCCATTGGTCCAAGTCTATGCCACTGTGACGAACCACGTTGAGTGTCTCCTCAGTGATGCCACGAGCGAGCATTTCATCGCGGAAGTGACTGAAACTCATGTGGCATGCGCCGCAGCCCGAATGAGCCACCACCATAATCTCGTTCACCCCCAGTTCGTACACCGCAACGATAAGGCTTCGCATTGCCGAGTCAAAGGGAGAAATCACCAGCGCACCGGCATTCTTTATAATTTTCGCGTCACCGTTGCGCAGTCCCAGCGCGGCCGGAAGAAGTTCGGTGAGTCGGGTGTCCATACACGAAAGCACCGCCAGGTGCTTGTCTGGGTATTTGTCGGTAATATACTGCTCGTAGGCCTTGCGAGCCACAAAATCTCTGTTAAATTCAATAATCTGGTCTATCATCGCCGTTAAGTTTTATCAAGTTTCAATATGGCAAATATAGCAATAATCTCACACATTCCGGCCATGCGCGACGCATGAAATCGCTTGCCATAACTAATAAAATCGGGTATGAATTGTGCAGATTGAAAAAAATAACTAACTTTGCATCGCTTTTTGCGACATGTATTTCACGAAAAGAATGGAACTGGTTCAGTAGCTCAGCTGGATAGAGCAACAGCCTTCTAAGCTGTGGGTCTTGGGTTCGAATCCCAACTGAATCACCACTAGGATTAAATGGCCGAGGAACTGATATCCACGGCCATTATTATTTCCACCAAATCCCTCGCCCCCAAGGAATGCGTGCCCATCGGGTTTCTCTCTGTACGCTCCATTGTTCAATTGTGCTGCAATGTTACGCCTTTTTCATGAAAAACGAGCAGAATCATTTTTTTGAACACGCATTATCAAAAAGCAATTATTGGAAGAGTTTATCTATACACATCGTCTGCTGAAAGACGCTGCTATGAATGCCGTGTTTCAAATTGAAAGAGGTCACCGCTGCCGCCATTTAGGGTCGCGCTCCCAGGCACCCCACCCACATCATGCCAGCCCCCCGCCCATATCTCATGCTTTGCATTGCCCAAAGTCTCCACGTGGGCATCATGCAGAACTGGGATTGCCATTATCTCGCTGTCTGGCTTCTGCCATGGTCGATTGCAATGCCGTTTGCCGTCCTAAATGATTTGTTTTTTGAATTCCGGCTCAAAAAATGCAGAATTCGTCCAAAATGCAGAAAGATTCCACTATATTTGCACTTGTCATAGGAGTGATTGTTTTTTTGTTAATGTTTTTGATCTTCAATTACAAAGTTCTTGAAAATCAGTGATTTTGCAAAATTTCAACTATGCTTTTTTACTTTAGAAACTTAAGTAAGTTTAGAAACAAATGAATCAATTGTTATGCGCAACCTATTATCCAAATTCCGTCAAAATTCATGAAACATGCAAGCATCTATTCCAAATTTCAATCAACGACAAGGCCACTCAGAAACTCGTCACCACACAACGCCTACCATCATTAGGAAAGTGTGCGCTACAAACTGCTTGAACCCCAATCGGTCATTCGACCGATGAATGGTTAAGACCCGAATTTACCGTAATGTTAAATGTAAGTATTTGGATATGAGCATAGAAGAAATAACAAAAATCATCAATGAGGCCGATGATAGCAAACTCTGCAAGTATGTGGCTCTGTGGGCTATAGAGCATGATGACTTTAGAACGTATATAACCCACGCACTGAACCTTCCCATAAGTGAGATTGACTTTGCCGAAGAACTGGAGCGGGTAATCCGTGACAATACCGGACTCATTCAATCTCATTATTTTGAGCGGTTAATTGTTGACTGGGGAAAGGTCTATTATCGGTTGATAGTTCCATGGTACAAAGAGGCACACACTCTCTCAACCGGACATTTACTTCAATTGGTTGAAGCTATCACCACCCAAGTAAGTAGTCATGTAATGGAAGATGATTTCACCGGTGATGACTATTATGGCGATGACTACAGTTGCTACCTCTCTGATATTTTTGGGTGTCTCGGCAACCTGTCAGGAATGTTGATGATTCGAGATGACCTTACAATCAATGCCCTTATTTCATTTCGAGAAGTGGTGAAGAATGGCAAGTCAACTGACATCTCAAACGAATACGTTAACACCCCTTATGATGACATGTTGCAAATGATTCAGATGCGGCTTGAGGCAGGCGAAGTCACTTGTGGCATTTTCGACGCGATGATTGAGAACGCCCATAACTGCAAAGCCGGTGATTGGGTTGCCGCAAAATCGACTTCATACGCAGCATGGGCCTCGAGCAAGAAGCGCAAGAATATATGACGGCAAACATCTCTTATCCAGCCGTGTGCTTGAAATTGTACAACGAGTTGCTGTCTCAAATGAGGTGGAAGGAAGCACTATCTCTGATTGACAAAGCACCGGATTTAACGAGAGATAAACGCGACTATCTGAACACACCCAATTGGATCGAAATGAAGTATGAACTTCTCAAACAACACGGTAGCCGGTAGGAACAAATCAACGCATTAACCGAACTGTTCCATCAGCAATGGGACGAAAAGTATTACCATGAACTCAAAGAAATAGTAGAACCCGACAAGTGGAATGATTTTTATCACGAACTGCTGAAGTGTCAAATAAGTAGCTTCCATATCAAGAGAACCGCTCCTTTTTTATTGATGGAGAAAGAATATGACTGGTATTATAGCCTGATTGAAAAACACTTCTATAACTATCCCGACGATTATCGGACAATCCTAGAACACGCAAAAGTGCTACTACACACGCATGAGAATGAGTTGAAGGAACTAATCGTTAAATCTTTCCGCGCCTATGCCGCGTCGCGCTTTACACCGAAAAAGAGAGTTAAATCGTCAAGGTACACCTACTTCCGCGAAGCATTATCCGGCTTGGCGGACTTAGGACTTACAGGGGTGCAACGAGAACTTGTGACATTCTTTATAGAAGAATACAAAAGCCGCCTGGCACTACGACGAGAATTAACAGCCATCAAACTATACGACGACTAACCGGGTCCTGCCGCGTAAATACGGCTATCGCTTCGTCATGACGCACACAGCCTCCACCAGACTGATCTGAAGCCGCCTTCAGGTATTACCGCGAAGCGGAAAAAGAAATGTGATTAATTGTTGCAGGCTATATTTGCAGATAGTATGCTTTCTTTGCAAAAAATCACTTTCCCACGCAGAATCTACTTTCCGATGCAGAATGTAAAATCTGCAAATATAAGTCGCTGATAATCAGCGTATATTCCTCCAATTACGGGGGACAGATACTATGCCGAGGGACGGAGGAGGGACGGAAAATATACAAAAATCTGCAAATGAAGCTGCCGTCAAAAATAAAATATACAAACATCTGCAAAGACGTTTTTCCAGTTCTTTGTATATTCACATTCGTTAACACGTATTTTTGCACATTTTTGTATTCTCTGTGAAGCGAGTGAAGTGCGACTTCCAATTTCTGTCCCTTTAGGTACATTTATCTTTGCAGTTCTTTGTATATCTTTGTAATCTGACAAAAAATGGGCGCATTTTATAATTCAAAATTGGCTTGTTAAAAAGTGTTGACACTGTTATTTGTCCCTTTGTGGCATTTTTCGAAATCTGTCCCTCGGGGGACACTTTTGTCCCTCCGTATCCCTCCAGGCTCTTATTCTGTCACTTCTGCGCAACAAATATATATTATAGCCGGAAGATAAAAGGTTTAGTTTAGGTTATGGATATTTAATATGGGATTAAACTAAACCATGCAGTGTGTTGTGCTATATTATAAAGCAAACCTCTTTCATTTTTCTCTTTTGGACGGCAAAGAATACTTTTTTGTATTCTCCACTAAAATAAGTTCCCTGCTAATAGTAATGGAAGCAAGGAACTTATTCTGTTATTTGCACATTTCTAGAATCTCGACAATCTCGTCAGCGGTGAGCTGCTTGCAGCAGCCGGGGGTGATGACGGTGCTTTCGGCAATGGCACGGATGATGTCATCATCAAGGGTTATACCCATTTCGGTAAAGGTGGTGGGCAGACCTACCTCACGGATGAAGTCGGCAAGGAAGTCAATGCCCTCGTCGGCATCCTGTACCAACCAAACTTCCTGCGCCCAACGACGGAACTTTTCTTCTGCGCTCTTGTAGATATGTCGATAGAGGATAGGATGCAGTACAGCCAATCCCTGACCATGATTACAGTCGGTATAGGCTCCAAGCTGATGCTCTATCATGTGGCACTGGAAATCAGTCACCTTGCCAAGTTTCAGAATGCCATTTTCACCCATCGCCGATGCCCACA
>CALAVE010000029.1 GCA_937892215.1 uncultured Porphyromonadaceae bacterium
AATTGCAATTCAAAATCATTGACTATTTAGTGAATATTTTGATGCGGTTGCCGTGCTGATTATTTCTCCATCCCCACATGGCCTTAAAATAATTTTGCAGTCAATAGATCGGTGCTTTTCAGATTAAAAATTCAGCCATTTCAAATGAGTTTTTTATCCTGACCGGCTTATAACTCGGGATTTTTCACTAAATTTGTGGGTACAATGGGCGAAATCGGTTTTTAGCCCGCAGTTATTAGAGAATGAACGAACGGCATATCATTATCGACAGCGTGGACCCCGTAATCTTCTACGGCGTGAACAACAGCAACATACAACTCATCCGCAACCTCTTCCCCAAGTTGAGGATGGCCGCGCGCGGAAGCGTAATCACCGTCATTGGAGATGACCACGATACCGCCGAGTTTGAAAAGAAAATCAAGGAGCTGGAAGAGTTCTGTTCCAAGTATAACATGCTCACCGAGGAGGTTATCATCGACATCATGAAGGGAACTCCGCCGCCGGAACTCAAGGTGGACGGGGCCATCATCTATGGCGTGAACGGCAAACCCATCACCGCCCGCACCCCCAACCAGCAACTGCTGGTGAAAACGTTTGGCGAGAACGACCTCACTTTCGCACTGGGACCCGCCGGCACGGGAAAAACCTACCTCGCCGTGGCCCTGGCCGTGCGCGCACTGAAAAACCGTGAGGCTCGCAAGATTATCCTCTCCCGACCGGCCGTGGAAGCCGGCGAGAAACTGGGATTCCTGCCGGGCGACATGCGAGAGAAAATCGACCCCTACCTGCAGCCGCTCTACGACGCGCTGGAAGACATGATTCCACACGCCAAACTGCACGAATACATGGACAGCGACGTGATTCAGATTGCCCCGCTGGCATTCATGCGCGGACGCACTCTGAACGACGCCATCATCGTCCTGGACGAGGCGCAGAACACCACCATACACCAAATTAAGATGTTTCTCACCCGTCTGGGAATGGGTTCCAAGATGATAGTAACAGGCGACATCACGCAAATCGACCTGCCACGAACCACCACCTCCGGACTGATTCACGCGCTGAAGGTGCTCCGCGGCGTGAAGGGCATCGGCACAGTGGAATTTGAGAAAAAAGACATCGTGCGACACGCGCTGGTTCAGCGCATAGTGGAGGCTTATGAGCGTCACGACGAGGAAGAGAAACGCACCAATTCAGCCCAGCAAGGCAGCCATGAAGATTGAGCAGATAAAACCCTATAACGCCACCGGCACCAAGGCCGAGCAGGTGGAGCAGATGTTTAACTCCATCGCACCGGCCTACGACTTCATGAACCGCGCCATGACGCTGGGCATCGACCGCTGGTGGCGCAAAGTGGCCGTCAGGAGGCTGAAAGCAGCACAACCCGAGCTCGTACTCGACGTGGCCACCGGAACCGGCGACTTCGCCATCCAGGTGCTGCGCCACACCGGCGCCGCCCACGTCACGGGCATCGACCTCTCGGAGGGAATGTTGCAGGTGGCTCGCGAGAAGGTGAACAAGGCCGGACTGACCGACAAAATCACCTTCAGCCGTGGCGACTGCTTGGAACTGCCTTTCGCCGACAACTCCTTCGATGCCGTGACCGTAGCGTTCGGGGTGCGCAACTTCCAGGACATAGAGCGCGGCTACCGCGAGATGCTACGTGTGCTGCGACCCGGCGGACGGCTCTGCGTGCTGGAGCTCTCCACGCCGCAGAACCGCCTCGTCCGCTTCTTCTACGACATCTACACCATGCACGTAATCCCCTTCCTGGGCAGCCTCAAGTCGGGCGACCGAAGCGCCTATCGCTACCTGCCCCTGAGCATCGCCGCCGTGCCGCAGGGCGCTGAAATGTCCCGGATAATGACCCAGGCCGGATTCACCGACGCCACGGCCACCGGCCTAACTCTGGGTGTCTGCTCCCTCTATATCGCTAACAAACAACAGTAATGAAACAATATCACATCATGAAAAAAATCATCTTTCTCGGTCTGGCAATCATCATGCTGCAAGCCTGCACGGGCCGAAGCGACAAAGTGCTGAACACAAGCAAACTGCAAACGCTCCTCGACTCCGTAATGGAGCGCAACTACACCGAGAGCGAACCGGGTGCCGTGCTGCTCATCGCACTCGACGGAAACGTGGTCTATAGCGGAGCTCGCGGAGTGGCCGACATGGAGACGCAGCAGCCCATCGACAAAAACACCAACTTCAACATCGCTTCCATCTCCAAGCAGTTCACAGCCGTTGCCATCCTGCAACTGCAGGAGAAAGGCCTGCTCAGCATCGACCACGATGTGGCCCGCTATTTCCCTGAGTTTAAGGGCAAAATGTGGAAAAAGGTGAAACTGCGCCACCTCATGAGTCAGAGCAGCGGCGTGCCAGATGCCAGGCCGCGCCACGACCGAGACTGGATGATTCACGCCACCGACGACCAGAGCATGGAATACATGACTCTGCTCGACAGCCTCAAGTTTGAGCCGGGCACGGCCTACGACTACGTGAACCCCACGTTTGTGCTGCTTTCTCGCATCGTGGAGAAAGTGAGCGGCGAGGAATTTGAGCAGTATATGCAGAACCATGTGTTCGGCCCGGCCCAGATGGACAACGTGCGCTACTTCGGCCCCGATAAGGACATTCCGCTCATGGCGCACGCCTACGTGGACGACCCCGACCGCCAGTGGCACGAGGTTGACTACGGGGAGGAGACGTTCTTCGCCACCCGAGGCGACGGCGGCATCTACACCTCGGCCGACAACATGCTCCGCTGGGAGAATGCGCTACGCACAGGCAAGGTGCTCAGCGACAGCACTCTGCAACTGGCCTACACGCCGCAAGTGACCGTCACCGGCAGCAAGTGGAGCGACTATCAGAACCGCGAAAACACGTCCTACGGTTTCGGTTGGTTCATCGACACTACCGACCCCGACAACCCAAAAGTCTATCACACAGGTGATAACGGCGGTTTTCAGGCCTACGTGGCCAAGTACCCCACCCGTGGCCTGGTGGTAATCATGCTCGAGAACCGCAACGACCACTCTCGCTGGCTGATGCAGACCGAGATAGAGCGCATAATCCTCTCCTGCTACGAGTAATCGCTGCAATCGGCTGAAAAAGAGGGACTGATGAGAGACTTTGCGGCGATAGACTTTGAGACAGCCAACAACGAGCGGTCATCGGTCTGCTCGGTGGGCGTGGTGGTGGTGCGCGACGGCCGGATTACCGACACTTTCTACTCCCTAATCCAGCCTGAACCAAACTATTACAACTACTGGTGCAGCCGCGTCCACGGCCTGTGCCGCGAGGACACCGACCACGCGCCGCTGTTCCCCGAAGTCTGGGCGCGGATTGAGCCGCTCATCCAGGGACTGCCGCTGGTGGCCCACAACAAGCCCTTCGACGAGGGCTGCCTCCGCGCTGTGTTCCGCACCTATCGGATGGACTACCCCGACTACGAGTTCCACGACACCCTGCGTGCGGCGCGCCGCGCCTTCCCCCGCATGGAGAGCCACCAACTGCAGGACGTGGCCGCCGCGTGCGGATTCCGCATGGGGCATCACCACCACGCCCTGGCCGATGCCGAGGCCTGCGCCCGGATAGCCCTCGAAATCCTGTAAAAAACCCCGACCGCGACGGCCCACTAACCCCAAAAAAAATTTCGCCTTATGATAGCAATAGTCTGCATTTCAATTCTTGCCGTGCTGTTAGCGGCTGTGATTCAAGTTGTTGTCCGCAGGGATTACGCTTCGGCGGCGGTGGCCGTGGTTGCTGTGGCCTACTGCGCCGTGTGTGCCGCCGGGCTGGCCCGATATGCGGGCCTTCTGCCCGGAGTTGACAGCGTGCTGACCGTCAGGGCAATGGAATAAATGGAAACCTACCTGCAGAAGTGGGAGATGCTGGCTATCAGTGCCCTTTTCGTGGCACTTAACGTGTTCGTAGCCAGCAGCATTTGGTGGCACATGCGCCTGAAATATTTCATTGCGGCCATTGTTGGCGGCTTTCTGCTGACGGGGTGCCTGATATCGGCCGTAACAAGTTATTCGCCGCTGATAACGCTCTTTGGCACGTGCTACGCGTTCATGGCCGCGGTGGGATACGCGCTGGGGCTGACTGATTTTGTCGTTGTTGCTGATGCCGGGCTACTTTCTCGCAAGAACATCGACCTGCTAAAGGCCGCAGGATACAAATTCATTCTTGCCGGTCGCATCAAGAAAGAGAGCAAAAGCGTGTGCGATTGGGTACTCGGACTTCCGAAAGACCCGAATGAGCTGCACGAGACAACAATCAACGGCGATGAGCGCTACATTGTGAGCTATTCACCGTCACGCGCCAAGAAAGATGCGCACAACCGCGAGAAAGGCATTGCTCGGTTGCGCAAGGCATATGCGTCAGGGAAAATCAACAAGAAAAACATCAACCAGCGCGGCTACAACAAGTTCCTGGTGGTGGAAAATGATGTGTTTGTCAGCATCGATGAGCAGAAAATCGCAGATGATGCCCGATGGGATGGCCTGAAGAGCTACGTTACAAACACCGACCTTGATCCGGGGGCCGTCATTGAGCGGTACCACGAACTCTGGGGCGTAGAACGAGCCTTCAGAGTAGTCAAAGGGCAGTTGGAGACGCGACAGATATTCCACTTCACTGAGCGCCGTATCGAAGCCCACATCTGCATATGCTTCATGGCCTACAAAGTCTACAAGGAACTTGAGCGGTTACTCAAAACACTAAACATCGATTTAAGCGTCGACAAGGCGATGGACATCGCCAAGACCATCTCAACGGTCACATTCTCCCTAAACGATGGTGCTATGGTAGCTCAAACCATGCTCACCACCCCAAAGCAGCGTTTGTTAGCCCCGCTATTGCCAAACAACAACTGATTTGGGTGTCCCATTGTCGAAGTCAGGAGGATGCCACCATCGGCTAACCGGCCCATCCCTCGCACGAAATAAGAATTTGCACAGACGCAAGGTAATTCCCTGCTATCTGTGCAAATCATTTTGTGCCCCATATGGTTTGGGTGGTTATTTCTCCTGGAGGATGCGGACCGGCCCCTTGAGGCCTGATGGCTGCAGCGGGTCGGTGGTCTTGTGCTGGATGCGGGTAATGTTGAGTTTCTTGTTGTCGGGATAGACAAGGTCGCCTATCTCGCGGTTCATAAAGTTGTTAGCCACGTCAATCTCGATATTGTTTATGCCCTTGCGCACAGCCTCGGTGATGTCGATGGTGTAGGGGGCAATCCACGCTCCGCCCACCGGCACTCCGTTGACCTTAACTTCGCAGATGTTGTCCACCTCGCCCAGGTCCAGCACCACGCGTTTTCCCTTGGCCGGCTTCTTCACCTTCACCGCCGTGGTGTAGATTCCGTGTCCGCTAAAGTATTTCAGTTCGGGGTCGGAGAGCGCGGTCCAGTCGGTGAGCTGTTCCATCACCAGGTCCCTGTTGTCGCCGTAGTTGCTGCGGAACGCCACGTTCCATGTCCCGCCGGCTGTGCCTATCTCCTTGAATTCAGGATAGTTGCTGCCTTTCTTCACTCCGGCGGCGGCATCGCTCCTGAACACAATGAATGTGCTGCCCTGTGCTGTGAGTTTCAGCGGAATGCGGCAGTTGGCACCCGCCTGCGAGAAATCAGGCAGAATCCTCTTGTCGCCGGTAATCGGGTCCCATAATTCAGGCTGGCGTCCGGCCATGCCGCGGAACTCGGCTGTGAAGTCGTGTGCCTCCTTAGCCTGGTTCGACAAGAAATACACGTCCTGTCCTTCTCCGGCGTAGTGGCAGAAGATGATGTCACCGCTCTTGCCTACGTTGTCGCTGACCACACTGAAGTCGGCACCGTTATTGGTCTGCCCCAGAAGCAAGTGTGCATCTATCGCCTCGTCAATTCCCATGCCCTTGAGGAAATATCCGGTGCCCACTCGCCTTGAGAACGAGGCGTCGTTCCCGAATCCCCACAGTTCATCGGCCATCTGCGCCACCTGCGCGTCGCATTGCGGCCAGTTCTGGAGGCTGGGCGAAGTGGCGGGCTTCTCGCCGGCTGTGAGCACCACCGCACCTTGTTCCACCAGTGCCTTGATGGCTCGGAGCGTTTCGGGGCGGTAGGTCTTGCACGGCGGGAGAACCAGCAGTTTGTATCGGTTGCCGTAGGGCAGGGTGATTTCGTGCTTGTCGTTGACCGAAGCGTTGTTGATGAGCACGTCGGCGTTGATGTAGTCGAACTGCCGTCCTTGCGGCATTGCGGGCTCGGTGATGCCTGTCATCACCGGAGTGTCGTCGCCGATGAAATAGGCCACGTCGGCCACGTAGGTGCCCTGCTGAAGCAAGTAGTTGCAACGCTTCAGGTAGTCGCTGAACAGGTGCATCTGGTTGTACCAGGTATTCTTGCGGTTAAATTCGGTGCTGAACCAGGGAATCATTCCTGGAATGGCATCTTCGCTTGCCTGCGACACGTAGAGGTGCAGCAGCGTGTTGTTGATGCCCTCGGTGAAGAAGTAGTCGCCGCGGGCCTTCATGTCGCGCGGACTGAAGATGAACTCCTTGCCGCCGTAGGTGAACGATTCGCTCGACACCTTGTCCTTGCCGTAGATGTGCGCGGTGCTGGTGGCGGCTCGGTTCTCAATGTCGCCCAGCGTGCCTGTGGTCCAAAACTCTCCGGCCACCTCGCTCGCCTTGCTGCCGTACTGCAGGAACTCGCCGGGGAATCCCCAGTGACCGTAAGGCTCAAGCCACATGTGCTTTCCGTCTTGCTGCGCTATGCGTTCCATCTCGCCAATGTTGTCTTCGGCCAGGCGGTCGGCAATCATGCGTCGCAGGTCCCAGAGGAAGCGGTCGCTCCGCTCATTGCTTCCCACCACTATTCCGGCGTAGGTGAGCAGGTAGGGTGTGGGGTCATATCCGTAGCGGTTAGTAAAATATTCAAAGAAGTCGTCGCCGAAGTTCTGCGTGGCCATCTCGTAACTGTCGCACACCACCACCTTCCATGTGGCGCGGTCCTCCGGCGGGATGCGGCGCATCACCTCGCCCATGTAGGCGTCGTAGTGAGCCTTGAGCGACTCGTGGTTCCAGCGGTCCACCTCAGGTCCGCGCCCCGAGCCTTCAAACGTGGGGTCGCACAAGATGTTGGTTGGTGCCATGTATGAGCGAATGATGGTCCAGTTGCCTGCCGGAGCCTGCCATTTGAGTTTGTGGTCTTCGGTGAGGAATCCGGTTAAGTCTATTATATCGTTTTCATTCACCACTTCGTTGGCGGTGTAGTTGTTTTCAATGTCCCACTTATATTCGGTCCACTGCGGAGCCGGAGTCTCGTGCATACGCGCCAGAATCTTCTCCAGATAGCGCGAAATCACTGGCTCGTCGCTCAGTTCCACGCCCGGAATCGTGGGGTTGCCTTCCACATTGCTGAACTCCACCTGGAATTCCTTGCCCTTTACGTCGGCTATGCCTTCGGCCACGGGCGACGTCATGTCGTATCCTGTGTGGAAGGTCATGTTGGGCCTGTAGATGCGGAAACTCTTCAGGTCTTGCCACTGTTCGCCGTTTTTCACGCGCACGGTCACATTGGCGATGAACGGCCCTGCGTTATACACCTTCACCGAGCGCAGGGTCATCTCATCGTCGGCGGTGAGGTTGATTACGCGGTTCTGGCTAAGGTTAGTCTCTCCGCTTGCAACACTGTTCTCGCCGAACTTTCGCGGGAATGCCAGCACACGCACGTTGCTCAGGAAATTGTCGGGCTTCAGAAATTCGGTCTCAACGGTTTCGCCGTGACTGGTGATGTCCACTCGCTGCGAAGCCAGGTAGCGCATACTCTGCTCAGGTTTCACCCACGGGCCGCCCATGTGGCTCCAGCCGGGGCCGTTGAACAGCCCTATCTCAATGCCCAGTTCTGAGGCGGTCTTGAGAGCGGTGTGCATAATTTTCCACCAACGGTCGGAATAGAACTTCACGTCGCCGCGTGGCACGTTGTCCACCCCCTGATGCCCTATGAAGGCGCGGTTAATGCCCTGTTCCTTCATAGTCTTTAGGTCGTTGACAACGCCTTCTTCGGTAACGTTGTCGGAAATCCAGTACCAGTAGCACGAAAGTTGGCGCTCCTGAGGTGCCTTGAAAGTGTCGGCATTCAGTTCGTTACTCGCTGAACTTGTGAGGTGCAGACCCATACAGGCCAGCAACAGCAATAAAAGTCTTGGAAAAGTTTTCATATTTTGTTATCGTTTTTTAGTTCTAAGCCTAAATTCCGATAGCAAATTTATGAAATAAGAATGATATTTGCAATAGTGTGATGATTTGGCACTATTTGTGCCTGGCACGGTTTTATCGGCTACCGGCGGCTAAGCGGCGGTTCACGATAAGTGTGGTCACACCCGATGTGATAAGTCCTATCAGTCCGGCCAGGGCTATAACCACCAGCACGTCGGTGAACACCACCTGAACGGGGTATGCGTTGATAATCATGGCGTTAGGGTCGCCGTTGAGTTTCAGCCAACCGAAATGCTGCTGCCCTAGGCATAGTGCCAGTCCGATGATGATTCCGGCTATGGTTCCCACGATAGTGATTATCCACGACTCTGCCACAAAGATGGCACTGATTAGCTTCTCGCTTGCTCCCATTGCCCGCAAGGTGGCGATGCTGTCGTCCTTCTCCAATATGAGCAGTGAGAGTGAACTGATAACGTTAAAGGTGGCGATAATCAGGATGAAAGTAAGCAGCAGGAACGACATCCATTTCTCCACGTTCACCAGGCGATAGGCCGTGGCTTGCTGCATCAGCCTGTTCTTCACGTTGTAGCCCGGCCCGAGGGCGTTTTCAATGGCTCTGATAGCCGCTTGTTCGTCGGCTCCGTGACTAAGCGTCACTTCCACCTGCGTGGCCTCGTTCTCGTAGTCGAAAATCCGGCGGGCGAAGTCTATTGGCACGTAAATCAGGTCGTTGTCGTATTTGCTCTGCTGGAGTTGGAAGATGGCCGACACAAAGAGCGAGTCGGCGCGGAAGGCGCCCATCGGGTTAGACAGGTTGATGTTGCCCACGCGCTTGGGGGCATATAACTGCAACATGCGCAAGTAAGCGGGGCGTACGTGTAGTTGGATTGCCGGTCCCACTCCCACGATGGCGTATTGTGCCACTTGGTCTTGCAGCAGGAAGTCTCCGTCGATAATCACGCTGTCGATGCACGACACTCGGTTATAGTCGGTGGGTACGCCCTTGAGTTTCACCGGCATCTGGTAATCGGTGAAGATTGCCAGTGCGTTGTCTTGCACCACCGGCACCGCCATTTCCACGCCCGGCAGACGTGAAATCACGCGAGCCACACTGTCGCCGTTGGCAATGGTCTTCCCTGTGGCGGGCATCACCGCAACTGGCGGGTCGAGCAGAGCCAGCCGCCCCATTATCACGTCGCGGAAGCCGTTGAACACGCTCAGCACGCAAATCAGCGCGGCTGTGGTGACAACAATTCCGCACACCGAGATGATGGAAATGATGTTCACGGCGCTGTGTGCTTTCTTTGAGCGCAGGTAACGCGACGCTATTCTGAAGGCAAGGCTCATGGCTCTTGGCTGTTTACTTATCGTTCTTGGGGTGGAGCAGACTGTCGATGTGCTCTATGTAGTCGAGCGAGTCGTCGAGATGGAAATAAAGTTCCGGGATTTTCCTGAGTTGATAGCGCACTTTCTGAGCCAAGGCGAATCGGAGCGACTTGTCGTTTCGCTTGATGTTGGCCATGATTTCTTCGGCTCTCTCGCTCGGGAAAATGCTAAGGTAGGCACGGGCGATGCTCAGGTCGGGCGAAACGCGAACCTCGCTCACGCTCACTATCACGCCTCCCATCTTGGCCGTTTCCAGCCTAAATATCTCACTCAGTTCCTTCTGAATGAGCCTGGATATTTTCTGTATTCTTGTTCCTTCCACTATTTATTTTTGTTTTTGCAAAGTTAATTATTTTTTGCGAATTAACGTCAGGCCGTCGCGAAGGGGGATGATGACTTTTTCCACCAGTGGGTCCTGTGCCACTGCGTCGTTGAAGTCCATGATACCTTGCGTCTGGGCGTCCGTCTTATGCAGTTCGCGAGCCACTTTCCCGTTCCACAGGGTGTTGTCGGCGATGATGAATCCGCCCTGTCGTAATCGTGGTAGCACGGTCCGGTAGTAGGCGGTATAGTCGCGTTTGTTGGCGTCGATGTAAATCAGGTCGAACTCGCCCTCAATCGTGGGCAACACGTCTTTCACGTCGCCAATGTGAAGCGTAATTCGTTGGCCGTAAGGCGACTGTGCGAAATGGTCGCGGATGAAGTCCTCCAGTTCGTCTTCCAGTTCTATGGTGTGCACGTGTGCCGTGTCGTCGTCAAGCCCTTCGGCCAGGCAGAGGGTGGCATAGCCGCTGTAGGTGCCAAGTTCCAGTACGAGCCGGGGCTTAATCATCTGCACCATCATCTTCAGCAGCCTGCCTTGCATGTGCCCTGAGCACATTCTGGAATAGAGCAGTTGCAGGTTGGTGTCGCGGTACAGCCTGTACAGGTTGGTGGGCTCCGGGTCGATGTGCGCCAGAATATAGTCCTCTAATTGCTCATCCATTGTGCTTTAAGCCTAAGATGTGGTCTATTGCGAGGTTGTAACTGCGGAGTCCGTGTCCGGCGATTACGGCTACGCACGCGTCCTTAATCATGGAGATTCGGCGGAACGGCTCGCGGCTCTGCACATCGCTGATGTGGACTTCCACCACCGGCGCCGTTACGGCCCGGATGGCATCTGCGATGGCGATGGACGTGTGGGTATAGGCTCCGGCGTTGAGCACTATGCCGTCGGCACTGAACCCCACACGCTGAATTTCATCTATGATGTCGCCCTCGTGGTTGCTCTGGAAGAGGGTGATTTCCACGTCGGAGCGGCTCTGCGCCAGTTCCTGCAGGTAGTCGGCCAGTGAGCGGTTGCCGTAGATTTCCGGCTCGCGAATGCCCACCAGGTTCAGGTTGGGTCCGTTAATTATCGCAATTTTCATAATAGGTTGCGCAGTGGGTTAGTACACCAAAGCGAAGTTGTCAACCCACAGTGTCATTCCCACAGTTCCGGTGTAGGCCTTGCCACATGCAGCCGATGCCATCACTATGAGGTGTGTGGGTGTAGCATCGGGGTCGTCCCATGCCTCTTCTTGTATTTTCACCATCTTGCCCTTGCTGTTCTTGGCATAGTAAGTCACTTCGCCGTTAAGCAGGTCCATATATGGCTTGTACTTGGGATTCTTGGTGATGTCGCCATAAAGAATCTCAATGCGGTGGTTGTTCACCCAGTTGGCCGTTGAACTGCCGTAGCGCTCACGCCCGGTACCCACGCGGGCAGCGTGAATGTTACCGTCGGCGTCTTCCCATCGGCGCTGCAGCAGAATGAACACCTCGGCGTAGTCCTTGCCGGGCAGGGTCTTCTTCTTGCCGAAACCGCTGGAATAGATTATCTCACCGCCCGGGTGGTGCAGTTTGTAGTCGAACTGTAGATATTTGGGGCGTTTTTTGAACGGTATGCCCATGTTCATCTTGCTGTAGGGATTCTTAGTACTCGACACCGGTTCCATCATCTGACCCAGGAAAATGCTGCCGCTTGCCAGCACGTCCATGTTGATGATACCCAAGGCTTTCACGTGCTCGTAGATGGTGCTGAGTTTGGCGCACTTGCCGTTTCCGTGAGTGTCGGGTGTGACGGTGCAACTGGTCTTCACCACTCCGGCCACCTTGGCCAGCACGTTGCTCGTGCCCCACTTGGAACCGCCCATATTGGTGTATGCCACGGCACCGTCAATGGTCTTGTTTGGGCCAATTTCATACACCACTTTCTGGTTGCCGCCAATTATTTTCGATTCTTTGATGTTGCGGGTTACCCAGCTGTCGAAGTTACCGTAGTTGTCGATGGGCAGCACTATTTCAGCGCCGGCGTTGAGCAGTCCTGTCGCAAGTGCGACGATTAATAGAAATTTTCTCATGTCTTTTAATATCTAAAATTATTTTCTTGTTTTCTTAAACTTTTATTTATCATTATTTGACTAATTAGTGTCACTGTGGTTTAACCGCGGCACCTGTGATTTGCTGAGGCTTTAGTGCGGCCGCGCTGAGAAGCCGGTGCCCAATCTTGCAGTAGATACATTTCTTTGCGTCGCAGTACTCGCATTTTAGTTGTATCAGTGCCTGCGATGTGAGTGCATCTGAGCACTCAATGCCGGCGAAGACAAATTTATCCACGATGGAGTTCCGCTCGGGCTTGAGTTGCTCCAGCAGACCGATGGCGCAGTCGGTCATCTCATAGTCGTCTGTGAGTTCTCCGTAAGCGTAGTAGAGCGGAGCCACGGTGTTGATGAGGATGATGTCGGTGGACCTGTCGCTCAGCGCCTGTGATGCCTGCGACGGCTCCCCGAAGGTGAAATGCTCGGCCCAGTAACCGCTCAGTTTCACGTTGAAAAGTTCGCGCAGGGTCTTTTCGTCGCCGTTGGCATCCAGAATTTTCGCCATCATGTTGAATCCTCCGGCCACAAACTGCGCCAGCAGGGCTATCCGCTTGTAGGGGAAGTTCTGCGGGCGGATGCGGAACATCTTCCATGCCTCTCGCTCTATAGGCTTTAGGCTGAACTTGTTGGCAAGGAAGGCATATTCCCGTTGCAACTGCAGGAAGTAGTGGTCGTTCACCTGATTGCTCTCGTCGAGTAGTCCGGCCTGCCCGAAGAGCAGTGCCTCCAGTTGCAGCAGTGAGTCGCTGTGCTTGTGCAGCAGGCGTAGCGGAGTGCACCTTGCCAGCCGTTCCAGGGCGTCGTTGTTGATGCCGAAACCCAGGTTGCGCGAGAGCGTCACGTAGCACACGTCTTCCCAACTGCCGTTATAAGTGGTGAGCAACTCGCGCAGACGCCTCACCTTGGAGTGTAGCCGCTCAAACGCCAGCGCCTCCACCCACTCTGTGATTACAAGCCCCGGAACGTCCTTTATCTGCGCGCTACAGGGGATTTCGCTGATACTGTTCACCAGGTGCTCGTAGCGTTCGTAGAACTGCGGGGAACAAGGCATCACCATCTGCGGAATGCGCTCACCGTTACTGCGATACACAGGTGCGTCGTCCTTGTCCACTACGTGCAGAATCACGTTGTCGTAAGCCTTGTCGTGGTCGTGCCCGTGGCGTTTCCAGTCGGATGCGCGCACGTGGATTTCCACGTTTCCCACCCACAACTTGCCGCCTATCTCCACCTTGGCGTTGAAGAAGTCGGGGCCGGCATCGGTGTTAGGCAATCCGGTGTCTATCACCCTTATGGGTCGTCCGTCGTTAGTGGAGAGCGGGTTGCTTCCCCACAAGCGATGTTTCCACACGTAATGCATCAGTTTCTCCATAAGAGCCTATAAAAAGCGGCTATGCCGCAAAAAGTGCGCTAAGTTACACATTTTTTGGCACATAGCAGTGCAATATAACGTGAAAAATAACTAATTACGTGTTTTGAACGCTTGCGTGTGGCGACGCGAAACGGGTGAACATAAGGGCCATAAGGCGCAAATTAGCCGCAAATCACGTAGCGAGCCACGCAGCCTATCGCCGCGTGGCTCACCTTGAGTGGAGAGTGATTCCCTCTGTTTTAGTTGTCGTTACCGAACTATTACTTTCTGCCGGTTCACGATGTAGATGCCCGGACGCAAGTCGCCGATGGTGGTCTCTCCGGCTTCGACACGTTGCTGTGTCAGCACGCGCCCTGAAGTGTCACACACCAAAATGTGGGTTGGCTCAGTGGCGCTCACATGGATGCATCCCACCGCTCCGCGCACGCTCACTTGAGCCACATCGGCCTCGTCTATTGCCGTAACGATGCCGGCCAGAGTTATGTCGAGAGAACTGTTGTCGCTGTTAATTTCCACAGCCGTGGCGCTATAGTTGTAGTAGCCCGACTTTGACGCCTCCACATCGTAGGTGCCGGCGGGGATGTCGATGCTATAGGCTCCCGACGCGTCGGAAGTGGTGGAGTACTCTTGATTGTTACCATCGCGGAACACGATGTAAACGTCTTTAAGTGGTGTACCCGACGCTGCGCGGCGCTTGGCCGACGGCTGGTTGTGGCCCTGTGCATACACGTATCCGGTGACGGTGACAGTGGGATTCAGTTCCACTTTGGTTACCGTTAGAGCCGAGCGTGCCGGTGTGGTGGACTGGTTGTCGGTCGTGGGAATGGAATACACGCCCAGATTACTACCGGCCACCAGCAGATTGCCTCCCCAGTCAAACGCCATCTGATACACACCGTAGCTGTTATGGCCGCCGCTGTTGAACGTGCTATTATAGACATCGCGCGCATCGGCGGTGTAGGACGAGAGCCATGTGAGTTGCGGCTTGGTGCGGTCGGTTCCCCAGTCGATGGAATAGAACTGGAGCACGCCTTCCTTATTGGCTATCACCAGCGTGTTACCGTCGTTACTCAACGCCATACCGCCACCTGCGCAACCATCCAGGTTCTCGGCCGTCTGACGGCCTGTGCAGTAGGTCCAGTAGTCGGAGTGGTCGGGGGTGATGTAGCGCAGAGCCGGTGATGTGGTGGTGTTACCGTTGTTGCCCACGCTCACCCACAGACCACCGTCGGGCAGGGGCAGCGTGTTCACGTTCACCAGCGAGCCCATCTTAGTGTAACTGTTGACCTGCGTGGGAGCGGTGGTCCATGTGGATGGCAGATTTCCGTCGGCATCCATTTGGCTTCCCAGGTCGTACATATACACCTGCGCGTCCATATCCTCGCACGACACGTACATCTTGGTGTCGGCGCCCTCGCCCACAATGCTCACGCTCGGGGCGGAACTGCCGGTGTTCACGCCGTTGTAGGTGTATAATCCGTCGCTATTGCGAGTCCCTGCGAAGAATTGCGTAAAGTCGCCGTTCAGATTGTCGGGGTCGGCGATATACAGTCCGGCATGGTTGTCACCGAAGTCGGGAATATAGATGCGTCCCTTGTAGTCCACGGCCAGGCGGAAGTCGTTGTCCCATGCCATATTGCCGGTATAGGGCAGAGCGTTGTCGCGTTGCCACAGCGCGTCGAAGCGATATATACCGTTATCTCGGTTATCGGTGCTTGTGCGGCTGGCGTTGCGAGTAGCCATGTCGCTCACATACACTGACCCGAAGTGCTCACTCTCGGGACTACGGTCCACGGCCACGGCGGCGCGGTGGAAGGCATAGTCAGCATCGGTAGCGGCACCGTTGAGCCTGCGTATTTCAGTTATTTCCCGGCCATGCACGTTCACCGCCCAGTTCATCACTTGGTCGTAATCTCCGGGCAATTCATCGTAAGTGAAATGGAACTCATTGGAGCCCTTCACCACATCTTCCAGAGTGAGGCTGCCCACTTCCGCACCTGTGGCAGAATCACTGAAAATCAGGTTAGCCTCGGTTGCGTCGTTGTTGCACTTGAACGTGAATGTATAGCCGTCATCAGTCTGAGCCACAGCAAGGTCGTAAGCGAAAATTCCCACTTCGTCGCCCACCACAGTCGGGGCATCGGCACTTATCCAGCGCGAGAGGTTGCCGTCGCGGAACAGGTACACGGAAAGCGTGCCATCGGTGAAGTCGCCCGCAGTGAGGGCGGTGGAGTAAGAGCCGGCATCCAGTGTAAGTTCGGTTCCGCCCACAATTTCGCCGTTAGCCACACCGCCGGTCACGTCGTAGCACCACACACCACTCACCTGAGCACTACTCACCGCCGGTTCGAACATGAGTATACGACCGTCGGCAAGCGCTACGCTGCTCAGCCCCACCGGCGCAACGCTTTGTGCGGCAAGGCTTCCCATATCTTTTAGGGCCTTAAGCGCGGTGGTGTTGACACGCACCTCTTGCGGAGCAATAAGCGAGCCGTCGATAACGAACTGGTCAACCCGTGCGGGAGACGGATGCAACATAAAGTCCTCGCCATAAGTGGTGGCACTCTGAGCAGTGCGGTTGGCACTGTTATCGTAGTCATAATTAGCGAAATAGCGCACCATTTCGCCGTCCCGAACCACATAGTTCTGGAAACGAATCTGGCGCGACGAGCCAATGGTGGTGGCGCTGGTGATTAGTTGGCCGGTAGTAGATGAGCCATTGTAGGCCATGGAGTGGCCCACGTCGGCATTGTACCAGTGACCGCTGGAGAACTCGGTTGTTGGCGAAGTGAACCACAGTGCCGGCGTGCCGGCGAGATTGTCCCACTTATAGACGCGGAATGTGCCTCGATTTCCGCTCGACACCTGGCTGGCGCTGCTCTGGTTCTCCTCCTGGTTGCATGCCAGCAGTTTACCATCGGAAGTGATGGCTATGTCGCTCACCGTGTAGAGGTGGCTGCCCGCATTATTGTCGTCTTGCACATTAACGATGCCGGCGATGCTTATTTCGCGCACCACCTGACGGGCGGCAGGGTCAACGAGCAGAATGTGCGGAGTGTGATAAGTGTCGCTCTCCACGCCCAGCACAATCAGTTGCCCCTGATAATCAAGCACTCGGCGCACGGTGAGGCCGTTGAGTTCACTGATTGTCCAGTCGGCATAATCCTGTGTCAGACTGAGTTCGTAATCGCTTGTACCCAGACCGGAGGCAGTTCCCTGCGTCATATAAAGAGCCGGATAAGTAGTGGCATTAGCAGTGACGGTGAATGGACCTTGCCGCGTCAGGTTAGAGAAGCCCTCGGCCTTGATGTCCACATAATAGTCATCGCCCGGCTCCAGACCGTCGAAATAGAAGATGCCGTTATAGTTATTGTCGGTAACATAGGTGCTAACAAACGCGTTACCCTTGTAGAGCCTTACCACGGCGCCGTTGATGGGTGCATAGGCGTCCATGCTGCCCGAGGCGTAGGTGTAGAGTGAGTTCACAAGCGGATTGTTCTGATCCTTCACGGTTCCCATGATGTAGCCGGTGGACTCAGGCGTAAGCCCCCAGTAATCGGCGCATCCGCGAGCCAGACGAACACCCTCGTCCCAGCAGAACTGCTCATTCAGTGCGCGGTGGCGTGTGGGGTGATAGGTGTGGAAAAATCCCTCCACTATGAAGCCCGGTGCGCCATGCTTGAGCACCCCGTAGTAGCCGGTGTAACTATTACCGGTAGTGGATGAATAGCGAGTGCTGGAGGATCCCATGAAGTCGATGTCGGCCGCGATATACGGCTTCGTCCTGGAGTAGGTGGAGGTGGAAATGCGGTCTATCTCGTCCATCCAGTGCGGTCCCCACAAGGCATTGGCTATAGCCTTGCTCCCTGTAACATATTCGGTGGAATTCTTTCCACGATAGAGGAAAATAGGGTAATTGGCCGTGGAGCCATCGCTCGCAGCATTAGAGTGGACCGAGATAAAGAAGTCGATGTCGTTAGCGTCCACTTCCTCGCAGATTTCGGTGAGATTGCGGTTGTAGTTGTCCAGTCCGCTGTGATAGGTGATGTTGTCGTACGGATACGGACCGTTGTTCCAGCGCGACATCATTATGTTGTCCTCGTCGAGCCCCATCTTTATGAGCGTTTCGCGCATTTTGATACATTTCCACAGGTCGGTGTTCGACTCGTAGAATCCGCAGGTGTCGGGACGTCCGGTGGAGGTTGCGGGATATGGAATAGTGGCGCACGGACGGTCGTCCGGTCCCCAGCCACCGTGACCCGGGTTGATGTAGATGCGCGGCTGACTGTCGTTGGCGGCGCTGAGAGCGAATGCCGAGACAAGCACGGCGCATACTGAAAGTAATATCCTGAGTTTCATAGCGTTGCCTCCTTTCATTTGTCAAGTGTGATTATATACAACTCACCAGAGGGTGTGGAGAACGCTATGCGTCCCGCGCCGGCTGCAGTCTGCGGATAGATGGCAATCACCGAGTCGGTGGTGAGCGTCTGTTGCTGCCCTGTGAGCGTACTCGCCACTATGCCCGATGACACAATCTCGTGTCCGTCGTCCACATCGTTCATGCCCACCACCACGTCGTTGCCATACCACTGCGGGGCGCGCAACTGACCCAGTTCGGTGAGTTCGCTGCCATCGGTTCGGCACACGTAAGCACCTCTACCGCTGACGTAGAACAGTACTCTCTGTCCGTCGGGTGACACAGAAGGCCAGATGTAACTTTCATTAGTGCCACAAGGCGAGAAAGCGCGAGTGACGCCGCCCACGGTGAGCATCAGTTGGCGGTTCTTTACAAACGCCACCGGAGCCACATCGTTGCCTGAGCCTCCGGCCCGCAGAGCATGGCGGCGAGTGACACCGTTTTCCACCGTCACGGCCGTGTTTCCGCTCAGCGCCACGGCACTCAGTTCGTGTGTGGGAGCCAGCAGTTGCTCCAGTTCGCCGGTAGCCACGTTATAACCGTTAACTTGCGTAAGTCGCAGGTGACGGTCGTCGGTATGCTTCAGGCGGAATACAATTCGGCTACCGTCGTCAGTAATTCGGGGTTGATAGCCGGCCCCATCTTCTTCGCTGACGGTGAGAAGCGCGTTATCCGCCAAATTCAGCCGGTAAAGACCTTTGTTGCCCATGGTGGTGAGCAGCAAGCAGTCGCCATCGGGAGAAAATGCCGCAACCTTAAGGTCACTCACGGCTTCCACCGGAACTCGCTCCACAGCCTGTACCACGAGCACTTGCGCCACTGCCGGCAACTGGGCCAGCAAAAGCGATGCTATGATAAGTAACTTTTTCATAGTGAGTAAAATTATGTCATATTTTCGTCTCAAATTTGAGACAATTCAAGGCTAAATAATCATGTGTGCCGACTATTCGCCGGCAAGCCCTAACGGCAATAGGTGCGAACTTACATTCCGATGCAGTAGTAATGGAAGCCCAGTTCGCTCATCACCTGTGGATTATAGATGTTGCGGCCATCTATCACCAGCGGAGTTTTAAGGCTCTCCTTCACCCGGTCCCAATTGGGAAGTCGGAACTGGCGCCACTCAGTGAGCAGCAGCAGGGCATCAGCGCCCTTCACGGCGTCGTACATATCCACACCGCAATAGACGTTGTTCCAGCGTGTGCGGCATTCGTTCATGGCCACAGGGTCGTAAACGCGCACGTTACAGCCGGCCTCCATGAGTTGGCTCAGTGTCACAATCGACGGAGCCTCACGCATGTCGTCGGTCTCCGGCTTGAACGACAAGCCCCACAATGCCACGGTTTTACCCTTAAGGTCACCCGAGTAGAAGCGGCTCAGTTTATCAAAGAGCAGGTGCTTCTGTCTTGTGTTCACATCGTCCACGGCGCTGAGTACGTCCATTGAGAAGTTGTACTGCTTTGCAATCTTAATCAGATCCTTTATATCCTTGGGGAAACATGTGCCGCCATAGCCGCAGCCGGGGTAAATGTATTTGGAGCCGATGCGGCTGTCGGTCCCCACTCCGCGACGCACTATGTTCACGTCGGCGCCCACGCGCTCGCAGAGATTGGCAATCTCATTCATGAAACTAACACGTGTGGCCAGCATGGACGTGGACGCATATTTTATCATCTCCGCGGTGGTGTTGTCGGTATAGATAATCGGGAAGTTGTTAGACTTTAGAGGAAAATATATGCGGCTCATCACAGCCTTGGCACGCTTCGACGACAAGCCCATAATCACGCGGTCGGGCGACATGAAGTCCTTTATGGCGGTGCCTTCCTGCAAGAAATCGGGATTGCTCACCACATCGTACTGCACGTCCACTGAGCGCGCCGCAATCTGCTCGCCTATAATGCGGTTCACCTCGCTGGCTGTGCCCACCGGCACAGTGGAGCGGATGATGAACGTTGACGGCTTGGTCACCTGGGCGCCAAACGAGCGTGCAAGCGCCACCACCTGCGTCAGGTCGGTGGTACCGTCAGCGGCGGGCGGTGTCTCTACGGCGCAAAAAATGATGGGCGCGTGCTCGTAGGCGTCGGTCAGGTTGGTGGAGAAGTGAAGGCGCCCGTCGTCCACGTTTCGCTTCACCAGCGCCTCAAGCCCCGGCTCATACACCGGTATGCCTCCGTAGAGAAGGGTGCTTATTCGCCGCGCATCAGTATCCACGCACAGCACATTAGCGCCCAGGTCGGCGAAACAGGCCGCCGATACAAGGCCCACATAACTTGTTCCTACAACTGATATATTCATATTTCCTTGAATTATTATGCGTTAAATGGATTAACAAAGGGGTATATCACCACTTGCAAAATTAATAAAAAACAACCGCCCAACAAAAAAGAATACAACCTTTTTTTCGCGGGCTTGTTTTTAGTTGTTGCCTTTTTTATTAATTTTGTAAATTAAATTTACCAAAATAGGTTCCTAACGCATGTATATGACATTCAACAACATGAGCAAATTGCTTAAAACTATCAGCATCAGAGTGTTTACGCTTAACATAGTGTTAATATCCTCTACTTTGGCCGCTGAGGCACAATCGGGCGAGAGTACCCCCGTTCCGTGCCCTGTGGAGGTGACTACCGACATTGTGAACGGCACAGTGACAGTGGATAAGGCTGAAGCATTGGCCGGCGAGACGGTGACTATCACCGTCACCCCCGCTTATGGCTATGCCGCCACGAGTAGCGACGTGAGCATAGAGACGACTATCGACCCCGCTCACAGCCATGCGCCACGGCGTGCGCCGGCACTGGACGAGATTTTCCACCCCGTAGGCGATGTCCGGGCCACTCACGACTTTCCGGCCACCTACACCTTTACGATGCCCGAATATCCACTGAGCGTGCTGATAAGCGCCACCTTCACGCAACTGCCGGTATATACTATATATTGGGTGCCGGGAAATACAGGTCATGAACTGCGGATGAGCACATCTAATGGTGGATATTGGGGCGATGGAATTCCGGAAGGAACATTGGTTACAGTTACTATCAAGATGACCGATCCTGAAAACTTTATTGTGGAAAGAGTTTTAGTGGCTGAAAATGAGAATAGAGATAATGAAGTAGAGACAACTAATTTGGGCAACGGCGTCTATACTTTTATAATGCCTGCCTTTGCAATAATTGTCAAGGGCATCGAAAAAGCCTATCTGAATGGGGTGCGCTTTGATGCCAATAACCATTGGGCAACCTACTACGGAGATTACTGTCTAAACATTCCCGACGGAGTCCAGGGCTATGTGGTCACCGGAGTGACCGACAACGAGGTGCAACTCGAACTCTTATCCGATGACGACGAGCCGCCTTTTATACCATGGAAGGTGGGTGTGCTGCTCTATAGCGAGACTCCCATGGATGAAGTCATCACGGTCGAATCAAGCAGAGCGAGTTGGAATTATACCTCTATACTGAAAGGCTCTACTGAGGATATGGAGATGACATCGGGCTATGTGCTCTATGGTGACAAGTTTATTCGCGCCCGCGCCGGCACTTTGCCCGCCCACCGATGCTACTTGCCCATTGACAGCGTAGGCTCGTCATCGGCATCATCCGCACCGCGCGTTCTTAAGATTCGCAGGCCTGGCGAAGGCACAATCACAGGCATTGAGAGCGTTGATGTTGCCAATGAAGCCGAGGTGGTAAGCACGAAATACGTGAACATGATGGGCATAGAGAGCGACAAGCCCTTCGGCGGTGTTAACGTGATGATCGTCACTCGCGCCGACGGCACTACCGAGAAGCACAAGGTAATAAAGTAACTTCCGCCCCACTATGCGCCTCGCCACAAACATGCTATGCCTGCTCATGGTGCTGACTTGCCATGTCGCAACCGCTTATGCAGCAGAGCGAGTGACAACCGTAACCCTGGGGCATGGCACCGTAGCGATAGATAACACCACACCGGCAGCAGGCGATGTGGTCACAATCACAGTGACACCCTATGAAGGCTATGCGATTGAGAAACGTGATATCTTAGCAGTAGTCACTATCGCCCCCGGCTCAGCGCATGCTCCGGCAATGGCGCCTCCGGCGGTTGGCTACTACTTGACATTAGATGGCGAGCAGCCGGGCGACACATCACTCCAAGCGTCATACACATTCATCATGCCGGAGGAACCACTAAATGTGGAAGTGACAGCACAATTCCGAGAGCAGACCGTAACCGGCCTGAGCGAAACTTTTACCGCTCTCAGGGTGACAAATGTGCAATATCTCGACATTAATGGCCGAGTGAGTAAAGCACCTTTCCCCGGCATAAACATCATAGTAACCACCTATGCCGACGGCTCTAATTCCATAACACGCCGGCACGTGAGGTAACCATAGCCTACAGGCCATCGGCACCCCTGTACCTCGCCCGGTTGCAACGCGAGCACCAATTCCCGGCGCGATTGGGATTGGACTTACTTCTGCACTCGCTTGCGGCCGTTCTCAATGATGATGCCGCGGTAGTCGTCGCCAACGCGCTGGCCATTGATGTTGTAGCGCGCCGCGTTGCTTACTCGGTCGGCGTCAATCCTGTCGATTGCGGTGGCCTCCGAAGATGTGAACGAGGCGCTCACCGTCACGTCGCCGTCGGGCATCTCAAAGGTGTAGGTGGTGTCATCGACTTTGACAACGGATATCTCCCTGCTGGCGCGCCTAATGGACGGCATTCCCTGTGCCGTGCCGCCGTCTTGCGCGAGCGTGACGCTTAGATTTTCAAGCTTATACTTCTCATGTGGCGTTACGGTGAGGGTCACCGTGCGGTTGCCCGTGAAGAAGTTGCACACGTCCTTGTCGGCAGCGACGGTGCCGTTCTCGATGTCGGTGGCGATGGTGATGAGTCCTGCGGGGCGAATCGTCACGTCGGCGATGTTGTCGGGCGTGGCGAGAGTCGAGGTGTTTTCGAGGGCGAACTGCCTATTCAGGTTCACGGTGCGGCTTTCGTAATCGCCCGCCACGTCGATATAGTCGGCCTCGGCGTCGGTCCAGCCCAGGTTGATATAGTCGTTTTGCGACGTGTCTCCGGCATTGTGGGCGTTGCCTATGGCGTTAGCGCATCCGTTGCCGGCCTGGGCGGTTATTTGTCCGCCGGTGATGGTGATGGCGCCACTTGTGCCACCGCTGCCGTTAGTGCTCCAGCTTCCTCCACCGCCAATGCCGGGGCTGTTGCCGCCGCCGGTGGCGCGGATGATGCCGCCGCTGATGGTGATTTCGAGTGCGCTGTAGCCGTCGCTGCCGCCTATGCCCGCACCGCCACTGGTATTTATGTTGCTTTGCGCCGTGAGTTCACCGCCGGTGATGATGATGTGACCGCCGCTGCCGTAGTCGCCACCACCCACGCCGGCCGACCAATTGCCGCCGGTAGCGTTAATCTTGCCGCCATGGATATAGATATAGCTGTCCTCCGACATGCTCTTGGCCTCCTGTCCCGAGCCGATGCCGGCCGCTTTCTTCCCATTAACGGTGATGGCGCCGCCGTTGATGGTGATGGTGCCGTGCGATTGCTTCTTTTCGCCACCGATGCCGGCACATCCATCAGCCGGGTCGTCAACGATAAGGCGGCCCATATTCTCTCCCTCGCCCTGGGCGTAGATGGTGAGTGCGTTGTTATAGTTCACCCTTATACCCTTTGAGGGAGTGAACGTAACGCCGTCGGCAAGAATCAGGCGCGTGTCGCCAATCACGGTGATGGGTTGATCAACCCGTGTGTCGGCGTTCACCACCCACCAGCCGGCGTCGAGCACAGTTCTGTCGGGAGTAATTACAATATAATTGTCGCACGTGGCTTCGCTGAACGTGCCCTCGTTATAGTCGAGATAGGTCACTTCGCCGAAGATGCTGAACGGCAACTCGAGGGTGCCGTTGTAGTTGCCCTTACCCTCCACGATGATAGTGTAGTCGCCCGGCTCAACGCAGCCCTCGCTGTAGCTGAGTGTATAGTCGGTGTCGAGCACGAGCGTGTAGTCACCGTAGGTCAACACAGGCTTAGGATGGATGAGTGAGCCGTTCACGCCGTACTTGCTTGTGTAATTCGCCTTGATTTCGGCATCGGCGACGTTGCGCCGCAGGATGTTGAAGAAGGCGGAGAGACGGCCGGAATAGAGTCCCACTCCGGTCACGGAAACTATAGCTTGGCCCGCATTGGTGTTGTCGGCCCACTCAACGGTGTAGTTGACATCCTTAGTCAACACTTTGTCGCCCACTTTTACTATCACTTCCGGTTCTTGCGCGCTCTTGTTATAGACCACGTCAGCTATCGGAAGGATTGTCGCTTGTTCGGTTAGGCTGATTTGCTCGTCGCCATGGCTGCCGGTTATAGTCACATCGGTTGTGAAGCCGCTCAGCACGTGGTCACCGGTCATCTTATACGACTCGGAGATTTCGCCGCTGCTCACCTCGTAGTGGTCGAAGTATTTGCCATAGGGTAACTCGTAGTCGAGGGCGACCGTAGAGCCTGGCGTGTAATAGTCCTTGCCGTTGTAGCTGACGTTGGGTGTGCCTATTAGGGTAACGCCGTCGCCGGCAAACAGTTGAGCTACAAACAAGGCTCGGTCGGCATCACCCATAGTCTCGGTGTAGTAGCAGCGGATGACCGACGACGGGTTGTTGCGGCTCATGGTGCTGCAGTCGCTGGTGTCGATGGTGATTTCTTGTGGGATGAACAGGCAGTCGATAAAGGTGACGGTGCCGCCTCCCCAACCCACCAGGCCACCGCAGCAATTAGTGGAGGGGCCCAGCAGTTTGCCGGCGAACACACAGTTGGCGAGCGAGGTCGTGTTTTGCACCACAGCCACCAGGCCGCCGTGGGTGCCGTCGCCTCTCACTGTTGAAGATATTGCCACTTTGCTCACGCAGTTGGTGAGAGATGTGTTGCCATAGGAGTTGCCTATGATGCCGGCGGCAAATTTGGCCGACGTGTTGATGGTTCCGTCCACGGTCAGGTTGCTGATGGTGGCGCCGTTGGTGTAGCGGAAGGGGGCCGTTATCTCCGCGGTGGTTCTGTAGGCCACTGTCAAGGTATGGCCCTGGCCGTCGAACTTGCCTGCATATCTCACCTCATTGCTGCCGAGCATCGGCGAGTAGGCGCTGAGCTGCACATCGGCCGTTAGCTTGGCGTTGGCGGCAGGGGTATCGACAATGATTTGGGCAAATTCGCTCCAGTCGGCTTCGCTGCCAATCAGATAGTTGCCGGACTCATCGGTTTGAATGCTAAAGTCGCGGAAGCGTGCGTTCAACGTCAGGTCGGCTGTCACCGGTGTGCTGAAGTTGTAGGCTCGCGTAGCATCGCTCGCATACCAGTATTCAAAGGTCTTTCCCTCTTGCAGGGGGCGAGCGGGTTCGGCCACGGGGTAGCCGTAAACCACAAAGCGCTTGGCATACTGCACGCCATCGACCATAAACACCACACTGTGGGTTTCGCCGTCGTACGCGTAGATAGTTTTGTCGTTAAGGTCGCTCTCGGCGGTTATCGCCTCATACGAGTCCTCGAAAAAGAACACGTTGTTTATTGTAACGCTGGCCTTTACCGATGACATATAGATGTAGTCCGACGGGTTGCGCCAGTCGAGTGTGAGCGTGGCCGGCTCGCCGTCGCGGCCGGTGTTCCAGCCTGATGTGCCCGGGCCAATGCCATAGCCGTCTTTCCCGCCTCGGGCTTCAACCACACCGCCGTTGATGGTGACAATGCCGCCGTTGCCGCCGGTAATCATATCATTGGAGGTGTATCCCCCACCGCCTATGCCGGCGCCACCGTTGTCGCCACCGGTGGCCTCGACGTGCCCGCCGTTGATGATAAACGTACCGCCGTTGCCGTATTGACCGCTCCAGTAGCCGTTGCCGCCACCGCCTATGCCGGCGGCATATTCGCCGCCACAGGCAATCACATGGCCGCCGTTCACCTCAATGGTGCCGGCCGAGCCGTGGTTGTTGCCGCCTATGCCCGCCTCGTTGTCGCGGGCACCGGTGGCGTTGAGCGTGGCGTTGTCGCCAGGCTCAGCGTAGATGTGCAACTCGTTGCCCATGTCCACATAGATGCCATAGCCGGCGTTGAGCGTGGCGCCGTCGAGCAGCACCAGATGTACCGTTCCGTTGATTGTGATACGGTTCTCGTAGTTCACTTCGCCGTCAACCACCCACCAGCCTCCGTTCAGTTCGGTTTGGTTGGTGAGACGGGTGTAACTGCCGTCGGCGAGCGTCGCTTCGGCGCCGTTGGCGTTCACATAGGTCACGTCTTGCGCTTGCGTCACCGCAGGTGCTGTTATTATCAGCAGTGCGAGAAGCGACGCGAGCCGGATGAAGTGTTGTATTTTATACATAATAATCTGTCTTTTAAGAATTTTGTAAAAAAATATTCGTGTTTTCGGCGATAAAGGTACAAAAATACTGCTACATGCAAAAATCTGTGTATTAATTTTTTTGGTGTTCAGTTGGACGATAAACTCTTGGAACTATGTATCGCAGGGAGTTTTTAGTGGCTCACTGTCCGTAAAATCACGCGTTCACCCGCAGCGTGCCGTCGCCCTTGAAAAGTCAGTGCGACAATAGTGTGTGTAGAACTGGTGGATACCGGATTACGTCTGTGTTGTGAACGCCTTAATCGAACACTGATTGAAAACTTTTTTCGTTAAAGTCTTGCGAGAGTGAAAACTTTGGCTTATCTTTGCACCGCAAAACCACGATGGTGCCTTAGCTCAGGTGGTAGAGCAAAGGACTGAAAATCCTTGTGTCCCCGGTTCGAATCCTGGAGGCACCACGCTGAAAACCCGGCTGATAAGTCGGGTTTTCAGCGTTTTCTGAGTCTGACACCCACATCCGCACCCCGCGCTCCGAGCCAATAAGAACGGTCAGTACAAAAGCCGGCGAAGCCCACACATGGAGCGTCGCCGGCCTGATACGTTATCTGCCGGGAATCACAGTTCCAAATCCACGTTGAACAGCTCGTGCCAGGGCAGTCCTTGCTTGGCCACTTCCTCCAGGAACGGGTCGGGGTCGAATTCCTCCACGTTGTGGACTCCCGGTTTCACCCACAATCCCTTGAGGAACATCATGGCTCCGGTCATGGCCGGCACGCCGGTGGTATAACTCACGGCCTGCATTCCGGTTTCGAGGTATGCCTGATGGTGGTCGCAGTTGTTGTAGATGTAATAGGTGAGCGGCTGGCCGTCTTTTCCAAGTCCGCTTATGCGGCAACCTATCGACGTCTTGCCGGTGTAATTCTCGCCAAGATCCTGCGGGTTAGGCAGCACAGCCTTGAGGAACTGAAGCGGAATTATCTCCATTCCATTGTACATTACGGGGTCGATGCGAGCCATGCCAATGTCTTGAATCACACGCAGATGCGTGAGATACTCCTGCCCGAATGTCATCCAGAAGCGTGCGCGCTTGATGGTGGGGAAATTAATCACCAGCGACTCCAGTTCCTCATGGTACATGAGGTAACTCTCTCTCGGACCTATCTCTGGGTAGGTGAGGGGCTTATGTATTTCCAAGGCGCCGGTCTGCACCCACTTGCCGTCCTGGTAGTAGCGGCCTTTCTGGGTAATCTCGCGAATGTTGATTTCGGGGTTGAAGTTGGTGGCGAATGCCTTGCCGTGGTTACCGGCGTTGCAGTCCACTATGTCCAGATAGTGCATCTCGCTGAAGTGGTGCTTAGCGGCACGCGCAGTGTAGATTCCGCTCACGCCCGGGTCGAAACCGCAGCCCAGAATGGCGGTCAGCCCGGCTTTCTCAAAGCGCTCGCGGTAGGCCCACTGCCAACTGTACTCAAAGTGTGCCTCGTCGCGCGGCTCGTAGTTGGCTGTGTCCAGATAGTTTACGCCGCATTTCAGGCAGGCCTCCATTATAGTGAGGTCCTGGTAGGGTAGAGCGAGGTTTATCACAAGGTTGGGCTTGTGGCGTTCAAAGAGGGCCACAAGTTGCTCCACATCGTCGGCATCCACTTGGTCGGTACTCACGTTGGGCTTGCCTATGGCCTTGGCCACTGCGTCGCACTTGGCCTTGTTGCGCGAGGCTATCACTATTTCGTTGAAAACATCGGGGTTTTGCGCGCACTTGTGGGCACACACGGTCCCTACACCTCCACATCCAATTATTATTACTTTGTTCATCTGTTTGTAATTAAGCGAAAAAACAGGTTGTTATATTATTGTCGGTAAAAATCCTATCAGCCAACTGCTTATGGTCATGTAGATAATCATACCCACTATATCGTTTGTCACGGTCACAAACGGTCCGGTGGCTATGGCAGGGTCTATCTTCATCTTTTCCAGCATTATGGGCACAAACGAGCCGAATACCGACGCGAACAGGATTACGCAGAACAGCGATGCGGTCACGGCTATTGTGGTGATATGTGCCTTCACCGGGTCGTCATCGGCAGGGAAGATGCTGTTGTAGGCGAATACTATTGCCGAGATAATCACAGCGTTGAGCGTGGCCACCCATATCTCCTTGAGCAGGTGCTTGCCGGCATGACGTATGTCCAGACTGCCGTTTGCCAAGCCTTGCACCACAATTGCGCTCGACTGTGTTCCCACGTTTCCGCCCGTTCCTCCTATCATGGGAATGAACAGGGCCATTCCGGGCAGTATCTGCAGCAGATTGGAGTCTCCGCCGTCCAGAATCAGGGCATTGAGGATTCCTCCCACTAATCCTATCATCAGCCAGGGCAAGCGCGCCGTTACCTGACGCAATATGCTGTCGTCGGTCTCCACATCGCCCGAAAGTCCTGATGCCAACTGGTAGTCGCGCTCGCTCTGTTCGCGCACCTCGTCCATGATGTCGTCCACGGTGATGCGCCCCACCAGACGGCCTATCGAGTCCACAACAGGCATTGCCACAAGGTCGTATTTCTCAAAGTCCAGGGCCACGTCGTCGATTGGCGTATCGGTCCTCACGCTGATGGGGTCGGGCTCCATAACGTGCTTAATCTTCGACGCCGAGGGGTTGGTGATGGTCTTCTTCAGCGGGAATATTCCCTTGAGGCGGTTGTCGTCGTCCACCACATACACGTTGTAGATTTCGTCCATATCCTCGGCCTGCGCGCGCATCGCCTTGATGCAGTCGGGCATCGACAGATTCTCGTTCACCACAATCATCTCGGTGGACATGTGACCGCCGGCGGTGTCCTCGCCGTACTGCAACAGGTCCACGATGTCGCCGGCCTGCTCCACGTCGTCGATTTGCTTTATGATTTCGTCGCGGTCCTCCTCGTCGAGTTCCTGAATCACGTCCACGGCATCGTTCGCGTCCATCATCTCCAACTTCCGCGCAATCGACTCGTTGGGCATTTCCTCCAGCAGGTCGTGTCGCTGGTCCTCGTCGAGTTCTATGAGCACATCGGCCGCGGTCTCATCATCGAGCAGTTTGAGTATGAACAAGGCCTCATCGGTGTGAAGGTCCGACACCAGTTCGGCTATGTCGGCCGGGTGTAGGTCGCGGATAAGGACCAGCACTTGCACCTCGTCTTTGGCGTCGATGAGTTGCTGCAGTTGTTCAATGAATTTCTCGTTAATCTCTTTCATTGTCACTGTGTTGGTGTATTAGAACTGTTGCTTGCAACAATGTTGGTTAAACTTATGAAATCGCTCACACTTAGTTGCTCGGGGCGTTGTCGGAACACGTCAGCGGCCAGCACCGCCGAACCAGGTGCTATGAGGGTGCTCAGGGAGTTGCGTAGCGTTTTCCGCCTTTGCCCGAACGATGTTTTCACCACCGTCTTGAACAGGCGCTCGTCGCAACCCAGATTACTCACACTGTTGCGGGTGAGGCGTATCACGCCCGATTTCACCTTGGGCGGTGGGTTAAATACGTTCTCGTCCACGGTGAAGAGGTATTCGGCGTCGTACCAGGCTTGGAGCAGAACCGACAATATGCCGTAGGTCTTGTTGCCGGGCTTGGCTGTGATGCGCTGGGCCACCTCGCGCTGCAGCATGCCGCTGCAGCAGATCACCTGGTCTTTGTAGTCGAGCACTTTGAAGAAGATTTGCGACGAGATGTTGTAGGGGTAGTTGCCTATTACGCAGAACTTCTTGTCACCGTACACTTGCTTGAGGTCCAAATGCAGGAAATCCGCGCTGATAATCCTCTCGCGAAGGTCGGGAAATGAGGCGTTGAGGTATTCCACGCTCTCGCGGTCCAGCTCCACCACCGTGAGGTCATGCCGCTCCTCAATCAGGAACTGGGTGAGCACACCCATGCCCGGTCCCACCTCCAGCACGGGTACATCGCGGTAGTCGCTCAGCGTCTCGGCTATGTGCTGCGCTATGGAAAGGTCGGTGAGAAAGTGCTGACCTAAAGACTTTTTTGCTCTTACTCGTTTCATTCGCTTTCGGGGGCTCTGACGGTGGTTAATAAAAATAAGTTGCCTCAGATTATATGTAAACCGACAAAAAACACTATCTTTGCTACTTACAATGCTATCCACGGCGCTATAACTGCGACATGGTATTGCAAAGTTAGTTATTTTTAAGTTTTCCGGTCATAAAAAGTGAAAAAAATAGTATCAATATTGCTAAAATATGGCATTCCAGTAGCAGTGAGCGTGGGATTGGCCTATTTTTTGTACACAAATGTGGATATTGGCGCCATAGCCACAAGTCTGAAACAGGACGTGAACTACTGGTGGTTCTTGCCCGTGATTGTGGTGAGCACCATGAGTCATGTGTTCCGCGCGCTTCGTTGGCGAATCCAACTCAGGGAGGTTGACGTGAAGCCTTCTCTGAGCGCGCTGGTCAACTCCATCTTCGGCACCTACTTCGTGAACCTGCTCTTCCCGCGTCTGGGCGAGGTGTGGCGCTGCGGATACATATCCACGCGCGAGAAAGCGCCCTTTAGTCTGGTGCTAGGCTCCATGGTGGGCGACCGCCTGAGCGATACGCTCACGGTGTTCCTTCTCACCGTGTTCACGTTCTTCCTGGCAGGGGACAAACTGATGCTGTTCCTCAACGTGCGCGGCGATGGCTCCTCGTCGGGGCTGCTCGGCTCGTGGGTGCTATGGGCGTGCGTGGCATTGCTGGTGCTGGGTGTCCTGTTTGCCGTGTGGGTGGTGCGTAGCGACTCGGGTAATCCGGTGGTTGCCAAGTTGCGCTCCACGCTGACGAGCCTATGGGACGGATTCGCAGCCATCTGGAGAATGGACGGCAAGTGGATGTTCCTGTTCTACACGGTGATGATATGGGGCTGTTACTTCTTGCAACTCTACATCGCGTCGTTCGCCTTCTCGTTTACCTCCGGACTGGGTGTGGTGGCGGTGCTGGTGCTGTTCGTCCTCAGCAGCCTGGGAATGGCTGTGCCGTCTAACGGCGGTCTGGGCCCGTGGCAGTATGCCATCATTTTCGGACTCACGCTCTATGGCATTGGCTCTTTCCCGCTCTCCACACCTTACGACCCGCAAGCCAGCGCCTTCGCTTGGCTGGTGTGGGGCGTGCAGACTATGCTGCTCATAGTGCTCGGAATCTACGCATTCATCAGCATGGAGGTGGACCGTCGCCGGCTTGCTAAGAAAGAGAAATGACAATATTAACTCAACAATAAAATCCACTAAGAACTATGCCTTTACTCGACGATAACTTTAACGATTATTTTGAGCAACCTAAAGAGGAACCGGCGGCCGACAAACCGCAGGAGGAAACCCCGGAACAGCGCGAGGAGCGCGAAATTAAGGAAGCCACCATCGAGCGGCGATACAACCGCGTGAAATGGGCCATTGGCATCTTTGTCACTTTGATGACGCTGCTGCTGGTGTTCTGGCTATGGCAGCGTTACTTCCACCCCTACATCGAAGGCGAGGAATGCGGTTACGTGGAAACGGTGACTAACCAGGGCATGCTTTTCAAAACCTACGAAGGAAAGATGATGAGCGAGAAGATTCTGCCCGACACCGTGCGTCGATACTACAGCGACTTCCTGTTCACTATTCAGGACGACTCTGTGGCCCGCAGAGTGATGCGCAACGCCGGAACTGGAAAGCGCGTGCGCCTGTCCTACGTGGAGTATAAGGGCCGTCTGCCCTGGCGAGGCGAAACAAAACGCATAGTTACCGCGGTAGAGCTCGACACCATTCCGTAACGCCACCCCGTGGCTCAGCGAATATTTTCAGCATAGGCAGTCGGTGGAACTTCTCTTCCGGCTGTTTTTTTCATCTCAATAATCGGCTGGGATAGTGACAAGTAAATAAAATTTAATTGTCGTTAACAAATTTTTAGCCAAAATCTTTGTGACTTCAGTATATAAGCACTAATTTTGCATTACTTTTGTGACATGATAATTGTAGGTTATTAGTGATTCAATGATAGGTTAGTAATTAATAGGTTTATATTTTAGGGGATATTAAAAGAGTTTTTAAGGTTTTTGGGTAAGCAATCTTGGGAGAGGCCTCAGAGTGGGTCTCTCCCTAATTGTCTGCCGCAGCATAGCCGGGCGTCGATTTTATCCCCGCCGCTGACCATGGCGCACTCCTTGCTCGCGCTACCTTGCTGTGTTAAAATAGTGAAATGTGGTGCTATTTTTTTAATGATAGCCTCAAAATAATTAACTTTGCCTTCGTTAATAATTACAATTCATAAATTATATCACATAACATGGCAGCAATTAAGACTATTGGAATTCTCACTTCGGGCGGCGACGCTCCGGGTATGAACGCGGCTATACGTGCCGTGACTCGTTCGGCTATCTATAGCGGTTTCAAGGTGAAAGGTATTTATCGCGGATACCGCGGACTCGTTGACAACGAGATTGTGGAGTTCAAGACGCAGAATGTGTCGAACATCGTCCAGCAGGGCGGCACCATCCTCAAGACGGCCCGATGCAAGGAATTTACCACCGAGGCCGGCAAGCAGCAGGCCTATGAGAACATGAAAAAGCAGGAAATCGATGCCCTGGTGGTGATAGGCGGCGATGGCTCGCTCACCGGTGCCCGTGAGTTCGCCAGCATCTACGACGTGCCCATCATCGGATTGCCCGGAACCATCGATAACGACCTTTACGGCACCGACCACACCATCGGCTACGACACCGCGCTCAACACTATCATGTGGTGCGTGGACCGCATCCGCGACACCGCCACATCGCATGAACGCCTCTTTTTCATCGAAGTCATGGGACGCAACGCCGGCTTCCTCGCGCTCAACGGCGCCATCGCAAGCGGTGCCGAGGCTGCCATCATACCGGAGATATCCACCGAGGTCGACCAGTTGGCCGAACTCATCCAGAGCGGATTCCGCAAGAGCAAAAACTCCTCAATAGTGCTCGTGGCTGAAAGCCCCATCACCGGCGGAGCCATGGGACTGGCCGAGCGTGTGCGCAAGGAGTACCCTAACTACGACGTGCGTGTCACCATTCTGGGCCACCTGCAGCGTGGAGGCTCGCCCACCGCGCAAGACCGAATCCTGGCATCACGCATGGGTGCGGCTGCCGTCGATGCTCTGCTCGAAGGACAGCGAAACGTCATGATTGGCGAGGCTAACGACCGCATCGTCTATGTCCCCTTCTCCAAGGCCATCAAGAACGACAAACCCATCGACCGAGAACTGCTCGAGACACTCCGCCGCCTCTCCATCTGACGCGGCACACGAAACACCGCGACTCAACCGGCGGGCGAGCGCCGCACCTTACTCGCCAAAGCCGCACCTTACTCATAATCTGGAGGTCGTAGGTTCAAGCCCTACCTGGTCCACACTGAAAATCAGCAACTTAGAAGAAATTCAAGTTGCTGATTTTTCATTTTGCGAAAACAATGCGAAAACAATCGGTTTGAGTTCGACCCCATTTTTTGCCACTTTTTGCAATCTCCTGCCATTTTTGTTTTCGCGAAAACTTAGGCAACTCTCGTAAATAACGCTCCCCTTCAAACCACTGTCGCGATTTGCGACGGTGGTACGATTTGTTCCGATAACCACCATCCCAAATTGGGATGGTGGTTTTAATCATATAACTGACGTGGCCAAAATCGGAGCTGTGATTGCAATTTGTATCTGACAGAACGATTCGTTCAGTCAGCCAATATATCTTTGGGAAAAGGGTTCTCTTCATATATTTGGCGCTTCTACCATCACAACTATGGTTGCTATCTACAAGGGTTGAACGAATCGTTCACCCCTTGAAATACGCCTTTGCTAAGTCTATGGCATCCAAGCGGAGGCTCTCATCTTCCTCCCTCAATGCGGCATACA
>CALAVE010000030.1 GCA_937892215.1 uncultured Porphyromonadaceae bacterium
GGGGCGGGTCCACATCAGCGAGTCGGCCTCCACCAGCGCCGCCACGGTGCGGCTGCGCCGGCAGGAAGTCATAACAGCGGCTAACTCAGCGACTGCAATCATGATGAATATGTAATAGAAAAATCTTCTCATTGGCTTGTTAATATAATAAATTCAGGTTATGTTTCAGGTTCGCTCACATCAGTGCAGAGTGTAATTCTCCATGCATTTTCGCAACTCGTTAGTAACTCGCAGGCGCAGTTCCTTTGGCTCCAGAACGGTGATGTTGCCTCCGTAGCGCAGGATTTCCTCTATCAGGTCGCTCGTAACCTGCATCCGGTAGTGGAACAGCGAATACTGCTCGTGGATTTCCTCGCTCTGCGACACGTGCAGGGGCAACGCACGGAAGTAGTTGGCCAGCCAGCGGCTCACCCTGAGCGTAATCCGCTCGGGGCGGCTGTTATCGGTAATAATGCCGAAACTGTCGGCAAAAAATTCTTCGGGGCTGAAATCACGGGGCATGGCGAACTGCTCGTCTTCCATAACCACGGTGGTCATGCGGTCGAGCGAATAGGTCTTTATGGCCTTGTCGTCCACGTTGTAGCCTATCACGTACCACAGTTGCTTGAATATCTTCACGAAATAGGGATTCACGCGGCGCTCCTTGGGGGTCACCTCGTTGTAGGAGCGGTAGCCGAATCGCAGACGGCGGCCCTGTTTCATGGCGTCGACTACGGTGCCCAGATAGCGACGCGACGAGGGCACGTTCTCCAGCACTATGCGCCCCGACACGTCACGGGCGTCGCCCAGCATACCGCTCACCGACATGGAGTCGATTAGCCAGCGGTTGCGCGCGGCCTCGGCGCTGTCGTCCTGCGAGTCGATGTAATACTCATAGGTTGACGAGTCGTAGCCTATGCTGATGCCGAAGGTCTCTTCTATCCCGTTGCGATAGTTGTAGAACGTGCGGCGCGGCATCTCTTCGCCGTTGCCGAAGGCCGAGTGAGCCCACAGTTCGTTGAAGCGCCCGCGTGTGATTCGCCCATGGCGCTCTATGGTGTCGATTATCCAGATGTATCGTCCCAGCAGTCCTTTTACCATATCTTCAGCGTTTATTGTGTGTTATTAAGCAGATTGAGCCTTGTCACGCGGGCGAGCAAGCAGCAGCAGTCCCCCAACGGTGAGCAGCGCGTTGAGCAGCAGCAGTTCGAAGCCCAGTGTGTAGCCCCACTGCGCCAGCAGCCACTGCTGCACGAGGAAACTCAGCACCGGGGCACCGATACACACAAGCGGCACCCACCGGTCGCGTACGGCCTTCTTGCACAGCATCCCGAAGGCGAACAGACCCAGGATGGGGCCGTAGGTGTAACTGGCCAGAACATACACCGCGCTGATGGCGTCGCTGTTGCTGATGGCGTAGAACACTATTATCACCGCGCCCATGCACACCGCCATTGCCACATGTACCAGTTTGCGCGTGCGTCCCAGCCGCGCCTCGTTGCCGGCACGGTTGGCTCCAAGGATATCTACCGTGAACGATGTAGTGAGCGACGTCAGAGCCGAGCCGGCCGCCGAATAGGCCGCCGAAACGAGTCCCACCACAAACAGCACACCCACCACCACGGGCATCTTGTCGCTCCAGGCCACCATGCCGAAGAGTTCGTCGCTCTTGAAGGCGCTCATGTCGGCCGGCAGCATGGCGTTCTGCCTGGCGTAGATGGCCAGCAACGTGCCCAGTATCAAGAACAGCGCTATCACGAAGAACTGCGTCACTCCGCTCACCACCAAGCCTTTCTGCGACTCCTTGGCATTGGGGCTGGCCAGCGTGCGCTGCATCATATCCTGATCCAGTCCGGTGGTGGCTATCACCATAAACACACCTGCCACGAACTGCTTCCAGAAGTAGGTGCCCTCCTTGGGATTGTCGAAGAAGAACATCCGCGAGGTGTCATCGGCCGCCACGGCCTTGCACATCTGAGCGAAGTCGTAGCCCAGTCCCTTGGCGATGAAGAAAATGCACAGCACCACACTCATTATCAGGCAGAAACTCTTCAGAGTGTCGGTCCATATCACCGTCTTGACGCCGCCCTGAAGAGTGTAGAGGAAAATCAGGGCTATGGTCGCCACCACGTTGAAAACGAACGGAATGCCCAGCGGAGCGAACACCAGCAACTGCAGCGTGACGCACACCACGTAGAACCTCACCGCGGCTCCCAGCATCTTGCTGATGAAGAAGAACCAAGCGCCGCTCTTGTGAGTGGTGGCCCCGAAACGCTGCTCCAGATAGCCGTAGATGGATATCAGGTTGCGGCGGTAGAAGAGCGGAATCAGCACATAGGCTATCACAAAATAGCCCACTATGAAGCCCAGTGCCATCTGCAGGTAACTGAACCCCTTGCCCAGCACCATTCCGGGCACCGACACGAAAGTAACGCCCGAGATGGGCGCGCCTATCATGGCGATGGCCACAATAAACCACGGGGCCTGCCGGCCTCCGGTAAGCGTTGCGTCACTGTCGGCGCGGCGCGATGCCGCCCACGAAACCATAAACAAAAGCACAAAGTAGCAGGCTATTGTGCCAAGCACTATCCACGGTGTCATAATTTCTCCTGATTGTTTTATCGTTACGTATTTTATTTCTGTATTATCTCACACATTTGCGTCACTCGGCATAGAGCAGATAGGGGCGACGTTGCTCGCGGAACCGCGCCACGTCGTCGGCCCACGTGGCCTTAATCTCGGCCGCGCTCTTGCCGTCCATTATCATCTGCTTAATCTCCTTTTTGCCCATCAGCAGGTCGAAGAAGCGCTTGAAGAACTTCTCACCCTGCCCCAGGTTGCGGTACGCGTCGATTACGTACTCCAGGTTAATACCTTGCGCTATGGCGTCGCTCTCGCGCATCTTGTGCAGGTCCACGCCGTGACACAGTTTGCCCAGTTGGGGCGGATTCTTGGCTCCGGGAACACTCGCCGGAGTGAACTCAAAGCGGTAGCCGGTCATATCCGGGTGTCCATAGACTTGGAACGGCCACGGTGTGCCGCGTCCCAGGCTCACGTCGGTGCCCTCAAAGTAGCACGTTGACGGGTAGAGGTACACCGAGAGCATATTGGGCAGGTTGGGGCTGGGCGCTATGGGCAGGCGGTAACGCGTCCGGTGCGTGTAGCCCAAGCTGGGTATCACCGTGAGCAGGCGCACTTTCTTGCCGTCCTTGAGCCAGCCCTCGCCGTTGGCCATCCGCGCCAGTTCACCCATTGTCATGCCATAGACCGTGGGTATGGGCAACCGACCCACACCCGATTTCAGGCTCATGTCCAGTATGGGGCCGTCCACGGTCATTCCGTTGGGGTTGGGACGGTCCAGCACCACCACCGACTTGTCGTAGGTGATGGCGGCGTCCATCAGGTTTATCATAGTCACATAGTAGGTGTAGAACCGCAGCCCCACGTCCTGAATGTCAATCACTATCACATCCACGCGGTCCATCACCTCCTTTTTGGGCATGGGCGACTTGCCGTCGTAGAGCGACGCGATGGGCACACCTGTTTTCTCGTCCACGCTGCTACCCACATGCTCACCGGCATCAGCGTTCCCACGGAAGCCATGTTCCGGGCTGAAAATTGTCACCACGTTCAGTCCGTTCTCCAGCATCACGTCCAGCGTGTGCTTTTTGCCCACCATTCCGGTCTGATTGCTCAGCAGGGCTATCCGCTTGTCTTTCAGCAGCGGAACATAGAGGTTAGTGCGCGCGGCACCCACCGTAACCTCGGCCATAGCGCAACCGCAAATCATGCACAGAATCAGTGCTGTTATCCACATTCGTTTCATGTCGTATAAGTTTTGGTTTTTATTTTGGGCAAATATAACAATTTTAGTCAGCCTGTGCAACTTTTTTGCCCACCTTCGGGCGATGAATCCACACACTCCGCACTATCAGATAGGCGGCCTCCCACCCGGAAGACCGCCCCATCATATCTATCCGATTTATCTATCCTGAATAGTGGTTTTGCATACTTTACCCCCAAATATGCTATAAAAAAACGGGTTTTGGCGAGAAAGTTTGCAGATTTTCTTTGTCAATCCAATAAAAAAGACCGATTTCTATGGGAATTATGGACTCTTTTCACAATTGCAATTCAAAATCATTGACTATTTTGTGAATATTTTGATGCGGTTGCCGTGGAAAATTTCTCTTCAGTTCGGCTCAGAACCAGAGGAAGAAGTGCTGGAGCGGCAATTTCTTATTAGCCACTATTATCGCGATTTTCTCGTTGGTGAACGTCTGGCCGTGACGCATTCCGTCCCTCAATCGTCGCCACAGGCTTTTCATGCTATCGCTGCGGCTCAGGTTGCGCATTATCACCACCGCACCGCCGCTTAGCATCTCAGGCAGGAATCGCTCCAGTTCCTCAGCGTCTTCGTCCTTGGGCAGGTCGTTTATCACCACGTAAGGTACCTCACCGGCGGCCATTGTGGCGGCATATCGCGCCCGAGCCACCGCCAGGTCGTTATAGAATTCTATCCGCTCCAGATAGGGTAGCAACACCTCGCCCACCACAGGGTAGCGGTCCAGATGCGGCTCATACAGGACAAGGCGCACCTGTCGCGACGTGTGAAGCATCGACACGCTCGACACGCCGTAACTTGTCCCCACCTGCAGCACCTGCCGCGGACTGAAATAGTTAGTCACACGGAATATGAGTTTGGCATTCTTATACGATATTATGCGGGGATGGCGAAAGTTGTGACGCGTGGCGGCTATCACGGCCTTGCGCAGGGAATTAAGGTCGTCGTAGCAGTAATAGGGCAAGCGCTCGCGAAGCACATTAAGCACAAAGTTGAATGCGAACGGTGAGTGGATGCCGTAACCCGCGCTGCGGTGATGACGGCTCCACGCGGTCCTGTATCGCTTTATTCGCCCCATAACATACTCTCACTCATTCAAGCCTGTTTCATGGCCTCAGGAGCCGTCTTACGGCCTCTCAAGGCCTTATATACGCCCACGTTCAGTGCCAGTAACAGCAGCAGGTATATACCCACTATCGCCCACGTGGCTATGTTGTCACTTGTGGTGACGGCCGTGGGCTCAAACTTAAGTTCCACACTGTGGTCCCCAGCAGGAATACGCAGGGCACGCAGCACGTAGTTCACTCGTCCTATGGGCACTTCCTTGCCATCCACAGTGGCGGTCCAGCCCCATGGGAAATACACCTCGCTAAGCACCGCCACGCGCTCGCCGGCGCTGTGGCTGTGATAGGTCAGCCGGTTGGGCGCGTAACTTGTCTCGTAGATGGTGTCGCCGGCCTCTTTTGCCACGGCTTCGCCCAGCGACGCACGGAACTGCTTGTCGGCCACGGCGCTGTGAGCCGGTTTGAAGTCATTCAGGAACGCCATTTCGGCATCGGCTCCGTCCACGTAGGTCAGCGAGTCAACGAACCACGCGTTGCCCAGCGCCTCGGGATTCAGGTGTGCAGTGTTGTCGTCGGTGATGATATACTTGGTGTTGAGCATATTCAGCACCTCAAAGTTGCCGTGCGCTATCTGACGCTCTATCAGGTCGTTGTAGCGCGTCAACTTAGCGGCGTGATAACCGCCCACCGCCTTGTGGAAGTACGAAGGCATTGCCTCCATGAAGTGCTGCTGGTCGAACACGCGATAGTTCATGGCTGTGTCCTGCAGAATCTGCGTATCCACGGGGCGCGGTGTGTAGTCGGCTGTGGCGGTGTTGTTGCGCTCCACAAACGAGTCGCCGTTGATGTAGCGCTTGTTCACCGTGTACATGTCGGTGAGCACCACCAGGCTCAGCACCAGTGCCACCACCTCGGGATGGGTCTTGAACTTGCCGCTCAGGTATGCCCACAGCACGCCGAAGCCCACCACCAGCACCAGCAGACTGCGCATCGCGTCGGCGCTAACCATCGAGTGACGCACCGCCTCTATCGCCTGCGCCAGCGTGGGCATCTGCTGCATCTGCCCTGTTACTATCATCTGCTCGGTCTCCATCTTGGAGTACGTGCCCATCAGGCCGGGTATGAGCCACAGCAGCAGGCACACGGCCGCGCAGAAGCCGAACGACGCGTACAGGGCGCGAGAGTGGTTCTTCAAGAAGTCCTTATCGGTCAGAGCCTTCTGCAGTGCCAGCACGCCCAGCAGCGGCATGGTCAGTTCGGCTATCACCAGTATGCTCGACACGGTCCTGAACCGGTTATACATTGGGAAGTGGTCTATAAACAGGTCGGTGAGCCACATCATGTTGTGTCCCCACGACAGAAGCACCGAAAGCACTGTAACGGCCAGCAACGCCCATTTCACGGGGCCTTTGACCACCGCGCAGCCCAGCAGGAACAACGCACATATCAGCGCGCCCACATACACCGGGCCGTTTGTACCCGGCTGGTCGCCGAAGTACTGGGGGAAATATTGCAGATACTGGTAGTCATTGCCCGAAATCTCACCGTTCTCGGCCATCTTCTGAGCCTTGTCGGCCACGGCGAGCGACAACATGGTGTTCTGCCCCTTCTTGGGCAGGTTGCTCGCTCCGCCCTTCACGTTGGGCACCAGCAGGGTGAATGTTTCATCTATTCCGTAACTCCAGCCTGTGATATACTCCTTGTCCAGGCCGCCGTTTTTCCCTGTCTTGTTGCTGCTGTTGCCGTCACCGGCACTCAGTTCTGAGTGGCCGCCGCGTATCGTCTCTTTCGAATAGTTGTAGGTCAGGTACAGGTTGGGGGCATTAGCGGCCACGGCCAGCATGGCGGCTACGGCCAGGCAGCACGTTGCCACGCACCAGCGGCGCAGTTTTTTCTCGCGGATAGCCTGCACCAGATAGCCTATCATCATCGCCACCACCACAAACAGTGAGTAGTAGGTCATCTGCACATGGTTCGACATCAGTTGCAACGCCGCGAACAATGCGGCCACGGCAGCACCGGCCAGGTACTTGCCGCGGTAGCACCACACTATTCCGGCCAGTGTGGGCGGTATGTAGGCCAGCACCATCAGTTTCCAGATGTGTCCGGCGCCTATGATTATGAAGAAATACGATGAGAAGGCGTAGGCTATGGCTCCGGTTATGGCCAGATACCAGCGCACGTTGAATGATATCATCAGGATGAAGAAACCCAGCATCAGGATGAATATCCAACTCACCGGCGACGGGAAATACAGCGAATACAGGTCTTGTATCCACCCCAGTAGCGAACTGCTCTTGTAACTGGGACTGATTTGGAACGTGGGCATTCCGCCGAACAGGCTGTTGGTCCAGCGGGTCACATCTCCTGTCTGCTCATGGTAGGCCTTGGCTTCCTGACCGTTGGCCACGCCTTGCATGATGTCGTGCTGCTGAAGCACATCGCCGTTCACATCGTTCGGATAGAAATATATCCATGAAATGGCCGCAAACAGCGCCACGGCCGCCACATAACTCAGTATTTCCTTGATGCTCAGGGCACCAATCACTTTCTTCTCGTCTTGTTTCTCCATAATTCTATTTATAGGCCTTTCGTGGCCACTAACTTTTTTCTCTCTCTGTTTTTATGCGCGAATGGCCCTCTGTGTCAGTCCACAAAGCGCCATGTCACGGTTCCTATGCCTTCGGTTGTGGTGCTCTTGGGCACTGAGAAGGCCGACTTTAGCGTCTCCTGTTCGCAATACCGGCGCACGCTGGGGTGCGAATATGCTCCGCCGGTGCCGCCCACACACTTGGCCTCCACTATCTTGCCGCGGGTGTTCACTCGCACGCGAACCACCACTGTTCCTGTCCACTGGCTGTGGGGACGGCCCCAGTACTCCAGTGTGTATCCGTCCAGACCTCCTATGCCGGGTTTCCCGCTAAGCGCGCCGCTATCGCTATTGCCGTTGGGCGAGCCTTGCTTACCGCTGCCGCTGCCCTGCGCCTTGCCGAATGCGTTCTTCACCTTGTTCTCGGTGACCGCATCGGCACCGCGCTTCACTTGCTCTTGCTTCTCAGCCGGTTTCTCATCGGTTGCCGGGCCGGTCTTCTTTGGCTTCTCTTTCTCCTTGGGCTTTTCCTTCACCTTCATGGGCGACTCGGCCTTGGCGGTCACCACCGGTTTGGCCTGCTTAGCCGGTTCGCCGGCGTCGTTCAGGTCCTCGCCGGCCACATCGGGCTTGGGCTGCACCTCCTCCACCTGCTCCGGCTCCTCCGTGTCGTTTTCCTCTCCCACAGCCTCGGGACTGGTGCCAAGCATCACGTATTCTCCGCCGAACATTATGCTGTCCTGCTCCAGGGCTGCCAGTTCTTTCATGTCTTCGGGCGGATACTGATAATGCAGGTAGGAATTCAGGATAATGAGCAATATCCCCGCCGATATTATCAGCGTGGCAAGCAGCGCCACAAGGCGATATTCATTCCTTTCCCGGGATTCGTTCATTTCTCCTCCGCTGGTTTTTCTGTCGGTTCCGTGGCCGCCGCCTTAGGCTCCGCGCTGACGGGCTTGGTGGCAAGCACTATCTTCAATCCTATTTTCGAGCCTTTGTCCAGCACTTCCACTATGCTGCCGTAGGGCACGCTCTCATCGGCATACACGGCGATGAAGTCCTGCGGGTTGGCAGCATGGACGGCGCGCATAAACGGCTCTAACTGACCGGACTCCAGCGGCATGAGGTCGCCTTCCTGGTTCTCGTCGCTCTGGGTCGCGTACATCTTCAGGTCCTTGTCTATGTAGATGCGGGTGCTCGGCTTCACGGCGGTGGTCTGGCTGCTCTGCGGCAGATTCACCTCCAGTGCCGACGGAAACACGAACGTGGACGTGACCATGAAGAATATCAGCAACAGGAAAATAACATCGGTCATCGATGCCATGCTGAACATCGACAGTGTCTTATGTTGTCGCTTTAGTGCCATTGTTTTCGCTTATTACTGAGCCGGCTCGTTGAGCAGGTCCATGAATTCCATTGTGCGGCTCTCCATTTTGTTCATCACCTTGTTCACGCGGCTGGTGAGGTAGTTATACGCGAACAGCGCTATAATTCCCACTGTAAGTCCGGCCACGGTGGTAACCAGCGCCTCGTAGATGCCGCTCGCCAGGATGGTGACGTTGCTGTTGGCTCCGGCACTGGCCAGCGCAAAGAAGGCCTGTACCATACCGGTAACTGTGCCCAAGAAGCCTATCATCGGCGCTCCGGCGGCTGTGGTCGCGAGCCAACTGAAGCCTTTCTCCAGACTGGCTATTTCCATGTTACCCACGTTCTCTATCGCCACCAGAACGTCGTTCATCGGGCGGCCTATACGGGTGATTCCTTTCTCCACCAGTCGCGAATACGGGGTGTTCGATGTCTGACACAGTTCCAGTGCCTCTTTTATGTCGCCCTTGTGAATGTAGTTCTTTATGTTGTCCATAAAGGTCTTGTCCTCGCGAGAAGCGGCTCCTATAGCGAAGAAACGCTCAAAGAAGATGTAAATGCTCACCACCAGCAGTATGGCAAGCGGTATCATTATCCAGCCTCCGGCCAGTGTCAGGTCCCACACCGACAGGTCTTTCACTATTGTTGGGGTTCCCTCTGCCATTGTGGTGGCGATGGTATCGGCCACTTGCTGGGCCTGCTGTGCCACTTGCGCGGCCGTATCACTCTGGGCTGCTATTTGCCCTAAAATCAAGTTTAACAACATAATATCTGTTTCTTTTTATTCGTTTTCGTTTGTCTTGTCTCGCGTCACTTCAGGCATGCGCGATATTCTTTTATTGTCTGCTCTATGCCCTTGTACAACGAGTCGGATATCAGCGCGTGACCTATCGACACCTCCAGCAAGTGCGGAACGTGCTCCTTGAAATAGCGCAGGTTCTCCAGGCTCAGGTCGTGTCCGGCGTTCAGACCCAGACCACAGCGGTGGGCGGCCTCGGCGGCAGCCGTGAATGGGGCAACCGCCGCAGCGGGGTCGTCCTTGAACCCGCTGGCGTATGGCTCGGTGTAAAGTTCCACTCGGTCGGCACCGGTGCGGGCTGCCATACGGATGTTCTCCTCATCGGTCCCCACGAATACGCTCGTGCGGATGCCGGCCTCGTTCAGGCGGTCAACTATCTCGGTGAGGAAATCCAGATTCTCGGCCACGTTCCAGCCGGCACTCGATGTCAGGGCGTCGGGGGCGTCGGGAACAAGTGTCACCTGCGTGGGTTTCACCATTAGCACCAGTTTCATGAATTCTTCCGTCGGATACCCCTCAATGTTAAGTTCGGTGCGTACAAGGTTGCGAAGTGCTATCACGTCTTCGCGCCTGATGTGACGCTCATCGGGGCGTGGGTGCACCGTGATGCCGTCGGCGCCGAACCGCTCGCAATCCTCGGCAAACTGCTCCACATTGGGATTGTTGCCACCGCGAGCGTTGCGAAGCGTGGCTATTTTATTGATATTTACGCTTAATTTTACCATATATTACGCTTTTTGCCCTCCTCCGGGCAATATCTCAATTTATTTTCGTATTTTTGCCTTGGGTTTAATTATGCAAAAATAGTGGATTTAACCTAAAATAAAAACTATTTGAGGCATTTTCACGGTTTTTTTATTAATTTTGGCATTTATCATCACCTTTCATAACTCTTCGTGGCAATGAAAATAGCGATTTTTGGAAATAACAATTACCGCAATAATACGCAGGACATCATCCGCCTGCTCGAAAATATCAAACTTGAATTGGGCGCTTCGCTCATCTTCGAGCCTAAGTTCAAGGCCATGATTGTCGCACACGCGCCTCAGTTTGCCCCCGACGTGGCTCTCGTGCCCGGCTCTCCGGTGCGAGCCGACCTGGCACTGAGTTTCGGCGGCGACGGCGCGCTACTGAGAGCCGCAAAGTGGGTTTTCAACGAGGACACTCCCATCATGGGCATCAACACCGGCCACCTTGGATACCTCACCACCACCGGCGTAGAGAAGGCTCTGCCGGCTATTTCGCAGTTCTTCAGCGGGGAAATGTTCATCAGCGAGCGTTCGTTGCTTAACATCAACTCGGGCAACGTGCAGATTCAGTCGCATTTTGCGCTCAACGACATTGCGGTCCTGCGCCAGGACACGTCTTCCATGCTACACATGACCACTACCGTCAACGATGCCGAACTCACCACCTACGATGCCGACGGGCTGGTTATCAGCACCCCCACCGGCTCCACGGCATATAACCTCAGTGCCGGTGGTCCTATCCTAGCGCCCGACACGCGCTGCATCATTCTCACGCCCGTTTCCCCTCATTCGCTTAATATGCGGCCGCTTGTCATCGACGACAATTCCATCGTCCGCATCACCACCGTTTCTCGTGCGCCGCAATTCATGGTGAGTGTCGATGGCGAGTCCTACGTGTTCCCCAGCGGAGCGCCCATCACCATCAAGCGTGCCCGACAATCGGTGAAAATCGTGCAGATTCCGCACCACAATTTCGCGCACACTCTCCGCCACAAACTTCTCTGGGGCCAGTAATCCGTTACTTCCAGGCACGGTCACACGCACCCCCACCCACTACTTTCTGAAGCATCAGCGAAACACGTGCTGCACTGCCTCCAGATAGCCGTATCCGTAATAGCGGTCGGGCAGCAGATAGCACCCTTCTATCCACTCATTCCAGGCGTTTATCATGATGAATGGCGGTTGATGCGGATGCTTATCCACATATTGCTTTGCCTCCTCCAGGAAAGACTCAAAGGCGCGCGGGGTCTGGTTGTAATGGGTAATGTCGTTCTCTCCCTTTGCGGGGAAACGCGGCGAGTCGTCCCACCCTATCGACACGGTGGGAAATATGGGAATACTGAACGCTTTTTCCCACTGGTCGCGTATGTCAATGCCCATAGCGCCGTAAGCGAGATAATCTGTGCTGAATCCGCCCATGTTATAAAACGCGTGGCTGTTGATGCCCAGTTTGTCTATCAGTTCTTGCTGAGCCTTGATGAAGTCTTCGGGCATGGAGCCTACACCTCCTTTATTCTGCTGGATGTGCAGCCCTTTGAAACCGGCCTTCTTCACCTCGGCGCGGAAATAGTCCATCGCCTTGGCGGCCTCCTCTATAGTGCCGAAACTGCGCACGAATTGGTTCATATCGAAGATTCCAAGCACCGGGCAGCCGTCTATCTTCACGTAATTATTGCGCTTAAAATAACGGTTGATGAGCCTTGCCACTATCTTCTTGAACTGCTCCTTAGTCACCTTGGGGTCGAAAAGCAGTGTGGTGTCGTCGCCATAGATGTGATAGTTCCAGTAATTCCTCACCACCTCATGATTGGCCCACATGAGATAGAAATTCATTTTCTCGTTGTTTTTGGCTCCCAGAAATCCGTCGTTAAGCGCTCCTTCCAGATAGGGATAGTCCATAAACCAGTACCAGTCATACACAAATGTATTCACGCCATATTTCAGCGCCGTGTCTATCCACTTCTCCACCACCCGCGGGTCATCGTCGTGCTCGTAGCCCCACAGTGGCTGCTTGGGCTGATAGTGCCCGGGAAAGCGGGGATTCCCTTTCTTTATCACTTCCCACTCGCCATTGCCCTCTGGCCACAGGTATTTATGACTCAGTGAATCATCGTGGCACGACGGCCACACATAGGCGCACACATAGTAGTCGTCGCCGCTGGCCGGACGGTCTTTTCCGGAGCATGGCACGGTGAGTGCCCAAATCATCGCACAAACTGTTAACAGCAATTTTTTTTTCATAACATTTCCCTTTATCCCGTATCAGTCATTGGGATTTTTAACCCGATTCGGTCAGTAGGATTTATGCCAGAGCAGATTTTATTTTGAGAA
>CALAVE010000031.1 GCA_937892215.1 uncultured Porphyromonadaceae bacterium
TTGAGACCAGCGCGTCTACCGATTCCGCCATCTGGGCTTCAAAAGCGGTGCAAAGATAATAAAAAAAGTTGAATGACGAAACACTTGGCGCATAAAGTTTTTTTGTCTTTCCCTTGAAGAAATAATCAGTTTCTTTATCCGGACATGCTTGTAAATCGGGATTTTTGCGTATTTTTGTGTAAATTATTGATTTTATGGCAACAGTTGACGACAAAAAGATTATTTTCTCGATGGTGGGCGTGAGCAAGACCATTGAGCAGAACCAAAAACAGATTCTCAAAAACATCTATCTTTCATTCTATTACGGGGCGAAGATAGGTATAATAGGCCTGAACGGCTCGGGTAAGTCCACGCTTATGAAAATCATCGCCGGCATTGAGACGTCGTATCAGGGTAACGTGGTATTCGCTCCCGGTTATTCGGTGGGCTACCTGCCGCAGGACCCGCAACTCGACCCCACCAAGACCGTCCGAGAGGTGGTGCAGGAGGGTGTGCAGCACGTGGTGGATATCCTGGCTGAATATGAGGAGATTAACCGCAAATTCGGTGAACCGGAATATTACGAGAACGAGGGCCTGATGAACGAACTTTTCGCGCGACAGGCCGAACTCCAGGACGCAATCGACGCCACCGACGCGTGGAACCTGGACAGCAAACTGGAGCGTGCCATGGATGCGCTTCGATGCCCCGATGGCGACCAACTCACGGCCCACCTGAGCGGTGGCGAGCGGCGCCGCGTGGCTCTGTGCCGCCTGCTGCTGCAGGAGCCCGACGTGCTGCTGCTCGATGAGCCCACCAACCACCTCGACGCCGAGTCGATTGACTGGCTGGAACAGCACCTGCAGCAATATGCCGGAACGGTGATTGCCGTGACTCACGACCGCTACTTCCTGGACCACGTGGCCGGCTGGATTCTGGAACTGGACCGTGGCGAGGGCATACCCTGGCAGGGAAACTACAGCAGTTGGCTGGAGCAGAAGACGCAGCGGCTGGCAATGGAGGAAAAGACCGAGAGTAAGCGGCGAAAGACGCTGCAACGCGAGCTGGAGTGGGTGAGGATGGCCCCAAAGGCGCGCCAGGCTAAGGGTAAGGCCCGACTCAATAGTTACGACAAACTGATTAACCAAACCGTGAAGGAGAAGGAAGAGAAACTGGAAATCTTCATTCCCAACGGTCCCAGACTGGGTAACAAGGTGATAGAGGCCCATCACGTGGCTAAGTCGTTCGGCGACAAGCTGCTCTTCGACGACCTGAACTTTATGCTGCCACCCAACGGCATTGTGGGCGTGATAGGGCCGAACGGTGCCGGAAAGACCACTCTGTTCCGCCTGATTATGGGCCTGGAGCAGCCCGATAGCGGCACCTTCGACGTGGGCGAGACGGTGAAGGCTGTGTACGTGGACCAGCAGCACACCAGCATCGATGCCGACAAGACCGTTTATGAGGTGATTTCCGGCGGGGTGGAACTGCTGCGCATGGGCGGCCGCGACGTGAACGCCCGGGCCTATCTGTCGCGTTTCAATTTCTCGGGCGTGGACCAGCAGAAGCGATGCGGCGCACTGTCCGGCGGCGAGCGAAACCGCCTGCAGCTGGCTCTGGCGCTGAAGGAGGAGGGCAACGTGCTGCTGCTCGACGAGCCCACCAACGACATCGACGTGAACACGCTGCGCGCGCTGGAGGAAGGCCTTGAGGACTTTGCCGGCTGTGCGGTGATAATCAGCCACGACCGCTGGTTCCTGGACCGCATCTGCACCCACATTCTGGCCTTCGAGGGCGATTCTAATGTGTTCTTCTTCGAGGGGTCGTATTCCGAGTACGAGGTGAACAAACAGAAACGCCTGGGTAAAGACACACCCAAGCGAATCCGTTATCGCAAACTCAAGGCCGACTGACACTTCGTGAGTGGCGGCCGAGAGAGGATAATCCGCTTTATTTCAGTTGTTTGCCGTCGGTGAAGGCGTGACCCACTACATCGCCCAGGACGCGATAGGTCAGCGCGGCCGAGTCGAAACTGATGGGGCGCAGTTTGCCCAGGTCAATCTTGCCGTCGGTGAGGATGCGCTCGTCGGCACTCATGTTCACCACCTCCCCCACGATGCGAATTTCGCCGGTGTCGGTTTCCTCTGTGGAGTACAGCCGGCATTCCAGCGTGAGCGGATATTCCTCAAATAGCGGAGCGTCAACGTGTTGGCTCCTCACTGCGTGGAATCCGGCCTTGGCCACCTTGTCCTGCTTCAGGCCCGACGCGATTCCGAAGAAGTCGCTTGCCACCACGGTGTCGGCGGTGGCGAAACTCACTGTGAAAGCGCGTTTCAGCTCAATGTTGTCGCGAGTCTTGCGCACGTGGCCTATGTTGATGGCCACGTGGTGGTCGCTGCACTGGCCGCCCCATGCCACATTCATCACGTTAGGCACGCCGTTCTCGTCGTATGTGCCAATCATAAGCACCGGTAGCGGAGTCACCACCGGCTGTTTCCCAAAGTCTTTTCTCATATCTGTATGTGTTTTAATTAGTGTTTTGCGCTGAGATAATCGGCCTGCCTCACTCTTCGTTGGCGGCCAGGAACTTCTCGATGTCGGGCACCAGTTTGGCGGGGTCGGTGATGGGCGCGAAGCGCTTCACCTGCGTGCCGTCGGGCGAGATAAGAAACTTGGTGAAGTTCCATTTTATGGGGCCGCCCAGCAGCCCACCGGTGGCCTTTTTCAGGTAGCTGAAGATGGGGTGCGAGTTTTTCCCGTTGACATCTATCTTCTTCATTATCCGGAAACTGACGCCGTAGTTCAGCTGGCAAAAGCCGGAAATTTCCTCGTCGCTGCCCGGGTCTTGGTTGAGGAACTGGTTGCACGGGAATCCCAGCACCACCAGCCCGCGGTCCTTGTATTTGCGATGAAGTTCTTCCAGTCCGGCAAACTGTGGGGTGAATCCGCATTTGCTGGCGGTGTTAACGATAAGTAGCGTCTTGCCGCGGAATTGTGCCAAGTCAAGTTCTTCACCGCGGCTCGTGAGCGCCTTGAAATCATAGATTGTTGCCATGTTGTTCTGATTATGTGAGGTTAATTTTTACAAAATTAGTGAAAATGCTGCAGATTTCCAAATTTGGTCGCACGACGGTTCCGGTCAGGTCTCTCGCTCCATAAATGAGACGTGAAAAGAGGGTATGCCTGGGTTTAGTGGGGCGAATTTGCCTTTTGGCTGAAAATGCCGAAAATGCCGGAAGGAATTTCTTCAAAAAAAGTGTGAAATGGTTGTGGCTATGGAAAATTATTTGTAACTTTGCATGATTTTAAGGACGCCTATAAATACCTAACTGATAACAAATTGACGCGTGGCGGGCGCTATGGCTTACGGCTTGTGAGTGAATGGTGTGGAAATGTTACAGTTGATTAGGAATCGGAGGCTGAGAGAAGGTTTCCTTAGGATTGCGAACTGTGAACGAAATGAGATTTATTAACTTAATAACTTAATTAACTAAAAACAACTGATTATGAGAAAATTTTTATCTCTTTTGATGATGTTGGTTGTAGCCATAAGCGCTTGGTCGGCTGAGACGGTGTATTATACACTCGACGGCACAGAGACAGGAGGGACTAGTGGCTATGCAACCGATTCGGAAATCACCCAATCGGATATGGACTGGTTGGTTACAGGCAATACCACCATGAGCCCTTGGCGTCTGGGCGGTAAAAGTCTAACTGGCGTGGATCGTGATGTTAAAGCTACTACCGCTATGGGTAGTGCCATTACAAAGGTCGCCCTTGAAGTGGGAACTAAGACTTTGACGTCTGTCAACTCAATTAAGCTGACTGTGGCAAGCGACGCTGACTTCAACACTGTATTGGATGAGAAGACTGAGTCGTTCGAAGCGAGCTCTACTATTGAGTTCACTCCGACAACCGGTACAGAGTGGGCTACAGGTGCTTACTACAAGTTTACGTTTAACGTTACTGCCGGAAGCAGCAACCAGTATGTCCAGTTCGTAAAGGCTGAGTTCTACAAGAACGAAGAAGGTGGAGAAACTCCGGTGGATCCGGTAGTTCTTACCGCTCCCACGTTCAGTCCCGAAGCCGGCGAGGTGGAGTCGGGCACAACTGTGACCATCACCGCTCCGGAAGGCTACTATGTGGCCTATACCACCGACGGTTCTGACCCGACTCAGTCCGGTGAACTGAGCGAAAGCAATGTGGCTACAGTGACTGTGACAGAGGCTATGACCATCAAGGCCGCAACCGCTGACGATGACTTGAACTTCAGCGAGGTTGTTGAGGCTGCTTACACTATTGCCCAGACAACTCCCGACGATCCAACCCCGGGCGGAACCGTGACTGTGTGGAGCGAGGACTGGGAGAGCACCGACTTTGACAGTGCAGCAACAGCTGCTGTTAGTTCAGTGCAGAACGCAAATGCCACTTATTCGGCATCAACTGGTAGTAGCACTAAGGTCTATAACTCTGGTGGCCCTAACAATAATCCGAACCTCTTATTGGCTAAGAGCGGCAACGACACCTTTACCGCAAGCATAGCACTGAACGGTGTGAGTGGGAATCTTACTCTTACTTGGAGCCAGAGTGGTAGTGGCGCTGTGGGTTCAATCACATCTACTGTTAGCGGTGTGACTGTGGGAACAATCAGCAACGAAGGAACCACTATCAACGTTCCAGAAGGAACCACGACTCTTGACCTTACCTTTACAAATAGCAAGAGCAGCAATATGCGTATTGACGACTTCTTGCTGACTGGTACTGCGAGCGGTGAGACTCCTGAGCCTCAGGTTACTGTGGCAACGCCGGTTATCACTGCTGAGGGTGCTGACGGCCAGAACGCTGCCGGTGAGTGGATCGACGAGGCAGACGTGACCATCACCTGTGAGACTGAAGGCTCAAGCATCTATTACACAACAGATGGCACTGCCCCGACTAACCAGAGCACAGCATGGACCGGAACTCCGTTCACTCTGACCGAGACCACCACCGTTAAGGCTATCGCTTACGTTGGTGAGACCACAAGTGAGGTGGCTGAGCTGGAGGTGCTGATAGGTGAGGTTGACCAGGAAACCCCCAGCACGTACGTGGATGATGAGATAATACGTAGCACACTTGATTTCGGAACAGGAACTTCAGGTTATATTGCATTCACGACAGATGCCCTCACTTCCGGTGCTGAATATGCTGGAGTGGCTTATGCTACAAATACAACAGACATCCAACTTCGCACAAGTGGGAGTGTTGAAGGTCTTGTGTCCACTACTTCTGGCGGTAACATCCGCAAGGTAAAAGTTACTTGGAGTACAACATCTTCTACGACCGCTGCTCGCAAGCTTCAGGTTTACGGAAGCAACTCGGCATACACTGCAGCAAGCGAACTGTATAGCGAAAGTACTCAGGGAACTCTTCTTGGCGAAATTGCAACAACCGGGAGCGAACTTGAAATTAGCGATGACTATCGTTTTGTGGGCGTTCGCATCAACAGTGGCGCTGCATATATAAATGGCCTTACTTTCAGTTGGGAGGCTGCAGAGGCTCCGGCAGTGGAGGCTCCGGTTATCACATCGGACGATGAGGCTAAGATTGGCCCGCAGACTATCAGCATCACTTGCGCAACTGAGGGTGCCGACGTGTATTACACCATCGACGGCACAGAGCCCACTACAGAAAGCACACTCTACGAGGCTCCGTTCCAGGTAAGCGAGAGTTGCACCGTTAAGGCTATCGCAACGGACGGAACAGCCACAAGTGCAGTGAGCGCAAAGGTTATCACTATCAACGAGGCTACCACCGTTGCGGAGGCAGCTGCCATGAATGTGACGGATGATAAGAACAAGGAGATTGTCCTTCAGTTCACCGATGCTAAGGTTATCTACGTTACCAGCGACAAGACCTTCCTCCGTGAGGGTGACGACGCAGTCCTGCTCTACAAATTGAGCAGCCTGGGTCTGAACCTGAACGATGTGGTTAGCGGAACCGTTAAGGTGAAGTTCAGCCCGTACAATAACCTGCCTGAGTGGATAAGCACAACCGGCACAAGTGCCGACGCTCTTGAAGTAACAGCAAGTGACGAGGCAGCCCAGCCGATACCCGCTACTGTAAGCGAGATCGCTGAGGGCAAGTATCTGTGCAATCTGGTTAAGGTGACAGGCGTTAAGGTTATCCTGGACGGAAGCAACTACTACGCATCTGAGGATGGCGAGACTAAGCTCTTCCAAATCCGTGACAACTACGGCACAGGAGCCCTCAGCGTATTCGAGACCACAGCTTCTAACGGTGCTCGCCGCAAGGCTGAGGCCGTTGGCGGTGACGAAGGCTTCGATATCGAAGGTATCGTTGAGGTGTATAACAGCACCATCCAGCTTGCTCCGACAAGTGCCACCAGCATCGTAACGGGTGTTGAGGATCTTGCAGCCGACAAGGCAGTGAAATCCGTGAAGTACGTGAACCTGCTGGGCGTTGAAAGCAACGAGCCGTTCGCCGGCATCAACGTTGTGGTTACTACTTACACCGACGGCAGCAAGAGCGCCCGCAAGGTGGTGAAGTAAGAAACCGACATAAAAACATAATACAAGTGAAGGGTGACGCCGGTGGGTGCCACCCTTCTTGTGTGATATTAGCCGTGAGTTTTAGGCTAAATGGTTGTGTACATAGAATAATTAATCTAATTTTGTGGTGGGATAAATAATAGAGTGGCAGATATAATTTAGAATTATAACGGATATGAAGACAATGGATATGACACGAGTAAAGACTATCGTTAAGCAACTGCTGCGCAGCCCGCTGAAATTTCCTGTGGAGGCGGCCATGGGACTCGCGTTCTTCGTGATAGCAGTAAGCTACACCGGTCATGCGGCTGACGACGCTGGCATACTGTGGCTGTTTGTGCCGCTAATGGTGCTGACGCTTGTGATGCACAATGTGAATCGCGTTGCTTACGTGGTGTCGGGGCTGTTGTTCCTGCCGCTGATGTCACTAAACTTGAAACCGTTCCTGTGGACCTACGGCTTCGGTTTCACCTACGTTATTGCCGCTATTCTGTTGGTGCTGGGCACCAGGCGCTTGGATAACCGTAGCTTCGCGGCCCACGTGCTGCATGTGGTGACGCAGATGTTCTTCGCAATGGTGATTACCGGCCTGCTCACTGTTGCCGTGGTGGCTGTCGTTGGCTCGTTCTTCTATATCTTTGGAATATCGGAGCCTAAGTACTTATATGAATACATATTGGAGTTTATCTGGTTCTTCATCGCCCCACAGGTGTGCTGCACGCTGGTGTCGCGTGACGAATACGAGGTGAGGGAGCCTGCTGCAGTGTTACGGATGCTGCTGAACTTCATTCTGTCCCCTGCTGTTATTATCTATACCGTTATACTCTACGCCTATTTCATTAAGATAGCCATAGAGTGGAATTTGCCCAAAGGCGGCGTGGCGTGGATGGTAATGGGCTTCGTCACGGTGGCACTGGCCGGCCGACTGCTGCAGTATGTTCTCACACAACGTTACTACGAATGGTACTATAGCCGTTTCACGTGGATAGCCATTCCGCCGCTGATTATGTACTGGATTGGCTCCATCTACCGCATTCGCCTCTACAGCTTCACTGAGAGCCGTTTCTATCTGATGGTGGCCGGTGTGCTGATGACGCTTTTTGTGCTTATGCTGCTGTGGCGGCGAACTCGCCGTTTCCAGCTGATGGCTGTTATCTTCGGGTGCGCGATAGTGATGTTTACCTATATTCCTGGTATATCGGCCAAGAGCATCGGGCTGCGGTGCCAGACAGAGCGTATGATGCAGTTCGCCCATGAATTGAAACTTATCGACGGCAAGACCGGCAAACTGGTTTCGCACGTCAATCGTGAGGCCATAGTAAAAGACAGTGTGCTTTGCAATCGCTATCAGGAAGCGTGCGATGTGATTGACTATGTGAGCAAGGGCATGGGCTATGATGAGTTCAAGAAGCAATACGGCGAATGGGACTATGACGCCTACCAGTTCAACAGCTCGGAATACGGCGAGCCTGTTTCTGTTCCAAAAGAGCTGAAGCAGGATATCAATCTGGGTGATTATGATGTGATGGTGCCTAAGCGGGCTTATAATTGTCGTTACTCCGAAGGGGAGGTGAGAGTTGCGATGAATGGTGTAGTGGTCTTGTCATATCCCATTGACGAAGAAGTGAGCGAAAGGCCGCAGATACTGGCGCATCCTGAGCAACTGTTTGTTCACAAGAACGACTCCCTGATGCTGGTTCTCAATGAAATCTACCTGAGAGACAAGCAAGTGAGCGGTGTGTCTTGTTACGGCGCCTTGCTGTTCAGGAAAAGCCGCTGAGGAATATGTTGAATCCCCGAGAAGTTATTTTTCGTCAACTGGGTCAAGACCATACCTGAATGCTTCAGCAATAATGCCCCATGCAACAGCGTTTTCCTACTTTGGCTGAAAGTTGTTATCTTTGCCAGATGCATAATCCTTAAAAAAGATGTGAAATGTTAAAAGTCATAAATCTATGAGTAATGAATTTGTTAGTAACAATTTTATTACATATCTCTGTCCCCAGAAAACGCTGAATATATGGCTATTAAAAAAAACACTAATTTTGTAATCCAATCATACAAAATCATAATTTTCGACAAATGGGTAAGACAAAAAACATGCATTATTTCTCAGTTGCGAACATGGATTTGCGTCAGATGGGCGGCAGCGAGAGCCACATCATCAACAACGACGACATAACTATCATCCTGAATGGATGTCCACACGATGCTACATTCTTGCGTGAAGGAGAAATATACCAACTGCCAGAGCCTCACTTGCTATTAGTAATGAATGGCGAGGCTGACATTCAGCTGGATTTGGAGCATTATCACATAGAGAAAGGTACGCTCATACTCACCACGCCCGACATGATTATGGAGTGTACTCATTGCAGCATGGATCTTTTGGTGAACGACATTGCAGTCAAGGCGCATATCCATATACCAGAAAGTATTGTCATGATTTGTCCAGCTAAAGATGCAGAGCACCTGCTTCGCATGATGTATCTGCTTTGGGACATTTCAACCCAACAACCATACCGCCATGATACTGTAAAGCAGATGACAGAAGCCATGCTGAGCAATGCTAATTATATCAAACAGGCCGCTGAAGCTACCGAAAAGACTGATGCCCCGTCACGCAATCAACAGTTGTTTCAGCAGTTTAAGCTGCTGGTCAGCAAGTATTGCGAACGAGAGCGCAACATCCCCTTCTATGCCAAAGAACTGCGAGTCAGTCCTCACCATCTTTCATCGGTCATCAGCAAGGCCAGCGGCCACAGCGTCATGTACTGGCTCAATCGTGCCGTTGTACTTCGGGCTAGGATGCTGCTAAAGACCAGTGACCTGATGACCTACGAGATTGCCGATCGTCTGAATTTCCCCAACTCTCCAGCCTTCAATAGTTTCTTTAAACGTGAGATGGGTATAACTCCAAGAATGTATAGGAACAACCTCAATACATGTGACAGTTAGTTACCGAGATCTTCTCCGTAACTCAATGCTGTTATATGAAGAACAAATACAGGACTCCTATCAAGATACGCCCCAACCATTCCGTTTCTTCGTGCCATCCCAGTTTGTAAGCTCACCATTGGAGCCGCCACCACCTGCACTGATACCGCCTCTGCCACTAGCGGCAAGAAGTAGATTCGCCATCAAATCTTTGGAGACCGTCATCGCATCACAGAGTTGTCAGGTAGGGGTTTTGGCGAGAGCAATTTTGACTACTATATAAAGTGGAACATAAGGGATAAAACACCAGCGAGACAAACAAATAAAAATTGCTTATCTCGCTGGTATTAAATGATTTAGACTAAATAAAGTCTGCTAATACTCATCCTCGTTGAAAAGGAAGTCTTCTTTAGTAGGATAATCAGGCCATATTTCTTCAATACTTTCATATACATCACCTTCATCCTCTATCTCCTGAAGATTCTCCAATACTTCAAGCGGTGCGCCTGAACGAATGGCATAATCAATCAACTCGTCTTTTGTTGCCGGCCATGGCGCATCTTCCAGTTTTGATGCTAACTCAAGTGTCCAATACATAGTCTATTATTTTTACATGTTAGAAACTTGGGCGCAAAAGTACTATTTTTTTTCTTATTTACTTAGGTTTCTTCCAAATTTTTTCACGTACACCGTCAATAAAGTTTAATTTTCTTGCCAGAACATACAAATAATCCGACAAGCGGTTGATATAATGGGTTACTTCGGGGTCTAATTCGGTTGTTTCTCCCAAGAAAAAGATGCGACGCTCCGCTCTTCTACATACCGTGCGACACACATGTGCCAAGGCTGCCTCATGGGAGCCACCCGGCAAGATGAACGCAGTTTGCGGAGGGATATTGGCATTGATTTCATCTATCTGTTCTTCCAGGATCTGCGTCTCTTCCGCAGCCATTGTATAAGAAGGAGCCAAGGGAGTCTTTGATTTGTCAGTAGCTAAATAGGAGCACACAGTGAACAGGTTCCGCTGTGTGCGGATTATCAGGTCTTTGTCATCACCGTCCTTCATCCAAGAGGCGAGCATTCCCAAATGGGCGCTCAGTTCATCCACTGTTCCATAGGCCTCGATACGGGCATTGGTTTTCTTTACTTTCACGCCGCCGACCAGACTTGTCACGCCGTCGTCGCCTGTCTTCGTATAGACTCTTGTTATTGCCATAGTGTCGATGGTTTAAAAATTTACAATATAGTTTTCCTTATAACGCTTCTTATCAAAGAAAATGATACCACAATAATACAAATCAAAAGTCACTCCCGTACGTTCATCGTTGACTACAGATTTCCAGAATTCCTTCGTTTCCTGTTTTTTGTGAATATCCTCTACCACCATCATGCTCTTTGAGTCCATGAAAGGAAGAGCCTTTTCATATAGTGTTTGATAGTTGCCCTGCGGACTGATTCTCAGAAACTCCACAGACTGGTTGTCAGCACATGTTGTTTCGAAAGATTCTACATCATCCTCTCCTATCTCTACCACCGAGGTTTTCTTACATCCCTCTTTCATATAGGCCGCATAGGCTGTGGTGGGAGAACAATAGCTGAAGATGCGTTGTGCCTGCATGAAGTTTGCCAGTCGGAAATACAATCGGCACATCTTCCTTGTTTGCTCATCAAGATCAGGCAGCTGATCATTCATCCGTTCATAGGCATAGTAGGGATTGTGTTCATTGACAACATATCGGATAAAGCGATAAGCCCATGGCGACTGCACGCCGAAACCTCTGCAGTGATTCATCCTGCGCAGCCATACAAGAGCCCTTCCGATCCTACGCATTCTTTGATTGTTTTAATATCTTCACCGTTTTAACGGCAAATATACGAAAAGAAAATCAAACTGCAATGCTTTTTCAAGAAAAAAATGTGTTTAGAGGAAAAGTAAGGGGGTAAAGAGGGCATGTTTCAAGACATAAAAAAAGGAGAGACTTCCCGTTTGGGAAACCTCTCCACAATGAAAGAAGGCGGCTACCTACTCTCCCGCATTGCA
>CALAVE010000032.1 GCA_937892215.1 uncultured Porphyromonadaceae bacterium
AGACGGTTGATTTGCAAAGAGGGTGAGCCATAACTGAATTATGACACACCCTCTTTCTGTGTTAAAGGTGTGTTCTATAAATTAAAAAAAGAAACGATGTGTTCTTGGCTGATTTTGTTTTCTATCGGCATCTGCTGTGCTAAAGTCTTGCAACGTAGCCCGCTACACCGCTTCACCTTTAACTTCGTATCTGCCGATATAAATTCAAAATCATCGCAAGTTAATTTATAGAACACATCTTAAAGATATTTACGGGAAATGCGTTGATTCTTAAATCAGCCCGTCTTTTTCCTTGGAAAGGTTACGGAACGCGATTTTGCCGTCGATGTACTCTTGAGTAGCGATAAGAGTGGGCTTGGGCAGTTTCTCGTAATATTTTGAGATTTCGATTTGTTCCCTGTTCTCGGAGATTTCCTCGAGGTTATCGTTCATAGTGGCGAACTCCTGAAGTTTCTTCTCCAAATCATCTTTCATCTCTGCTGAGATTTGGTTAGCCCTCTTGCTGATGATGCATACGGTCTCGTAGATGTTGCCGGTCTGCTCAGACATTTCGATGAGGTCGTGAACAGTGGTGTTAGTTGGGGCGTTTGATTTTTTGTAATCCATTTGAAAAGCTATTATGGTTTAAAAAGTGATTAATTGTCTGAAATGTGTTTGCTCGCAATCTTGAAGATGTTGTCGGCTTCTTTTCGATTGGCGGAGTCGGGGTAATCGTTGATGTAGGAGTAGTACTCGTCGATTACGACGCGGTAACGTTCTTCCTTACGCTCAGTCACGCTCTGCTCGGCTTCCTTGAAGCGGGCTTTGAGGATGAGCATTTCGAGCGGTTCCTTGTACTTGCTGTAGGGGTAATCCTTGATGGCATTTTTGGCTGTGATAACAGCGGCCTCGTAGTTGTTACCCATGTAGTTTCCGAGGTTGTAATAGAGTTGGGCGTTTTCGAGTTCTTTGAGGACGAGTTTGTCCTGCAGCTCAAAGATAGCGCTCTGAGCGATGGAAACCTTCTCGCTCTTGGGGAAGAAGTCGAGGAAAGCCTGCAGTTCCTCTATAGCCTTGACGGATTCGCTCTGGTCGAGCTGAGAGTCGGGGGAGTCGAGGTAGTAACCGTAACCGGCATAGAAGCGTGCGAGTTCGGTGTATTTACCCTTGGGGAACTGCTGATAGTATTTCTTGAAATATGAGCCGGAGTTGATGTAGTCCTTGTTCTCGTAATAACTGAGAGCGAGTAGGTAAAGAGACTCTTCGGCTTTGTCGCTGGCGCGGAAAACGGGCACCACCTCTTCGAGGATGGTGTAGGCCTGCACGTATTTTTTCTGCTCGAAAGCGCGCTTAGCGTAGTCGTACTTGTAGTTGTAGTCGGAGCTCTTGAGCACCTTGTTGTATTCACCGCAAGCGCTGAAGGCGATAGCAGCCAGAGCCAATATGCATATATGGAAATGCTTCATTTCGTGATTGCTTAGATTATTTCAACTTGCAAAGTTACAAAAAATGTTTCATGTATCAAATTCAAATGGGTGCGCGGAAGAAAAATTTGTTAATTAAAAATTGCTAAAAAGGTGGGAATGAGAGCGTGAGCTGATGCGCGTTCTGCCTCGGTTGCTGACTGATAGGGGGTTGGTGCGGGCGAAAATGGCATTGACGGGGAGCGGCTAAGGTAGTAATTTTGCAGCGAGAATGCCAAGAGTGGTATTCAGACAGAGATCTTTGAAATGTTGTTAAGTAGGCGGGTAATGCCGGGAGTTTAACAACGAAAAGTCGCGGATTAGTTTGTGGGGTGGGTTCGGAGGACGGTGCGTGCGAGCGACTTGAGTTTGGGCATACGGCGCATGGTGGAGCGTACGGGCTGTACCTGATAGAGTAGCATAAAAATGAGGCTCAGGGCACCGATGATGCACATCCAACCGAACATTTCCTTGATGGCCACGAGGAGAATGCTCTGGAAGTCGGAGTGCAGACCGCGGTTGAGCGTATCGGCCACCTGGTGGCGAAGACCGTAGGCATAAGCACCACTGCTGACAGACTCGGCGACACCGTTGCGAATGAACCCACTGACGGTAAGAGCCTGAAAGAAAGTGGGGAATTCGATGAGGTCTTTGAGGTAGAGCGTCATGGTGGAGAAATAGATGGCATAGCCGAAAGTCCGGAGGAAGGTGGGCAGCCAAAGCCGCTGGATGTTGAGAGCCGGCGAGACGTAGAGATACATCAGGACCTGGTAGGCGAGAAGAGCCGCGAGTCCCACGCTGAGGAGTTGGGTGTATTTGAATCCGAGTCGAGGAATGAATCCCCACTTGGGAGTGCCCCGTCCCCAGAGTATGGTGAAGATAGCGCCGGAAGCGTAGCCCAGTATTTCGCAGACATTGAGTTGAGACGAAGAGGTAAATCCCCACTTGAGTACACTGCCGGTGAGCGCGTTTTGCAGGACGTTAGGCGTGGCGTTCATCACCTCGGCCACGAAGAAGAGCGCAAGAATGGGGATTAGCCTCCAGTGTTTGAAAACGAAAGGCTCGATGTAGGGGTGGCGGATGTGATTCATTCGCATGATGGTGACTGTGAGAGTCACTGGCAGAGCAATGAGAACGGAGCACCACAGCGAGCTGTCGGTCCAGTTGTAGTATTCACCGTAAGTGAAAAGCCAGATGACGATGAGCATACAAGCCGACCAGAGTATGCATCCCAGCCAGTCGAGCGAAATGAGGGGAATCTTCTTGGGAATCATTCTCCAGGGGTGAGTGCAGGAGAAGATGACGAGGGCGATGATGAGCATGAGAGCGGTGACGAACCAGTGCATCATCTGCCATGAATCGAAGGCGATGGTAAGTTCTCTGCAAATCCAGTTGCCGGCGGGCATTGCCGCGAGGATGAAGATGTAGATAGACGGCAGGAAAATGCCAAAGTCCTGCTTGGGTGAAAGCCACAAGCGGATATTGGAGAAACATTCGAAAGTGCCGCAGAGTTTGAAGAAGCCGGCTATGAACGAGATGGCGCAAAGAGCGGGCAGCCAAGTGACATAGAGGCAGAGGATGTTGCAGGCGGCGATGACGATGGCCGCATTAATGAGCAGTTGCCTGTTAGTGAAGCGCAGTTTGTAGCGGAAAAGGAACGGGAAAGGCATATTAACTCCCACCACACCAAACATGGCCACCAGTTGGATGTCCTCGCGCATCAGTGACGTGGAGCCCATCATGTGTGCGATGTTGGCGAAATAGACCCCGCCGGAGAGTTGGAAGCAGAAAGCGAAGAGCAGATAAATCCAGGGCCTGACGCGAGGCGGTACCCATGAGTTGAACATGGGCATGGAGAACTGCTGATTAGGGTTGAACTCCGCCATCAGAAACTCACCTCCGTTTCCACATTGAGGCCGGCGATCAGGCGAGCCACGTCTTGCTGCTTGTTGTCGTCGGAGAGAGATATGCGGACCGGAACGCGCTGCTCCACCTTGATGAAGTTTCCGGTGGCGTTATCGACCGGGATGGATGAGAAGGCAGATCCGGTGCCTGCGGCGATGCTCTGCACCGTTCCGCGGAAAGAGATGCCCGGAATGGCATCGGCGGTGAAAGTGACAGTGTTACCGACGGCGATGTGGCGGAGTTGCGACTCACGATAGTTGGCCACGACCCAAACGTTGTTGTCATCGACGATGCGAGCGAGTTGCTGTCCGGGCTGGACAAGTTGGCCCACATGAATGTCCTTGCGAGACATGATACCGCTACATGATGCCGTGATAACGGTGTAGCTTAGGTTGAGTCGCGCGAGATTGAGCCTTGCTTCGGCGACCGACTCGCCGGCCGAAGCCTGACCGAGCCGCTGCTTCTGTTCGCCGAGCACCAGGCTGGTGGCTTGCTGCTGGCTCATGGCGGCCTGATAACGAGCCTTAGCCGCTTCGAACTGAGCCTTGGCGTTGTCGTACTGCTGGCGAGTTACGGCATTCTTGGCGAGAAGTTGTTCGAAACGCATGAAGTCGGCTTGAGCGTTTTCCATTCTGACCCGCGCCTCGTCGATGTTGGCAGAAGCCGTTCGGACATTGCTTTGCGTGGTGTTCATGCCGGCAGAAACGGCTGATGAGCCACTGCGACTTCCACGGAGATTGGCTTCGGCTTGAGCCAGTTCGAGGCGTAACTCAGAGTCCTCAATAATAACTAATGTGTCGCCCTTGCAGACGTGCTGATAGTCGGAGAAGCGGACCTCCCTGATGAATCCCCCCACGCGAGCGTTGATGGGCATGATGTTACGCCACACCTGCGCGTCGTCGGTGTACTCGACGTTGCCCCAGTGGATGAAACGCGAGCAGATGAGAGCGATGAAAGAGACTAATACGGCGATGATAACGGTGTTATATATTCGTTTTGTGAGTTTCTTGTTTTTCATAATGTTCCTGCGATATATTTCATTCTGTAATAGGTGAATAAGATGTTGATAGAGGCGTCAACCTCCAGTATTTCGGCATTGAGCAGAGTGTTAGACGCGTCGAGCATATCGGTGATGAGCGCGAGTTGAGACAAATAGCGGTCGTTGACCACTTGATAGTTTTGCTTGGCGAGTTCCACGCTTTTCTTCTGAGTCTCGAGTTCAACGAAAGCCTGGTTGTGAAGAGTCCATGCCTGCTGCACCTGGTTATTGAGGTTTTCGGCGGCGATGAGCCTGTCGGTGTCGGCTCGACGCTGATTTACCATAGCGCGCTGCACCTTCTTGTTGCTCTTGAAGAGCGAACTGATGGGGTACTTGATGCCAACGCCCAGATACCAGTAGTTGATGTTCTTGTTGAGTGGTGGGATGTCGTAAGTGAACGGACCGGAGAAGTTGTCACCGGCAGTGATGGCGATTTCGGGGCGGAGTTCACTCTTAGCCAACTTTATTTCCTGCTGAGCGATTTTCTGTCGAATCTGCGCCATGTGAATCGCGGGAGAGGAGGCCAGCGCTGACGACTGCCATCCGAAGAGCGACTGGTCGGAAGACTCATCTCTGACTGAATTCAGGAAGGTGTTGTGGTCGGCGGGCAGGTGGGGTACGATGGTGGCATCAATGCCAAGTAGGTTGCAGAGCTGGTGATTGAGAATGGCGCGCTGATTCCGGGACTTGGTGAGTTGGAGTTTCAGGTTCTCGAGTTGCAGTTCGTACCGTGTTACGTCGTTTTTCAGTGCGACCCCTTGCTCAAACTTTGCTTCAATCTCGCTAATGAGATTGCGAGTGAGTTCAATGTTTTTCGTGATTACCGACTCGTGATTACGCAGTTTGAAGATTTCGAGGAACTGTCCCAGCGCGATGAAGCGTTGCTGCTCGCGGCTGAGTTGCTCGCTGGCCTGCGCTTGTTCGTGCTGAAGTTCGGCCAGGCTTATGCCAGCGTTAATGGCCCCGCCGGCATAGACAATCTGCCTTGCCTGCAGTGCGAAGGAGTTACCCCAGCGCGGTGCGGTGAAAGACTGTGCGTTGGAGAAGTCTCGGTCGGTGACGAGCACGTCGCCGTTGAGGCTGACCGAAGCAGACGCACTTAACTCAGGTAGCCTCGCTGTGCGAGCCACCTCAATACCTTTCTTAGCAAATTCTACGCTTATCTTCTGAGATTGAAGAGTCTTGCTGTTGCTTTCCACTAGTTGAAAGAGTTGTTCAACTGTAATTTTTTGCTCTGTCTGTGCCTTCACCACCATCGCAGCGGTTACGGCAATTAAGAGCATAAAAGCATTTCTTAAAGTCATTATAAAAATGTAATATGTAATGGGGTAAATTGCCCCTTTTTTATTTTGGAGTGCAAAGGTACAAAATAATTGTTCAAGTTGTGACGCTGAGTGTCGTGAGATTTAAGATACTTTAACGGGAGGAGAGGGTAAGTGTAACTGTTCAGCGATTCATCTTTTTTAGTCGCCTTCGGCGAGAAATTATACAAATCTAACCAAATCAGACAAATTTATAAGTAGAAAAACATAGAGATTTGAATTGATTTGTGAGATTTCTGCCCGATAGGACACTCCTTGATTATTCAATGAATAGATACAGGGGAGTGCGATTCTACGGCGGGGGGAATTTAACCGCGGATGGAAGCGGATGAGTTTGTGGTGAGGATTTTAACGGTGAATGGACGCGATTTAACGCGAATTAATGTGGCCAGGTGTCAGGGGCGTGGAAGCGGCGTGTCGTTACTCAGGGGAGGTTTTTTGTCGGGAGTGGAAAAGTGGGAAGAGAAGTGTGGAAAAAATGGGTGAAAATGGTGAAAAGTGTGGGAGAAGTGTGTGAAAGTGGGAGAAAAGTGTGGGAGGATTTTAATTATTTTAATTAGCGTTATTTTAATTTTAATTAGTGTGTAATTTTTCTTTATTGTGTGTAATTTTTCGTATCTTTGTAGTCTTGTATCAGAAACAGAGATGCTAAGATTCATATTATTAACAATATTAATTATTATTGTGTGCTGGGCTGTTAGGGCTGCAGATGTGGAGTCATTGGGGGCCGGCGCGCGTGCGGCTGATACGGCATATATGGCAAATGAGCAGGCGGCGATGCCTAAGGTGCTGCTGGAGACGGACCGCGAGACGTGGTATGAGATGGGCGACAGCATACTGGTGGTTCCAAAGCGTAAGCCAAATCTGTTTCAGAAGATTGTGAACTATATATTGACAGATAAGGACCATTCGAAAGATCGCTTGTGGATGAGTTTTCTGGGAGGTCCCCACTATGATACTGACACGAAGTTGGGACTTGCCGTGATGGGCAACGCTTATTTTAGGCTAAAGAGTTGCGACCTGGCGACTCAGCCGTCGTGGGCGACACTACGTCTGGACTTCAGTATTTCTGGTTACGTGAGTGTGCGACTGAGCGGTAACACGTTGTTTGCCAACGATAAGCGTCGTTTCAACTATGAGGCGGAGTTTGAGTCGTTGCCGTCGTACTACTGGGGAATAGGGTACGATGAGTGTGACGTGCGCAGCAATGAGAACAAGATGAGGCGCAAGCAGGCGCATTTCCAGGGGGATTTCCTGTGGCGTGTGGCTCCTAAGTTCTATATAGGCCCGGCATTGCACTGGAACTGGGTTAGGGCCAAGGAGATAGCGAATATGGACCTGATGGACGGCCAGCCGCTGTGTGTGCGCAGTTACGGATTAGGATTTACGGCGGACTATGACGGCAGGGACGTGATAGTGAACGCAGAGCGCGGACTGTATGCTCATGCCGGTGTGCTGTTCTACCCGAAAAAACTGTGGAACGAGTACGCGTTCACAAGGATTGACACACGGTTGTGCTGGTATCACTCGCTATGGCGCAACGCGATATTAGCGACAGAACTGCGCGGCCAGTTCAACATAGGTAATCCGTCGTGGGCCATGATGGCTCAGCCCGGCGACTCATATAACCTGCGCGGATATTTCAAGGGCCGCTACCGCGACAAACATTCGCTGGCGTTGCAGGCCGAGGTGCGTCAGCGCATCTGGAACCGTCTGGGTGCAGTGGTGTGGGGCGGTTGCGGCACGGTATTCCACGACGCGTCGGGCATGAAGAAGTTGTTGCCGAACGTGGGCATTGGTCTGCGTTGGGAGTTCCGCAAGCGGCTTAACGTGCGCGTGGATTACGGCTGGGGCCGAAGCGGCGAACACGGGTTTATATTCGCGATGGGCGAGGCGTTCTGATGGCGAGTAACGATTAACGAGTAACGAAAAACAATTAACATAAACTATGCAACTGATAAAAGATTTTTTCAAGTGGACACATAATCAAAGGATACTATACTGGGTGTTCCTGGGTATGCTGATATTGCCAAACGTGATAATGCTGTTCACGGAGTCCACAAGTTCGCTAACGCGAATCACTGGCGTGGTGTTGCCCTTTGCGCTATACTGGCTGGCATACAGCATGTGGAAGAAGCCCGGCAAGGCGTTCTGGTGGCTGTTTATCTTCATATTCTTTGCGGCGTTTGAGATAGTGCTGCTATACTTGTTCGGCGAATCGCCGATAGCGGTGGATATGTTCCTGAATGTTACGACGACGAATGTGACCGAGGTTAACGAGTTGCTGATGGACCTGATACCCGCGGTGGCCTTTGTGTTCATGGTGTATCTGCCCGGAATGGTGCTGGCGGTGATATCGATAAGGAACAAGGAGGTGCTGGCTGATACGTTCCTGAAGACCCAGCGAAGGAACTCGATGGCTCTGTTGTTCGTGGGGCTGCTGCTGCTGTGTATCAACTATATGGCCGACAGTTACTTTGTGTTCAAGAACGACATATTCCCGTTCAACGCGAGTTATAACCTGGGGTTGAGTATAGATCGCGTGGTGAGGACGTCGCGCTACAGCAGCACGTCGGAGCATTTCACGTATAATGCGGTGAGTGAACGCAACGACAGTATCAATGAGATATATGTGCTGGTGATAGGAGAGACGCTGAGAGCCGACAATATGCACGTTTACGGTTACGGGCGCAATACTACGCCTAACATATCGGCAATGGAGCGCGATAGCAGTATGGTGGTGTATCGCGATGCGATAACGATGAGCAATACCACTCACAAGAGTGTGCCGATGATAATGTCGGGGATAGCGAGCGAGGCATTCGACAGCATCTATTACCGCAAGGGCTTGATAACGGCGTTTAAGGAAGCCGGATACAAGACAGCGTACTACTCGAACCAGCGAAGGAATCACTCGTTCATAGACTTCTTCGGTAGCGAGGCCGACAAAGTGGTGTTTCTGAAAGACAGCGTGTCGATGATAGGTAATGTGAATGACATGGAGCTGGTGGACTTGCTGAACAAGAGCCTTGACGAATATGCCGGCGGGAAGTTGCTGGTGGTTCTTCACTGCTATGGCTCCCACTTTAACTACTATGACCGTTATCCGCAGACGATGGCGAAGTACAAGCCCGACATGATACCGTCGGCGGAGCGCAAATACCGCACGCAACTGATTAACGCCTATGATAACACCGTGCTGCAGGCCGACGAGGTGGTGCATCAGGTGGTGGAGTCGCTTGCGAAGAAGCAGGTGAACAGCGCTATGATATTCACGAGCGACCACGGAGAGGACATATTTGACGACTCGCGCGGCCGTTTCCTTCACGCATCGCCTCAGCCGACGTATTATCAACTCAGAGTGCCACTGTGCGTGTGGTGCAGCCCCGAATATCGCGAGAATTACTCGGGCAAGTGGCAGGCACTGTTTGGCAACAGAGATATACCGGTGAGTACGAACAAGGTGGTGTTCCACACGCTGCTGGACGTGGCCGGCGTGAAGACCCCTTATCTCCAGCCGACGGATGCGCTGAGCAATCCGTCGTTTGAGGAAAGCGAGCGAATGTACCTTAATGACCACAACGAGTTCCTGCCGCTGGAGCGGTCTGGGCTGAAGGACCTGGACTTCCTGGAGTTTGTGGCCCGAAATCTGAAATACTGACAAACTGCGGAGTGACAAAATGTCGGCAGGAATGAATTTGTGGCAGAAATGCCACATTGGCACGGAATGTGCATATACAATACATGAAAACGAAAAAATCAACAAATTAAAACATAGAAACTATGAGAATCAAACCATTACAGGACCGAGTCCTGATTGAGCCTGCAAAGGCCGAAGAGAAGACCGCCGGCGGAATCATCATCCCCGACAGTGCAAAAGAGAAACCCCTAAAAGGCACAGTGAAAGCAGTGGGCAACGGCACAGCCGACGAACCGATGGTGGTTAAGGCCGGTGACGTGGTGCTCTATGGCAAATATGCCGGCACAGAACTGGAACTTGACGGAGAGAAATTCCTGATGATGAAGCAGAGCGATATTCTGGCAATAGTGGAACAATAAAACGAAACAGGAGGACAAAGAAATGGCAAAAGAAATAAAATTCGATATCAAAGCACGTGAAGAACTGAAGAAAGGCGTTGACCAACTGAGCAACGCAGTGAAGGTGACGCTTGGTCCGAAAGGCCGCAACGTGATACTGGACAAGAAATACGGCACGCCGCACATCACAAAAGACGGCGTGAGCGTGGCACGTGAAGTGGAACTGGAGGACGAATTCCAGAACATAGGCGCACAACTGGTGAAGGAAGTGGCTTCGAAGACCGGTGACGACGCAGGTGACGGAACAACGACCGCAACCGTTCTGGCTCAGGCAATAATCAACGAGGGCCTTAAGAACGTGGCCGCCGGCGCGAACCCGATGGACATCAAGCGCGGAATAGACAAGGCCGTGAAACTGGTGGTGGAGAACATCAAGAGTCAGGCACAGGAAGTGGGCGACGACTTTGACAAGATAGAGAACGTGGCCCGCGTGAGCGCCAATAACGACGACGAGATAGGCAAACTGATAGCCGAGGCTATGAAGAAGGTGAAGAAAGACGGCGTAATCACCGTGGAAGAGGCCAAGGGCACCGAGACCCACGTGGAAACAGTGGAAGGAATGCAGTTTGACCGCGGTTACATTTCCCCGTACTTCGTGACCAACACTGAGAAGATGGAGTGCGAGATGGATCATCCGTTCGTGCTGATATTCGACAAGAAGATATCTGTTCTGAAAGACATGCTGCCCATACTGGAGGCAACGGCACAGAGTGGCCGTCCGCTGCTGATTATAGCAGAAGACGTGGACAGCGAGGCCCTAGCAACACTGGTGGTGAACCGTCTGCGTGGCAGCCTGAAGGTGTGCGCAGTGAAGGCCCCGGGCTTTGGCGACCGCAGGAAAGAAATGCTGGAGGACATCGCTATTCTGACCGGTGGACTGGTGGTGAGCGAGGAAAAAGGCATCAAACTTGAAGGCGCTACAGTGGATATGCTGGGAACGGCCGAGAAGATTACAGTGAACAAGGATAACACTACTATAGTGAACGGCGCAGGTGACAAGGAGGCAATCAAGGAGCGTGTGGCACAGATTCGCGCTCAGATAGAGAACACCAAGTCAACCTATGACAAGGAGAAACTGCAGGAGCGTCTGGCCAAGTTGGCAGGCGGAGTGGCAGTGCTCTACATAGGTGCCCCGAGCGAGGTGGAGATGAAGGAGAAGAAAGACCGTGTGGACGATGCACTGAGCGCAACTCGCGCAGCCGTGGCCGAGGGAATAGTTCCCGGCGGCGGTGTGGCCTACATTCGCGCAATTGACGCACTGGAAGGTCTCAAGGGCGACAACACTGACGAGACAACCGGAATAGCAATAATTCGCCGCGCGATAGAGGAGCCCCTTCGTCAGATAGTGCACAACGCCGGCCTGGAGGGCGCAGTGGTGGTGCAAAAGGTGAAGGACGGCGAAGGCGACTTCGGCTACAATGCCCGTACCGACACATACGAGAAGCTGTTTGAGACAGGCGTGATAGACCCTGCTAAGGTGGCACGAGTGGCACTGGAGAACGCAGCGTCGATAGCCGGAATGTTCCTGACCACAGAGTGTGTGATAGCCGAGAAGAAAGAGGAGAATCCCGCTCCGGCAGCCGCACCAGGCATGGGTCCGGGCATGATGTAAAAACGAGGGTTAAACAATATTGTCAGATATGGTTGAGCCGGTCAGGAAATGGCCGGCTTAACTTATGGTTAGAGCTGTTATAAAGAGCTGTTTTAAGGTTAGTTACGGGATAAGAGGGGTGGCGGTGCGGTTTTGGAAATCGAGTTCCAGAACGGTGAGAGGATTTTGGTCTCCGGCCGGTGGGGCAGAGGCCCATGCGTCGGCGAAGACTTCGCGTGATGCGGCTTGGCTGAACAGGCGCAGGGCGTAGTCGGGGTCGTGAGTGATGCAGAGCGGGTTAGAGACGTAGCGCGTGTTGGGCAACTCAATGCTTGCAGGCTGCAGCGATATGTGGAGTCGGTTGGGTGAAACAGAAGCGATGTGGTTTCGCCACTGGCGACGGTCGTAGAAGATATAGTTGGCTAAGAAGCGCGGCATATCATGTTTTTACTTGGCATTCTGCTTGTTAGGTATAAACTTCTGGAGTCTGAAAGAAGAATACTGCTTGGGTGCGAGGTGCGTTCTCAGGAGCGATACACTATCGATGTAGGCGACGGTGAAGGGGCGTATGCTGTATCGGATGAATCCATAGACGCGTCTTGTTTCGCGAGTGGAGTCGCATTGGAGCGACATTTCGTCCCAACCGTCGAAGGAACTATTACGAGCCACCACCGAACTGCACCCGTCGCGGTATTCGGCTGCAAGTAGCAGGCTGAATCGGCTGCCGAACCCCAATTTTTTGAGCGATAACTTGTATCGGTCGCCGCGGCGGCTTTCACCGTCGGGGGTGAAATCGAAAGTGATGTAGCCCTGAAGGTAGTTAGACGTGAGCATCCAAGTGCGATTCTCGGTCCAAACGTCGGCACTGTCGCCAACGGAGGGGTAGTATCCCTTGGCGGCAGTGACGGCACTGGCAACTGTGGTGGAGTGAATTTCCTCCTGCGATTTTTTGTTGAGGTGTTTACGCTCGTTGTTGAGAGTACGAATGGCCTTGTCATAGACTTTGCTATAAGTGTCCATGTTGTTGGCGTACCATTCGATAGAGCGGTCGTAGTCGGTCTGCGAGACGCCGTGCTTGGCGAAAACCGACTGTTTCAGAATCATCTTAGATGAATCGGACGAGAACTCGCCCGGATTCAAGTCCATGTATGCCTCGGCCTTGCAAAGGTCCACGATGAGGTCGTCCATCCGGCTTTCGGGGATAACGCCCTTAGGCGCCTTGTCGCAAGCCGAAAGAGTTGCGAGCATCAAGGCGGAATAAAGCAGGATGAAGTGGACACGTTTCATGTGAGGTCAGGCTTGAGAAATTTCGTTATCGTTGGCGTTGTCGGCATGGTTGTCGGCAGTTCTTCCAAGCACAGAGGAGTAGAAGAGGATGAGAATAACCACGCTTACGCTGAGAGCGGCGTCGGCGATGTTAAAGATAGGCTGGAAGAAAATGAAGTGTTCACCACCCCATAGCGGCATCCAAGCGGGCCAATCCCACTCGCACAGCGGGAAATAGAACATATCCACGACGCGTCCGTAGAAGATGGAGCCGTAGCCGCCGGCCTCTGGCAGAAATTCGGCCACGAGCGGAATGGGCGGCGCATTGAAAACGAGCCCGTAGAAGATGCCGTCGATGGCATTTCCTGCCGCGCCGGCTGTGATGAGGGCTATGCAGATGACATAGCCTCGAGGGAAGTCGGTGCGATTACGGATTTTCACCAGATAATAGATGAAAAGGCCCACGGCAATGATACGGAACCAAGTGAGCAGAAGTTTACTGCCCAGTTCCATACCGAAAGCCATGCCGTTGTTTTCAATGAACCGGATACGAAACCAGTCGGTAATGAGATATTCCTCGCCGTAGAAAAAGTGCGTTTTGACCCAGACCTTCAGGGCCTGGTCGAGCAAGATCACAATGGCGATTGTGATAGCCGAGACGGAGCCGTTAGAGAGTCGCTTCATTCTTACCGCTGTTCTTTCTTCATTTTGTCCTCAATCTCCTTGCCCTCGAGCGAGAGAGTGGCGTGAGGTACAGCCAGAAGCCTTTCACGCGGGATGAGTTTGCCGGTGATGCGGCAGATACCGTAGTTCTTGTTCTCGATGCGGATAAGCGCCTTCTGAAGTTTGTTGATAAACTCTTTCTGCTTGCTGGCACGCTGACTGGCTTCCTCTTTCTCGCGAGTGGAGGCGCCTTCTTCCAGCACCTTGAATCCGGGAGCAGACTCATCGGTCATGATACGTGACATGAGCATCTCGTAGTTGTTCTGGGCAACTTCGAGTTTTTCCAGGATGACTTGTTTGAATTCCTGCAATTCCTCGTCGGAGTAGCGGGTTTTCTCGGTTTTTTCTGTTTTAGTACTCATTGAATAAAGTATTTAGAGGTTATTAATTTCAATTGCAATTCTCAGCATCCATCCGTCCATATCCAGTTCGTCGGCTTGCAGTTTGGGACTGATAGGCTCCACCGTGATGTCGGTGGCGAGCACTTGGTTAGCGATATAATCGCCGAACGACTTGAGCACGTCGGTGATGTTGTCGTTAGGTTCGATGGTGAGACGGATTTTGTCGGTTATGTCAAAGTCCTTGCTCTTGCGGAGATTCTGAATCCTGTTGACCAGGTCGCGAGCGACACCTTCCTGACGGAGTTCGTCGGTGATGGTGATGTCGAGAGCCACGGTGAGGTTACCCTCGTTAGCCACAAGCCATCCAGGAATGTCCTCGGAGATGATTTCAACGTCGTCGAGCGTGACTTGGGCCGGCGTTCCGCTGATGTCGGTACGGAACACGCCGTCGCGCTCAAAGGCGATGATGTCGGGTTGCGGCATGGAAGTGAGCGTTGCGGCGAGGTCCTTCATAATCTTGCCATATCGCGGGCCAAGTTTCTTGAAATCGGGCTTAACGCGCTTAACAAGGATACCCTCGTTGTTGCCCACATACTTGATGGACTTGACGTTAACCTCGCTGATGATGAGGTTGGCCACAGCCTGGATTGCGGCCTTCTGGTGCTCGTCGGCCACAGGAATCATGATGCCTGTGAGCGGCTGGCGCACCTTGATGTTCTTCTTCTTGCGGAGGCTCAGCACCATGGAAGTGATGTTCTGTGCAATCTGCATACGCTCTTCGAGCGCCTTGTCGATAACCTCGTCGGATGGCTTGGGGAAGAGCGCCAGGTGCACTGACTTCTCGCTTCCGGTGAGGTCGCGGTAGAGACGGTCGCTGAAGAACGGCGCGATAGGAGCCATGAGGCGAGCCACTGTCTCGAGGCACTGATGGAGAGTCTGGTAAGCGGCAAGTTTGTCTTGCGTCATGCCACCGCCCCAGAATCGCTTGCGGTTAAGTCGCACGTACCAGTTGCTGAGGTTCTCGCCCACGAAATCGCTGATGGCACGCGCCGCGCGCGTAGGCTCATAGTCGTGGAGTTGCGAATCCACCTCTCGGATGAGCGAATTGAGCAGCGAAATTACCCATCGGTCGATTTCGGGACGCTCATTCATAGGCACTTGTGGGGCCGTTGGGTCGAAACCGTCCACGTTGGCATAAAGAGCGAAGAACGAGTAAGTGTTATAGAGCGTACCGAAGAACTTGCGGCTCACTTCCTCCACACCAGCCCGGTCGAACTTGAGGTTGTCCCATGGCGAAGAGTTGGAAATCATGTACCAGCGAAGCGGGTCGGTGCCGTAGTCCTCAATAGCCTTGAACGGGTCAACGGCGTTGCCCAGGCGCTTACTCATCTTGTTCCCGTTCTTGTCGAGCACAAGCCCGTTAGAAATCACAGACTTGAACGCGATACTGTCGAATACCATGGTTCCGATGGCATGGAGCGTGAAGAACCACCCACGCGTCTGGTCCACACCCTCTGCGATGAAGTCGGCGGGATAGAACTTGCGACTGTCGATGAGTTCCTTGTTCTCGAACGGATAGTGCAGTTGGGCGTAGGGCATGGAGCCGCTGTCGAACCACACGTCGATGAGGTCGAGTTCACGCTTCATGGGTTTTCCGGAGTTGGAAACCAGCGTAATGTAGTCAACGTAAGGACGGTGAATGTCGATTCGGTTATAGTTCTCGTCGCTGTAGTCGCCGGGGATGAAGCCTTTTTCCTTGTAGGGGTTGCTCTTCATCACACCTGCGGCGACGGCTTTCTCAATCTCGTCGTAGAGTTCACGGATGCTGCCGATACATTTTTCCTCGCCGTCGGCCGAGCGCCAGATGGGCAGAGGCGTGCCCCAGTAGCGGCTTCGGCTCAGGTTCCAGTCGTTGAGGTTCTCGAGCCACTTGCCGAAGCGTCCTGTACCGGTGTGCTCCGGTTTCCAGTTGATGGTCTTGTTAAGTTCCACCATGCGATCCTTGCAGGCAGTGGAGCGAATGAACCAACTGTCGAGCGGGTAGTAGAGGATAGGTTTGTCGGTGCGCCAGCAGTGCGGATAGTTGTGAACGTGCTTCTCAATCTTGAAAGCCACTCCGTCCTGCTTCATGCGGATGCAGAGCACCACGTTGAGGTCCTCGGCCTTATTTGCCGCGGCCTCATCATACTTGCCGTCGATAGTGAACTTGGGGTCGTAGGCGTTCTTGACGAAAGCGCCTTCGTACTGCTTATAGAGTTCAACGTTGACAAACCGCTTAACGAAATCAGGGTCAAGGTCTTCGAGTTTCCAGTATTTTCCGGAGAAGTCCACCATGGGTCTGGTTTCCATGTTGCGGTTAATCATGAACAGGGACGGAATGCCGGCGGCCTTGGCCACGCTTGCGTCGTCGGCACCGAAAGTGGGTGCGATGTGCACGATACCGGTACCGTCCTCGGTGGTAACGTAGTCGCCTGGGATTACCCGGAAGGCGTTGTCGTTGCCCACAATCTCGTCGTTAATCTTGTCAACCGGCTTTACCCAGGGGAAGAGCTGGTTGTAACGGATGCCGAGCAGGTCTTTTCCTCCAAACTCGGCGATTACGCGGAAGGGGATAACCTTGTCGCCCTTAGCGTAGGAGTTGAGGTCGAGTTCGGCGCCTTCCGGCTTGAAGTAAGCGCTGAGCCGCTCTTTAGCCAGGACGTAAACGGCGGGAGCGCCGGTGTAAGGGTTGAAACTCTCCACGGCCACGTACTGAATCTTGGGACCGATACAGAGCGCGGTGTTAGAGGGCAGAGTCCAGGGAGTGGTGGTCCAAGCGAGGATGCGAATGTTCTGCGCAAAGCGCGGTTCGGCCTTTCGCTTGATTTCCTCCACCACCATGTGCCCTTCATCCTTCACGGAGAACTCGGCGGTAGCCGTCTCGTCCTTGACGTCGCGGTAGCATCCGGGCATGTTAAGTTCGTGAGAACTAAGTCCGGTTCCCGCGGCCGGCGAGTAGGGCTGAATGGTGTAGCCCTTGTAGAGCAGCCCCTTGTCGTATAATTGTTTGAGTAGCCACCAGAGCGACTCGATGTAACTGTTCTTATAGGTGATGTAGGGGTCTTTCATGTCAACCCAGTATCCCATCTTGTGAGTGAGGTCTTCCCACTCGCGAGTGTATTTCATCACTTCCTTGCGGCAAGTGGCGTTATAGTCGTCAACGGTGATTTTGGTCCCGATGTCCTCCTTGGTTATACCCAGAGCCTTTTCCACGCCCAGTTCCACGGGAAGTCCGTGAGTGTCCCAGCCGGCCTTTCGCAGCACCTGATAGCCCTTCATGGTCTTATATCGGCAGACGATGTCTTTCAGCGTGCGAGCCATGACGTGGTGTATGCCCGGCATACCGTTGGCCGATGGCGGTCCCTCATAGAAGACGAACGAAGGCGCACCTTCGCGCTCGCTGATGCTGGCGGCAAACACATTTTCCTCGTCCCATTTCTTGAGGACTTCCTTATTGACTTCGCTGAGGTTGAATTTGTTGTATTCGTTAAATTTCTTCATTGCTTAAGATAGTTCTTATTAGTTTTACCGGCTTGATGCCGGGAAAAGTTATTTGAGGTGTGTTCTATTTGAGTTTACCGCCTTTCACTCCCTTGCCCATAGAGAAGATGTTGGCATCGAAGTTGGTGGTCTTGTTGCCCTGCTCACGCTTGCGCTTGATGGCGAGTTTCACCAGCCTGTCCATGAGTTCGCTGAACGAGAAACCGTTACCGTTGTTCTCCCAGAGGTAGAAAGAGAGCGAGCCCGGGATGGTGTTAATTTCGTTGACGAAGATTTCACCGCTCTTGCCATCGATCATCACGTCCACTCGAGCCACGCCGTGGCATGAGAGGACGCGGAACGTCTCACCGGCGAGGAACTGAATGCGGCGAGTGGTATCGCCTGGCAGGTCGGCGGGGAAGCGTTTGGACGAAGCCTGCATACCCTTGGCCCCCTTGTGCCCGCCCATGTACTTGTCCTCGTAACTGAGTATGTCGCCGCTCATTATGGGCTGCTCCAGTACCGAAGTCTCGTAGTCGTCGCAGTCGCCCAGTACGGCGCAGTTAATCTCCTGCAGGTCCTCCACCATGTCTTCCACGATGATGCGTGTGGAATAGATTTCGGCATCGTTAATCTTTTCGATGAGTTCCTCGCGGTTGGCCGCCTTACCGATGCCCACGCTGGAGCCCAGGTTGGCGGGTTTCACAATCACCGGATATCCCAGTTCATCCTCGATGCGCTTGATGAGAGCGTCTTGCTGACGGAACCACTGCTTGTCGGTGAACCAGACGTAGTCCACCACCGGAATGCCCTCCTGGCGTAGAATCATCTTCATGGTGATTTTGTCCATGCCGTTGGCGCTGGCAAGCGTGTTGCAACCGGCGTATGGGATGCCTATGGTCTCGAGCACACCCTCGAAAGTGCCGTCCTCGCAGTTGGAGCCGTGCAGCACGGGAATCACCACGTCGAGTTTTGTGAGTATGTCGGAGCCAAAGAGCGGCTTTTTCTCTTTATAGAGGTTATAGTTGCCAAACTCGGGGCGCATATACACCTGAGTGCATTTTTCAAGGAGAGACTTGATGTCGCGGTAGTTAGCCACGTCGAAAAGAGCCTCGCCGGTGAACCACAGTCCCTGCTTGGTGATGTAGATGGGTGTCACGTCGTATTTTTCCCTGTCGATGGCGTGCATAGCCTGAGAAGCCGAAATCACGGATATTTCGTGCTCGGTGGACCGTCCGCCAAAGAATACTCCAATATTTGTTTTCATCGTCAAAAGAAAGTTTTGAATTAAATTTCAGTATGATTAATTGCGGTAAATCACTTGAACGTGTCGGGCAGGTCGTTTTCGTAGAGCACTGTGTCGCCCGGGGCGGCGATGTTGGCGAGAGTGAGCTGCGCGTCGTTCAGAGAGTTGACCACATATAAGTTCTTTTCGTTGAATCCGTTGCTCTTGATACCGTCCACGATGGCGTCGCGGTTGTACTGTCCCACGATGATGGCGATGTCGCAGGTCTCGGCAATGTGGCAACCGAATGCCTTGTTGAGTTCCACCTGTTCGCTACCCAGTTCAATCATGCCCGGCGTGATGACAATGCGCTTGCCGGTGTTCATGTGGCTGAGCACGTCGAGTGCCATACGGGAGCCGGTGGGATTGGAATTATAGGCATCGTCGATGATGGTGATGCCTCCGGCCGAGCGTTTCACGTTGAGCCGGTGCTCCACCTGCTCAATCTTGCTCACGGCATACTGTATCTTCTCGTCTTCCACTCCCAATTCCACGGCGATAGCGACCGCCGCGATGAGGTTGGAGATATTACATTCGCCCACAAGACGCGTGGAGAGCGGGATACTCTTGCCGTGACCGTGCACGGTGAATGTGGTGCCGTGGCTGCTGTATCGCACGTCGGTAGCGAAGAAGTCGATACCATCGCCCGCGTTAACAGAGTATCTGAGTGCGGGGACGTTAGTGACCTGCCGGTTGGCAACCCACTCAAAGTCGTTGTTGAGCACCACAAGGCCGTCGGCAGGGAGAGCGTCGGCAAGTTCAAACTTGGTTCGCTGCACGTTGTCAATAGTCTTGAACGTTTCCAGGTGCTGCTTCCCCACGGCGGTGATGATGCCGTAGCGCGGGTGCGCTATGTCGCATATTTCCTTGATGTCGCCCGGCTTCTTGGCACCCATTTCGCAGATGAAAATCTCGTTGTAGGGCTGCATGTGCTCGCGAATGGTGCGAACCACACCCATGGTGGTGTTGAAACTGCCCGGAGTCATCAGCACGGAGAATTTCTCGCTGAGGATGCGGTTAAGGTAATGCTTGGTGCTGGTCTTGCCGTAACTGCCGGTGATACCGATGACGGTAAGCCCCGGCATCTGCTCGAGGCGCCGCTTGGCGTCGCGGACAAACCCGCTTGCAATGTGCTTCTCCACCGGATGCAGCGCAAAGTTAACCGCGATGGTGACCAGATAAGAGAACGAAAGCAACAGCAGAGCGGTGAGCACAGCGTGGTAGAGGCTGCTGAGCACCGCCACAGCGACTATTATGGCAATGAGCAGAAGCATTTCGGCCGCGAACATGCGCTTGACACGCTTGGTGAAGACCAGCGGCAATTTGTGCTTCTCGCGGTAGGCATAGACGCACTGCGCTATGAGGCAGGCCATGATGATGGAAAGGTTATAGACGTTGGTACCCACATAGGTGACCAGCATCATCACCAGAGCGGTGAAAGTGATTACGCGCTTCACGGTGATGTGTTCCTCGCTCGTTCGGAGCCACTTGATGTATCGGCTGTTGAAGTAACTGTTCTGCTGCAGCATCTGCAGGTCCCATTTTACCATGAAAAAGAGTTCCACGATGGTGACTGCGATGAATGCGATGTAAACTATGTTAAGTGTTTGTTCCATTGATAAGTCTTTTACTCGGATGTCATGAATGAATTGAGAACGGCGGCAAACTGCACCGGGTTGTCGAGAAAACTGTAGTGTCCGCAACCGGGGAACGATACCAGCCCTACATCGGGGATAAGGCGTTCCATTGTCTTGGCGTCGCTGAGTGGCGTGGCGGTGTCGTTCTCTCCCCATATAAGCAGGGTGGGGCACTGGATGTGAGGCATGCAGTTCTTGAGGTCGGTGTTGACGAGCCGGCTCATGATGGCACGCATACGCGGTGACGACGCGGCGTAGTCGGCGCTGCCGGCACGCTTGCGGAAGCGTTCCAGGAATTTTTCCCCGCGCTCATGTCCCATGAGCAGGTGCGCCAAGTGCTTAACGGTCTTGTAACTGTAAACCTTCCAGTAATAGCGAAGAGAGCGTTGCGGCTTGATACCTGCGGCATCCACGAGCACCATCTTGCTGACGGGGTGGTGTGATGCGTACTTGATGGCGACACGTCCGCCGTGCGAATGGCCGATGAGAATGGGGTCTTGAATGCCCTCGATGCGAATGAGTTCTTCCAACATGCGGTCGTACTCGTCCACGCCCCAGACTGAATCGGGTTCGGTGCTGGCGCCACACCCCGGGAAGTCGATGTTAATCACCTTGAACTTGCCAACGAGCACATTCTCAATGCTTGCCACAGTGGTGTGGTTGCACCCCCATCCGTGCATAAGCACCACGGGGCTACCCTCACCGCTGACGGTGTAGGCAATTCTAACTCCCATTATTTCAGCCACTTTTTCCATATAGTCTTAAAATAACCTACAAAGGTAGTGAATAGTTAGCACTTTTTCACTACCTACGGGCGAGTTTTTTGCAAGAAATTCGTCGCGTGAAAGTTGGAAAGAGGGTGTATGAAAGAAGGCGGGCCGCTGAGCAGTCCGCCTTAGTTATGTCCGACACGGTCATCGGGCCGAGCCGGGTTAAGTTCTGAATAGAGGATTGGGGTTAATTGCCCATGGTGATGTTAGCGAGCGCTACGACATCGGCAACGTCGATGTTGCCGTTACCGCTCACGTCGGCGTTTTCGGCCACGAAAGTGCCCGAAGAGTCGCCCATGACATGGTTGGCGAGAGCCACCACGTCGCTCACGTCCACGTTACCGTCGCCGTTCACGTCGCCCAGGAGGGCACCGCCGGTGAGGTCATCTGTGATGGGGGTGAAGTCCTTCCACTGGTCGGCAGTCTGATACGCACTGAGGTGAGTGGGCAGGACGTGGAGCGTGCCCTCTTTTTCAACGCCGTAGAATACCTCGGAGCCAAGTGTGACGTTGGCCGGATTAGGATAGGATTCAATCCGCTCGATGCCGGAGCAGTTGTAAAACGCGCGCTCGCCGATGGACTTGACGGAGGCCGGGATGACGAACTCAGTGAGTTCGAGGCAGTTGCGGAACGCCCTTGCGCCGATTGACTGAACGGACTCGCCCATTTCAAAACCGGAGATTACGCTGCAGTTGCTGAACGCGCGGTCGACGATGGTTATTACTGAAGCCGGAATGGAGACTTGCTCCAGCGCGTCGCAGTACTCGAACGCCTCGTTGCCGATGGAGGTCACAGAGTTGCCGATGGTGAGGCTTGTGAGGTTCTCGCACTGGTTGAAAGCACCGTCGCCTATGGTAGTGACTGAGTTAGGAATGATGACGGTCTGGAGGTTAGAGCAAGCCTCAAACGCGTCGGCGCCGATTGATGTCAATGCCGAGCCGCCGGAAACCTTAGTGAGGCCGTAGCACCAAAGGAAGGCACGGTCGCTAATGGCGGTGACTGTGTTAGGGATGGACAGTTCCTTGATTTCAGTCAGGTTCATGTAATACAGGTGGTGGGCATAGTAGAGCGGGTTGGAGGCTTCGTTGGCGAAACTGATGCCGCACCATGCCGAGATGTTGTTCATGTTGACCTTATTCAAAGCCGTGCAGCCCAGAAACGCGTCTTCGCCGATGGCATTCACCCCGGTGCCTATATGGATATTATTCAGACCCGTGCAGCCACTAAACGCACTCTTTCCGATGGTTGTTACCGAGTTGGGGATACTGACAGAAGTCAACCCCGTCTTTTGATACATGAATTTTTCGGGAAGAGACTCCACGTTTGTGCCGATGGACAGTGATGTTATAGGACTATCGGGGAAACGTTCGTTGGGAGCATCACAATTACGAGCATTCCATGTGAGGTTGAGCAGGTTAGTACATTCGTAAAATGACGACATACCTATGCTTTCCACAGATTCGCCTATCGTAAGGTCTGTCAGCCCAGAGCAGCCCGACAGCGCCGCTTCGTCTATATTCAATACAGAATTGGGTATAGTAAGGCTTGTCAGCGCGGTGCATCTCATAAACGCACCGGTTCCGATAATGGTAACAGAACTCCCTAAGTTAATGTTGTTAAGGCCGGAGCTGGAGAACGCATAATCTCCTATCTATTCTACCGAGTTGGGAATACTGACAGATGTCAGACTCGTGCACCTTGTGAACGCTCTCGTTTCAATATCTACAACTGTATTAGGAAGACTGACTCCTCGCAAATTAAGATAGCCTGCGAAAGCTTCCATACCTATTTTCGTTACGGTGTAGGTCTTGCCTGCTGCATCACTCACAGTACTCGGTATGATAAGAAAATCCTTGTATTCATAATTATCCCTTTTTATTACGGTAACTGTGGTACCGTCTGAATTGACTCTATATGCGAAAATACCTGAGATAAAATCGTAGGCTTGAGCCGAAAATACGCCAAGTAGCGTAAGTATTGCCGTGAAGATTGATTTTTGATATTCATAAAAACTGATTTAGATGTTAATTAATGGTTTCTCGATAATTCTTACTTGATTTGGCAAATATATACAACATTTCTTTAATTAACAATAATTTATAATTACCTCCCCAATTATTAACATTTTTAACATAGGCTGCGGGGACTGAATAGTTACCGGGGATAGGGTAACTAAACACGAATAGTTACGGGGACTGAATAGTGGCCGAAGAGCCTCCGGGGTTAAATCCTAATGGCCGATTCGGGTTAGAGGTCTTGCTCGACGCTGCGGATGAGGTTATAGTTGAACTTCTCGATAGCGGTGAGCCGGACCGGGCCGGCGGCTTTCTTGTACCACGTTTGCGCGTCGAAATAGCGCTGGGTGTCGGGGTCGCGGAAAGAGTCGCCGTGTCGGGCATAGATTTCGCCTCGCATGAGAGTGAGCACCTCGCGCGGGAATAGCCTGAGCAACTGGTGGGAGAGAGGAATGACAGAAGTGAAGGGCCATTGTCCGTGAATTCCCTGATAAGGAGACTGGACTCGGCGCAACTCAGAACCGGATTCCACTCGAGGATTGTGGTCGACGAATTTCTGGTCTTGGACGACGGTGACAAGCATACCGGCGGCAGTCATCGTGAGTTGCCACTGCATGGGCCCCATAATGGCTCCGGCGCCGCCCCCGCCGGGCATCTGGCCGTAGCGTTCGCTACCGGGGTCGCCGTGGCTCATGCGACCGTCGCCGTATAGTATATCGAGGGCAAGCCCACCGTCAGAAGGCATGAAGGCGTCGAAGACACCAGGGTCGGTGTCGAACGAGTTGCCTTTGTAAAAATCCATTTTGGGTCCGAAAACGGCATGGTTGCCGTCGGGGGTCTCATAGTTACCGGCCAGGACGAACATTAGCGGCAGTTTCCACCGGTTGTTATATGCTTCGTCGGCAGAGTAGCAGTAGTAGGCGTATATGGGTTGGCCGTCCTTGCCACGTCCCACCAGCATATTGTAGTTGCCGTATCGCTCCAGCGTGAAAATCGGGCTTGAGGTTTCCTCAAATGTGATGTGCCCCCCGGGTTTAACCTCCATGGCGTGGAAGGGGTCGCCCATAGCGTCGGGGTCAGCACCTTCGTAGTCGCTCAGAAGAAAAGTTCGGGTATCGGAGTCGTAGGAGGCGATGGCGCGGAAAAGTCCGTTGGACCATAAGGTGGATGTGAACAGGTGCTTATTTGGTGAAAGCACTTGTCTCTTGGCATAGCGAGCCTTCATGTCGGCGGCTACGCTTTCGTGGAAAGTACGGATAAATTCGTCACTGTCGTATCGGCTTGTTACGGGAGTGAATTGTGCTGACATCTGCAGAGAGATTAATGTGGTGATGAGTAGAAGAAACTGTTTCATAATAAATGATGTAGGGAATAAAATTTTTCCAAAGTTACGAAAAAAAGTGTCACTTGCAAAATTATGTGTGATTGCGATGGTAACGCCGTGTGGTTAACGCGTAGTAGGCACAGGTCTTTGCAGGTGGCACAAAAAAACTCCCGGTCAGCCGGGAGTTTTTTGTGGGGTAGTGTTGTGGATTGTTTATCCCAAATAGGCCTAATGACCGATTTGGTTTTATTGAATCACAATCTTCATGCCGTTGTTGATGTAAATGCCGCTTTGAGTGGGCTTTCCGTTGAGTTCCACGTCGAACGGCAGCGTGAGCGTGTGTCCGTTGCCCAAGAAAGTTCCGCAGAAGCGACGATTGCCTGTTGCACTGTTCTCGGTGTAGTACTGTCCACCGATGGGCGGTATCTGTCCCCACATTTTGAAGTCAACTGACATTTCAAGCCTGAAATAAACACCTTCAAAAGTGTTACCTGCTTTTACTTCATCGGATAACTCAACGAAGTGCCTTGGATTGTAGATTTGATAGGGCCTTTTCCGCTGTGCCATCTCCGCCGCCGAAAGTGCTGGCGGCCCACATTGTAGCGGGCATGGTGAGTAGCATTATCGCCACTGCGACGAATGTTCTCCAGAATGTCTGCTTAGTACACATAATAATATCAGTCAAGTTAATGAAAATTATAATTCCAGAATGTTTTGGTTCAGGGCCACAGATATTTTTGCGATGGTGGAAAGGGTGAAGTTGTGCTTTCCACTGAGCCATCTCGACACCACGCCCTGCGTGTGCCGGGTGGCTTGCGCCAAATCCTTGTGCGACAATCCTTTTTGATTGAGGATTTCCTGAATGCGGCTTGCCACGATGGCCGAGAGGTCTCTTGTGAGCAAAGCCTCATCGTTGATGTCGGAGTGCAACTTGTGGAGCAAAGTGCTTGTTGGCTCATGTTTTTTCATTAGAAATTCATCAATGAATGGTGTAACAAACTAAAATTTCAGGACAAAGATAAGAATTAATTTTCAAATAATTGCCTTTTAGGGCAATTATTCTCACTAAAAAATTCAGATATTAAGAATATGGAGGCTCATAATTTTAGAGAAATTTTCATTACTACGGCGGAAAATTATTATCTTTACGGAAAAATTACGCTATTAACCATTCATACATCACTATGGACCTATTTGAAGAGCGGATAAAATACCTGCGCGCCGAATTGAACAAGCATAATTATAACTATTATGTGCTGAATACGCCCACTGTGTCGGACTATGAGTTCGACGCTATGTTGCGGGAACTTCAGGAGTTGGAGGCGGCCAATCCGCAGTACTACGACCCGTTGTCGCCCACTCAGCGAGTGGGAAGCGACATCAGTCAGGGCTTTGTGCAGGTGCGTCATGAGCGTCCCATGATGTCGCTGTCGAACTCCTACTCGATAGGTGAGGTGCAGGACTTTCTGCGCCGTGCCAAGGAGGGCCTGGGCGGCGAGCCTATAGAGATAGTGGGCGAGATGAAATATGACGGAACGTCGATTTCGCTCACCTACGAGCATGGGCGGCTGGTGCGCGCGGTGACCCGCGGCGACGGTGTGCAGGGCGATGACGTGACCGCCAATGTGATAACTATAAAAAGCATACCGCTGCAGTTGCAGCCCGGGAACTATCCCGACAAGTTTGAGGTGCGCGGAGAGATACTGCTGTCGTGGAAGAACTTTGAGCGAATCAACGAAGAACGGCAGTTTAACGAGGAACCGCTGTTTGCCAATCCGCGCAACGCGGCCGCGGGCACACTGAAACTCCAGAACTCGGCCGAGGTGGCCCGTCGCGGACTGGACGCGTGCTTCTACTTTGTTCTTGCCGACAAGTTGCCTTATGACAACCATTTCCAGAATATGCAGGCTGTGAAGGCGTGGGGCTTCAAAGTGGCCGACATGACCATGCTGCCGTCGATAGACGCGGTGAACGACTTTATCCAGTACTGGGACGGTGAACGCAAGAACCTGCCTGTTGCCACCGACGGCCTGGTGTTCAAACTCAACTCCATGAACCAGTGGATGAACCTGGGCAGCACCGCCAAGTCGCCACGCTGGGCCATAGCCTACAAATTCGCGCCCGAGCGTCAGGCTACGCGTCTGAAATACGTGTCGTTCGAGGTGGGGCGCACCGGAGTGATAACCCCGGTGGCCAATCTGGAACCGGTGTTACTCTCGGGGACGGTGGTGAAGCGCGCTTCTCTGCACAACGAAGACGTGATACGTTCGCTTGATATCCACGACCACGACATGGTGTATGTGGAAAAGGGCGGCGAGATAATCCCCAAGATAGTGGGCGTGGATACTAAGCAGCGAGAGCCCGATAGTTGTCCGCTGGAATTTGTGCGAAACTGTCCACGATGCGGTGCCGAACTCGTGAGGGTGGAAGGCGAAGCCGCATGGGTGTGCCCCAACAAGGACCACTGTCCGCCGCAGATAGCAGGCAGGATAGAGCATTTTGTAGGAAGGCGGATGATGAACATCGACGGAATAGGCGAGGAAGTGGCCGTGGCACTCTATGAGAACGGCCTTGTCCGTGACGTGGCCGACCTGTATGACCTCACGGCCGACCGAGTGATGACCTTGCCACACTTCCAGAAAAAGGCTGCGTCGCGGCTGATTAACGGCATCCGGGCATCGCTGGAAGTGCCGTTTGAGCGCGTGCTGTTCGCGCTTTCGATACCGTTTGTGGGCGAGACCACGGCAAAGGTCCTGGCCCGCAATGTGCATAGCATAGACCGGCTGATGGCGATGAACGAGATGGAACTGGCCCTTATCCCCGACATAGGCGAGAAAATAGCCGGCTCTATAGTGGAGTTCTTCGCTAATCCCGAAAACGTGCGGATAGTGGAGCGGCTGCGCTCCGCAGGAGTTCAGATGGCTGTTTCGGAAGAGACACTGGCCAATGTCACCACCAAACTTGAGGGCAAGAAGATAGTGATAAGCGGAGTGTTCGCCCGTCATTCGCGCGATGAGTACAAGGCCATCATAGAGCAGAACGGCGGCAAGAACGTGAGTTCCATATCCAAGGCCACAAGTTTCATACTGGCCGGTGACAATATGGGGCCGTCGAAACTGGAAAAAGCGCAGTCGCTGGGCATCCCCATCGTGAACGAGGATGAATTTATGGCGATGTTGGAGTGATTTCGAAGAAAAAGAAAGTCAGCGGACCAGTTCAATGCTTGTGACCACCGGCAGATGGTCGCTTATGATTACCGGAACAGTGTGGGTGTCGGTAATGGTCCATTTGTCCTTAGGGCGGGCGAAAATGTAGTCAATCTTACGGCCCGGCGATGATGCCGGGAATGTGAGTCCGTCTCCGCTTACGTCTTGCCAGAGAGAGTTCATCACATCGGTTATGACGGCGTCGGATGGCGTGCAGTTGAAATCGCCGCCAATGATGGCCGGGTAACCGTTCAGCCCGAGCGAATAATCTCTGAGCCAATCGCCCTGAGCGGTGCGGCACAGAGCACTGAACGCTTCAAGGTGTGTGGAAGCGAAAATCACAGAATCGCCACATGGCAGTTCCACGAGTGCTTCGAGCAGGGCACGTTGTTCCTTCTTAGGGTCGGGGTTAGGAAGCAGGTGCTTGCGAGTCCAAACGAGCGGATGCCGTGACAGTAGCCCAATTCCGTAATATCCGCCGGCAAAGCGGATGGTCTTGCCATAGGCCCCGAACATACCGGTGTGGAAAGCCAGTTGGCCGATGAAGTCTTTGCCGTTCTGCTGAGGCACACCCTTGCGACGTGTGAAACAGTCCACCTCCTGCAGAGCCACGAGGTCGGGGTGCACCGAGTCGATGCACTGCGCAATGCGCTTGAGCGAAGCGTCACTGCCGAAGTGCAGATTCAGAGTCATAACCCTGAGCCTGAGCGTGTCTTGTGCGGTGGCCGTAAGAGCGGCAACGCATAGAACTAACAAAGAGGCGCGGAGCAGGCGAAACATTACTTGCGTTTTGATTTTTTACTTTTCTTGGCGGGCTTGTTAGCGACTTTTTTCTCGCCGGTTGCCAGCCCCTTGGCCTTGGCCTCGGTGAGACCGGCACGGATGTTCTCTATAAGAGCCTCGGATGAGTATGTGGCACCCGTTACGGCATCGACCTGCATGCTAAGTGCCTCATCCACGGTTTTACCCACGAACTTAGGGAAAATCTTGCCTGTAGCCCTACTGAAATACTGAGGTGACTCATGATTCTCGAGCGCTTCGATTTCGGTGATGACCCCATTCTCAATGTGGATGTTGAGCGGCGTTTTGCCGCCATATCCATAGACCTTATTGGCGAGTTCGCCGGTGTAAATCACGTTTTTGGAGTCGGTCTGCGCATTAGCGCAGAAATATCCGCCCATCACCATTATAGAGGTGATAATCAGGGCAATGTTATAAATAAGATTTCTCATAATAGCGAGGAAAAATATTTTTTTTGCAAATTTATGGTTTTTATCTCAATGTTGCCGCAATTTTTGTGGCAATTCCACGTTAAATAAATAAAAAAGGTACGCGCCCGACTGCGCGTTTTTGTTGAGAATGCTATTGTGGCCTGCCCGGAGAGCAGAAAACGGGTGGTGCGATGGCGCGAATGATTGTTTATTAAGACTATAATGGAGCAAGATATAAAACAGTGCCTGGAAACTTTAAGGAGTGGCGGACTCATACTTTATCCCACCGACACGATATGGGGAATAGGGTGTGACGCCACAAACCCTGATGCGGTGCGGCGAGTGTATGAACTGAAGCAACGTTCCGACAGCAAGGCACTGATAGTGCTGCTGCACAACGAAGCGATGCTGGATCACTATGTGGTGGACGTTCCCGAAATGGCGCGCGAACTGCTGGACGTGGCCGTGAATCCACTGACCATAGTGTATGAAGGAGCCTACAACTTGGCACCAAACCTGATGGGCGAGAACGACAGCGTGGGAATCCGTGTTCCGCACGACGAGTTTGCCCAGACCCTGTGTAGGCGTTTCGGTAAGCCTATAGTATCCACCTCGGCCAATATAAGCGGTGCAGCGTCCCCTAAATGCTTCGCAGAGATAGATGAGCGAGTGAAGGCCGGAGTGGACTACGTGGTGAAATACCGGCAGACCGACACGAAGAAAGCCAGCGCATCGAACATAATCCTGCTCCGCAGCGACGGAACCTTCAAGATACTACGTTAATAACTAAGCCCTCTTAATGAAAACCTATGATAAATGAGCAAAGACAACGTCTGAAATACATAATCAGTGACTATGTGATGTCGAATCTGGCTTGGCTTGCGTTTAACTGTGTCCGATTCCTGTTTGGCGCAGTACAGGGCGGATTCAGCACCCTTTCATCGTATCTGAGTTCAAAGATGATAATTGTGGGCCAGATAGCGTTCCCGCTGATGATGATGGTGATATATTATCTCTCAGGTTATTATGTGGAAGTGTTCCGCAAGTCGCGTCTTCAGGAATTGCTCACCACCATCACAACCGCCGCGATAAACAGTCTGGCAATCATATTCCTGGCCCTGATTAACGATATGATTCTGGAGCGAAAAGAGAACTATGAGATGATATTGCTGCTGTGGGCGTTGTTGTTCTCGCTGGTGTACATCGGGCGAGCCATCATCACTAACAGAACGATGAATCGCATTAACCGCGGGAAACTGTATTTCAACACCATTGTTGTGGGTCGTGGCAGTGCCGCGATTTCGTTCGTTGACCGCCTGGAGCGAATAAATATGGCGAAGGGATACCGTGTGGTGGGCTATGCAAGCATTCCCGGCGAGAACGACGTGAAGAACGTGGACCGCTCAGTGTTCACACTTGACGAACTGCCGCAAGTGTGCAAGCAGAACGATATCCAGGATATAATAGTGGTGCCAACGAAGCAGGATTCAAGCCAGTTGCTGAAGGCTATCAACCATCTGTTTACGCTGAACTTGCCCATAAAAATTACCCCCGACAAGTACAATATTCTGCTGTCGAGAGTGCGTATCAACAATATGTATGGCGACCTGCTGGTGGACATATCCAGCAGTTCGATGGGCTACAGCGGCCGCGTGATAAAGCGCGTGTTCGACGTGATAATATCAGCGTTGGTGCTGTTGCTATTCTTCCCCATAGGCTTAATCATAGGCATACTGATAAAGATGGATTCCCCGGGTACGGTGTTCTACTCGCAGTCGCGCCTGGGCTACCATAACCGTCCGTTCAACATCTACAAATTCAGGACCATGTATAGCGACGCGGAGAAGAACGGGACACCGCAACTGAGCCGCGACAATGACGAGCGAATTACCCGCATAGGGCACTGGCTGCGTAAATACCGCATTGACGAGATACCACAGTTCTGGAACGTGCTTGTGGGCGATATGTCGATAGTGGGACCGCGGCCTGAGCGAGAGTACTACGTGAAGCAGATACTGGCTCGGGAGCCGGCTTACTCGCTTGTGCATCAGGTCCGTCCGGGTATTACCTCGATGGGAATGGTGAAATTCGGTTATGCGCGCGACATCGACGAAATGCTTGAACGACTGAATTTCGACCTGATATATCTGGAAAATATGTCGCTGGTGAATGACCTGAAGATTATGATATTCACATTCAGAACAGTGATAACCGGAAAAGGTATCTGAAGTGATGGCAGAAGTAGCAGAGGCAAATATGGAGCAAGCCGAGTCGCGAGTGTCGCAGTGGTTTCTGAAAGTGCTGCGTTGGCGCGAGAAGCATATATCCGAGCGCACGTTTATAGTGGCGCTCGCCATTATCATAGGCGTGTGCTCCGGCCTGGCGGCTGTTCTGCTGAAGTATCTGATATCGGTTATATCGCATGCCCTAACGAAGAGTGTGATTGCGTCGCACGGCAACCTGCAGTACCTGATATTCCCTGTGCTGGGTATTCTGATTTCGGGTCTGTATGTGAAATACGTGATACGAGACAATATATCGCATGGTGTCACGCGTGTGCTGTATGCGATAGCCCTGAAGCGAAGCCGGCTGAAATTCCACAATATGTATGCGTCGCTGGTGGCATCATCGGTTACGATAGGTTTTGGCGGCTCGGTGGGAGCCGAGGGTCCCATAGTGTTCACCGGCGCGGCCATAGGCTCTAATCTGGGTAAGGCACTGCGATTGCCGTCGCACATGCTGATGATGCTTGTGGGCTGCGGCGCGGCGGCCGGTATAGCCGGGATTTTCAAGGCCCCGATAGCCGGCGTTCTGTTCACGGTGGAAGTGCTGATGCTCGACCTTACTGCCGGTTCGGCGGTGCCTCTGATACTTGCATCGGTGTCGGGTGCTACTGTTGCCTACGCGTTCACCGGCTATAACCTAGAGTTCTTCTTCTCGCAGAGCGAGCCGTTCTTCACGAGCCGCATCCCATACGTGGTGTTGCTGGGCGTGTTCTGCGGCTTCATATCGCTCTATTTCACGCGTGTTATAGATGTGATGGAGCGGATGTTCGGTAGGATTTCTAATTTCTGGGTGAAGTTTGCGATAGGCGCAGTGGTACTGAGCAGTCTTATCTACACCTTCCCGCCGCTTTACGGTGAGGGATATAATTCGGTGAACAGCCTTCTCAGCGGTGATGTGGCCGCACTGTTCGACAACAGTGTGTTCTATGGCTACAGGTTCAACGTGCTCAGTTGCGTGCTGTTTGTGGCCGCGCTGATGCTTCTCAAGGCCTTTGCCACAGCCGCCACAAATGGAGGCGGCGGAGTGGGCGGAACATTCGCCCCGTCGCTATATGTGGGTTGTATGGCCGGTTTCTTCTTCGCATATTCGCTGAATGCCTCGGGGTTTGTGGACATGACACTGCCGCTTTCAACGAAGAATTTCGCGCTGATGGGAATGGCCGCGGTGATGGCCGGTGTGATGCACGCGCCGCTAATGGCCATATTCCTTACGGCCGAGATGACCGGCGGTTATGACCTGTTCTTCCCGTTGCTTATCGCGTCGGTAGTGTCGTATCTCACGGTAAGGATTTTCACACCTTACGGCATATACACCAAGCGACTGGCGCGCCGCGGCGAACTGCTCACGCACCAGAAGGACCACAGCGTGCTCACGCTGCTTAAGGTGGGTAGCGTGATAGAGACCGATTTTCTGCCCGTGCGCCCCGAGATGAGCCTGAAAGACATGGTGGACACCATCTCGCATAGCCGTCGCAACCTGTTCCCGGTGGTTGACGCGAAAGGAATGCTGCTGGGCATTGTGGCGCTGGACGATATCCGCGACATAATATTCCGCCCCGACCTGTACCGGAAGATGAACGTGAACAAATTCATGAGTGTGCCTATGGCCAAGATAGAAGTGGGAATGCCCATGGAGGAAGTGATGCGCCTCTTCGACGAGACGGGTGCGTGGAATCTGCCCGTGGTGGAGAAAGGGAAATATGTGGGATTTGTGTCCAAATCCAAGATTTTCACCTCGTATCGCGAGGTGCTGAAACACTATTCGTACGATTAAGAAAGGATATATGACAAAAGAAGAATTGAAAATAGTGTTCTTCGGGACACCGGAATTTGCAGTGGAAAGTCTGCGAAGGCTGGTTGAAGGCGGCTATAACGTGGTGGCTGTAGTCACAATGCCCGACAAACCTGCCGGCCGCGGGCATCACCTCTATGAGAGCGATGTGAAGAAATATGCGGTGAGCAAAGGAATCAGGGTGCTACAACCGGAGAAACTGAAGGATGAGGCTTTTGTGGAGACGCTTCGCTCGCTCCGGGCCGACCTTCAGATAGTGATAGCGTTCCGTATGCTGCCCGAAGTGGTGTGGGCTATGCCGCGGCTGGGTACATTCAACCTGCATGCCTCGCTGTTGCCCAAGTATCGAGGAGCGGCACCGATTAACCGCGCGGTGATGAACGGTGACACCGAGACCGGAATCACCACATTCTTCCTCAAGCATGAGATTGACACAGGCGACGTGATACAGCAGCGTAGTGTGCCCATAGGCCGGCAGGACAACGTGGGCGACGTTCATGACCGGCTGATGACCCTTGGCGCCGACATGGTGCTGGAGACGGTGGATGCGATAATCGCCGGAACGGTGAAAGCGATTCCGCAGGAAGAAATGCTCACAGCGGGAGAGGACCCCACACCGGCGCCGAAGATTTTCAAGGAAGATTGCCATATCCGCTGGACCGACAGCACCGAAGCGGTGTATAACCAGATACGAGGCCTTTCGCCATATCCGGCTGCATGGACGCAGTTTGTGGGCCCAGACGGCAAGCGCTTCGATGTGAAGATATACGCAACGTCGGAACCGATATTTAGAGCGGAAGCCGTGCCGGGGCGCATGACAACCACAATCACACGACTGCTGATAGACTGTGCCGACGGTGCGCTGAAAATAGAGTCGCTGCAGTTGGCAGGGAAGAAACGCATGGACACCGACGCGTTTCTGCGCGGATTCTCGCTCGAGGGCTTCCATGCCGAGTGAGAAACTTATTAGTCAAGAAAAACAAAGGCCTGTGAGCGGGTTGAACCTTGTGCTCGCAGGCCTATGCTGTTAATATGAATCTCAGGCTTATGCCTTTTTCTGCTCCTTAGCCCAACTGTCTTTCAGCCCGATAGTGCGGTTGAACACCAGATGTCCATCGGTGGAGTCGGGGTCAACGCAGAAGTAGCCTATGCGCTGGAACTGGAACTTGTCCTCGGGTTTAGCCATCTGTGCCAGATAGGGCTCAATCTTGGCGTTAGTAATCACTTTCAGGGAGTCGGGGTTAAGCAACTCGCGGAAGTCAGTTTCGCTCTCGGCACTGGGGTTCTCCACTGAGAAGAGACGGTCGTAGAGACGCACTTCGGCATCCTGGCAATGGCGAGCCGATACCCAGTGAAGCGTACCCTTTACCTTGCGCATGCTGCCCGGCATACCGCTGAGCGTGTCGGGGTCGTAGGTGCACTGGATCTCGTTTACGTTACCGTCGGCATCCTTGGTGCAGCCGGTGCACATGAGGATGTAGCCGCCCTTGAGCCGCACCTCCTTGCCCGGAGTCATGCGGAAGAATTTCTTGGGAGGCTCTTCCATGAAGTCGTCGCGCTCAATGAAGATTTCGCGGCAGAACGGCATCTGGTGCGTTCCGGCACCTTCCTGCTCAGGGTTGTTGTCCATTGCCAGCATTTCCACTTTGTCCTCAGGATAGTTAGTGATTACCACCTTCACGGGGTTGATTACGGCGCAGACACGATTCGCGTTCTTGTTAAGGTCTTCACGAATGGAGTGCTCCAGCAGGCTGATGTCGTTAAGAGCCTCATACTTGGTGTAGCCAATGGTGTCGATGAAGTTCTTTATAGACTGCGGAGTGTAGCCACGGCGGCGCAGACCGCAGATGGTGGGCATGCGCGGATCGTCCCAACCACTCACCAGGTGCTCCTTGACCAGTTGCAGCAGTTTGCGCTTGCTCATGAGGGTGTAGGTGAGGTTGAGGCGGTTAAACTCAATCTGGCGTGGACAGTAGTCCTTAGCGCTTTCTCCGGCAAGTTCGCGAACGAAATAGTCGTAGAGTGGGCGGTGAGGAACGAACTCCAGCGTGCAGATGGAGTGAGTCACGCCTTCAAAGTAGTCGCTCTGTCCGTGTGCGAAGTCGTACATGGGATAAACTTTCCACTTTTCGCCGGTGCGCCAGTGTGGTTTCTTAATGATACGGTACATGATGGGGTCGCGGAAGTGCATATTGTCGCTTGTCATGTCGATTTTGGCACGCAGCACGCGACTGCCTTCCTCAAATTCGCCTGCGTTCATGCGCTGGAACAGGTCCAGATTTTCTTCCACGGAGCGGTTGCGGAACGGGCTTTCGGTACCGGCTTGAGTGGGAGTGCCTTTCTGCTGTGCAATCTGCTCGCTTGTCTGGTCGTCAACGTAGGCTTTGCCTTCCTTTATTAGGCGAATTGCGAAGTCATAGAGTTTTGGGAAATAGTCGCTGGCGTAGTAGAGCCTGTCGCCCCAGTCGTAACCCAGCCAGCGGATATCGCGCATAATGCTCTGCTCGTACTCGGTGTCTTCTTTCTGTGGGTTGGTGTCGTCGAATCGCAGGTTGCATGTTCCGCCCATCATTTCAGCCACACCAAAGTCCATGCAAATGGCCTTTGCATGGCCTATGTGCAGATAACCGTTGGGCTCGGGTGGGAAACGAGTGTTGAGTCGTCCGCCGTTTTTGCCTGCAGCCAGGTCGTCGGCCACTATCTGCTGAACAAAGTTCAGTCCCTTTTTCTCTTCGTTTGGTCTTATTTCGTTATTCTCTGCCATAAAGGTTGATACGATTATAAAATTTCGGTTTCTGATAATTAAGATGCAAAATTACTAATTTTTATTTCAAGTAGCAAGAAGGTGGGGACAGTTTTCCTGAAATAGTGTAATCTTGGGGCGAACGCTTGCATGGCTCAGGAAATTTGACGAAATTTGCCGGTGTGTAATGAAAAAGGAAACTTTATAATAAACCTCATGAGCATAGAGAAGTTAAGACAGTATTATCTCCGCTTCAAGCCAAACTTGTTTTAGCGTAGGCGTGGTGAGAAAAAGCGCGTGCGATGAGAAGTCTTGAAAATATGCATAAAAACAAAACGATTTAATGATAATCCAATTAGTGATATGGTACAAGATTTATACATTTTGATGATAACAGCTGCTGTAGTCAGTATTCTGTTTAAGTTGTTAAAGCAGCCTGTGGTGCTGGGCTATATAGTAGCAGGTGTCTTGGTGGGGCCGTATCTGTATGGCGAGACCATTGTGAATGCCGACAATGTGAAGGCATGGGGCGATATCGGCGTGCTGTTTGTGTTGTTCTGCATCGGTCTGGAGTTCCGCCTGAAGAACCTCATCAGCAGCGGCAAGGTGGCGGCAATAGGTGCGATGACAATTATCCTGGGGATGATGCTCTTTGGATTCTGCGTGGGAAAGTTTGCCGAATTGGATATGGTCAACTCCCTTTTCCTCGCGGGCATGCTTTGTATGTCGAGCACCACTATAGTGATGAAGGCCATCGACGAGGCGGGCCTGAGCAAGGAGCGTTTCGTCAAGGGAGCTACCAGCATCCTTATCGTGGAGGATGTGGTGGCTGTGGTGCTGATGGTATTGCTCTCAAGTATAGCAATTCGTCATCAGTTCGAGGGTGCCGAGCTGGCCAGCAAGATAGTCGATTTGGCCATTACGCTCGCGGCATGGTTCATCTGCGGAATACTGATTATCCCCACGCTGATACGCAAAGTGAAAAAACATTTGAACGACGAGACACTTATCATCCTCGCCTTGGGTCTGTGCCTGGGTATGGTGCTGACGGCCGAGGAGGCAGGGTTCAGCAGCGCACTCGGCGCTTTCGTGATGGGTTCTATCCTTGCCGAGACAGTTGAGTCGCATCGTATCGAAAAACTGATGACGCCTCTGAAGAATGTCTTTGCTGCTATCTTCTTCATATCTGTGGGTATGCTTATTAATCCATCCTCATTAGCGGAATATTGGCTAAATATCCTGTTGGTTTGCTTAGTGATTATCATCGGAATGATTCTCTTTGGCACATTGGGTTGCTGGTGGGGCGGTCAGACGATGCGCGACTCCATGCTTACCAGCTTCTCATTCGTGCAGATTGGCGAATTCTCGTTCATCATCGCGTCACTGGGTACAAGCTTGGGAGTCCTCGACGCCGCCATCTATCCTATCATCGTAGCTTCCAGTGTGGTGACCACCTTCCTCACGCCCTATATTATGAAGGCTACGCTGCCATGCTATAAGTTCCTTTATAATCACGCCTCAGAGAGCCTGCGAGCTAAGATTGACCGGCGCGAGCAGCAAGTGGCAGAAGCGGAGGCGGCTGCACCATCCGATGATACGAACTCATTAGCCGACAGGGCGCGTCATGCCGTAAGAAATACCTATATCACGAAGCGTCTTGTCAATCTGTTTATCAATAACATGAGTGCTCATGATGACAATGCGGAATAAACGCTTATGATAATAAATCTCGTGGCCACGGAGCAGTTAAGACAATACTATTGCCGCTTCCGCCGCTGGCAACAAGCTTTACCGCACTATGTCAGCCGGCATCCGGACGTCGTTCTGCATTGTCATAACTGCGGCACACAGTTCGCCGATAATTTTTGTCCTCGCTGTGGGCAGCGTGCCGGGGTTGGGCGCGTTGGGTGGAACTCTATCAAGGATAACATCGCCATTCTGTGGGGGCTGGATTCCCGTTCGCTCGGCTATACGCTTGTGCAGTTGCTGGGGCGTCCGGGCTATCTGGTGCGCGACTACATCAGCGGCCATCGCCAGGTGTCGTACCCGCCCATTAAGATGCTGGTGTTAGTGTGTCTGTTCGTTGTCCTTTTCGAGACGGTGTTCAATCTGAAGAATGATGTTCTGGGCATAACGTTCAATATTCAGGAGGTTGACGATATCATCGGATGGATAAATCAGCAAAAAAGCTGGGCAACGCTGTTTCTTCAATCCTTCTACATACTGCCCACATGGCTGGTGTTCCGCTTCGCCCCGAGTTACCCTCGCCACACGCTGCCTGAGGGGTTCTTTCTGCAAGTATTCCTGAGTGTTCTGAGTCTCATCCTGCAATTCATTGGCTATTGGAACGGAAATCTTGAATTCGCAATCTGGATAATGTACCTATACATTACCTACTACCAGCTTTTCGGCTATAACTGGTGGGGTACGCTGTGGCGATTGATAGTCATCTTACTATTGGTCGTTATCACGATGATTGTCGTGGTAGTGATAATAGGGAATATATATGATAGTGGCAACAACAGCAATGTGTTTCAAGACATACTGATTATTTTTGCCGGTGCAACTGTGTTAATGGCGGCAATTCTCCTTGTTACCCACCGCATCAACAAGCGCACATCCAAGATAAATAATGCCGACCTTTCTTTTAAAGAAAAATCAATTTCTTTATCTTAACCGGCTTGTGAATCGGAATTTTTATCTATATTTGTGGAGACAAAGGACAAGTTATATCATAAAGCATTATGTACGAACCGTTGGCCGAGCGAATGAGGCCCAAGTCGCTTGATGACTACATAGGGCAGAAACACCTCGTGGGCGAGGGCGCCGTGATTCGCCGCATGATAGAGAGCGGTAACATTTCGTCGTTCATCCTGTGGGGACCTCCCGGGGTGGGGAAGACCACTCTGGCCAGGATTATAGCGCAGCAGACGCAAGTGCCGTTCTACACACTTTCGGCAGTGACCGCCGGGGTGAAGGAGGTTCGCGAAGTGCTGGAGCGCTGCAAGGCTGATGCCCATAGCGTGTTCGCCACGGGGCGTCCCATTTTGTTCATCGATGAGATTCACCGGTTCAACAAGTCGCAGCAGGATTCTCTGCTGGGAGCGGTGGAGAACGGAACGGTGACGCTGATAGGTGCCACCACCGAGAATCCGTCGTTTGAAGTGATTCGTCCGCTACTGAGCCGTGCTCAGGTGTATGTGCTGAATCCGCTTGACCGTGACGACTTGCTTGAGTTGCTGGACCGTGCCGTGAAGACCGATGAGATGTTCCGCGGCCGAGAGGTGCGGATTGAGGAGACCGAGGCCTTGCTGCGATTCTCGGGTGGGGACGCTCGCAAACTGCTCAATATCCTCGACCTGGTGATGCAGTCGCTGGGCGCGCGTGAGCCGTTTGTGATTAATAACGAAGTGGTAACCGAACGGCTTCAGCAGAATCCGCTCGCCTTTGACAAGAACGGCGAGATGCACTACGACATAATTTCGGCATTCATAAAATCAATCCGCGGCAGCGACCCCGATGCGGCGGTATATTGGCTTGCCAGGCTGATAGCGGGAGGGGAGGACCCCAAGTTCATAGCCCGTCGCCTGTGCATACTGGCAGCCGAGGACATTGGTCTTGCCAATCCCAACGCGTTGCTCCTGGCCAATGCCACGTTCGACATAATCAACAAGATTGGTTGGCCCGAAGGGCGTATCCCGCTGAGTGAGTGTGCCATCTACCTTGCCACCAGTGCGAAAAGCAACAGCGCATACCTTGCGATAGGCGCGGCTCAGTCGCTTGTGGAAAAGACAGGAAACGCTCCGGTGCCACTCCACTTGCGCAACGCCCCCACAAAACTCATGGAGCAACTGGGCTATGGCGCGGAATACAAGTACGCTCACGATTTCCCGGGCCATTTCGTGAACCAGCAGTATATGCCGCAGGAGATAGGCCACCCCACACTGTGGCAGGCTCAGGACAATCCGGCAGAGGCTAAAATGCGTGAGCGCATGGACCGGTTGTGGCGCAGAGGCTTAGCCGACGATAGTAAGGGATAAAAACGCACGCAGGATTTTTTTAGTCAGGAATTTAACTTTCACCTCGTTACTGCATCTAAAAATAGTTGCACCTATGAGCGTGTGGCATAAAGTCAGTTATTTTAACCGGAATCGGGTTTGCAGGCAACTTCGTCGCAATATTTGTTACGGTATTTGCTTGGCAAATTAAATGTTTGTTAGTATATTTGCTTTCTGCCTGATACTAATAAGACTGGTGTGATTAGTGTTTTTAACCTTTATAAACGTAGAAGTATGAAATTAAAACTACTTAAATCAACGCTTGCGGTGATGCTGCTTTGCGTTTTTGTAATGCCTATGAAGGCACAAGGATGGCCCGAGGCCTATGGCGGTGTAATTCTGCAGGGGTTCTCGTGGGATAGTTATAATGCCACCAAGTGGACAGTGCTGACGAGTCAGGCCGAGGATTTGTCCTACGCTTTCGACCTGATATGGATTCCAAATGCCGCCAACTGTGGCAGTGGCAATCAGATGGGATATTCGCCGCTTTACTGGTTCACAAACTATAGCAGCTCGTTCGGTACGAAGGCTGAGTTGCAGTCGATGGTGGCCGCACTCAAGGCTAATGGCATCGGCGTGATAGGCGATGTGGTGGTTAATCACCGTAAGAACGTGAGCAACTGGACGGATTTCCCGTCGGAGACCTATAATGGTGTGACATACCAACTTACGGCGAGCGACATCTGCAGCGATGATGACGGCGGAGCCACTGCGAACCACCTTCAGAGCGGAGAAAGCCTGGGAAATGCCGACACGGGAACAGGCTGGAGCGGAATGCGCGACTTGGACCACACCAGCACCAACGTGCAGAATAACGTGAAGGCCTACGTGAAAATGCTCCTCGATGACCTGGGCTACGTGGGATTCCGCTACGACATGGTTCTGGGTTACGCACCGACCTACACGGCGATGTACAACGCATACGCCAATCCTCAGTTCAGCATTGGCGAATGCTGGGATACCGCCGATGCTATCAAGGACTGGATTGACGGGACGGCGGTGGGAGGCTCTCCCACGAGCGCAGCGTTCGATTTCCAGTTCCGTTACACCGTGCGTAACGCCATCAACGGCAACGACTGGACCAAACTCAGCCAGGCCAATACCGGAAGCGGCGGCTATCCGCTGGTGAGCAACAGTTTCAATAGCGGCGGCTACAAGCGTTATGCCGTGACTTTTGTGGAGAATCACGATACGCAGGACCGCGGTGCTGTGACCGGTTACAGCAAGGACCCGATAGTGAGCGACACCCTGGCGGCCAACGCCTATATGCTGGCTATGCCCGGGACTCCGTGCGTGTTTCAGCCTCACTGGCTCGCATACCCCACAGAAATAAAGACTATGGTGGCGGCTCGCAAGGCTGCAGGTGTGACAAACACCAGTTCATATCGCGTGGTGTCGTCGTCCGCAAACCGTTATGTGATTTCCACAACCGGAACCAAGTCATCGCTTATCGCCGCTGTTGGCTCAAACCTGAGCGGCTACACCGGTCCGAGCAACACCACACTTGTGGCCGAAGGCTATCACTATAAGTATTTCATGAGCAACAATGCCAACGTGGCCTGGACCGCGACGCCGTCCGGCTCCTACCGAGAAGCGTTTGACGTGAAACTTACCGCGGTGTCGTCGCAATACACCACCATTGCCTATACACTCGACGGTTCTGAGCCTACCGCCAGTAGCCCGACAGTGTCAAGTGGCAGCACTATCACCATTAGCGATGACGCTGTGCTTAAAGCTGCGCTGGTGAGCGGATCGTCCATTGTGTCGGGCAGTACCATGACTCGCGTATATAAGGTGCAGGCCATGAAGGACATAACCGTTTATTTCAAGGCTCCTACCGGAATTTGGAGCGATGTGTATTTCTACGCGTGGGACTCGTCGTCATCACCACTGGGTAGCTGGCCCGGAACCAAGATTACGCAGACCACGACTGTTCATGGCGACACTTTCTATTACTATACGCTGTCTTCCACCGATTTGAACTATTCGTTCAACTTGATTGTGGGCAACGGCGGCAGCGGCAACGGAAATCAGACGGTGAACATCACCGGTGTCTCTCAAGACATTTATCTGGAACTGGGCACCCAGAACGGGAAATATAATGTGAACGACGTGACTGAGCAATATTCCACTCCGCTCACCGCAACGGTTTATTTCAAAGACCCGGGATGGAGCACAGTTAACTACTATGCCTGGGATGACAATGGCTCCTCCTTGCTGGGTAGTTGGCCCGGAACCGCGATAACGGAGAAGACCACCGTTGACGGTGTATCGTACTATTACCACACGTTTGTGAAAGACACTCAAGACTACACCTTTAATGTGATTTTCAACAACGGTGACGGCACCCAGACCGTGGACATCAAGGGCATAACCGACGATGTGTATTATGAGTTGTTAGGCCAGGACGCTTCCGGTAAATACCTTGTGGGAGAGGTGGGTAGCACGTTTACACCCTACAATGTCACAGTTTATTTCAAAGACCCGGAATGGAGCACCGTTAACTTCTACTCGTGGGATAGCAGCGGCAGCCCGTTGCTTGGCGGATGGCCTGGAACTGAGATAACCGACGTGGTTTACATCGACGGTGAGCCGTGGTATTACTATCCGTTTACAATTGACTATGAGGGAAAAACCATTAATGTGATATTCAATAACGGCACGAACCAGACTGTGGATATTAAGGACATTGACTCCGACGTGTATTACGAACTGGGAGAACTCAGTTCGGGCAAGTATCAGGTGACTGATGCGGGCGACATGACCGAGCAGATTACCGGTGTGACACTTAGCGAGGAGTCGGTAAGGCTCGACGCGGGTGAGACGCTGTCGCTAAGCGCGCTTGTTAGTGGAGTGAATGTGCGCTCGGATGTGGTGTGGACATCCAGTAACGAGAACGTGGTGAAGGTGACCGGCGGCTCTCCGTCGCCAGTGCGAAATAGTGGCCCCAGGCGCTCTGCTTCGGTGGGCGGAAACGTGGAGGCCGTGGGCGATGGCTCGGCTACGATTACGGCTTCAGTTGGCGAATTCAGCGCGATATGTGCTGTTACAGTGGGCGAATCTACTGATGTGAGCGACTTGGCTGTTCCTTCCGTGACGGCACGCCTTTCGGGTGAAAACCTGATTATCCACAGTTCGGAAGCGGCAAAGGCACAAATCGTTCTCACGAACGGAACGTGGCGCACGGTTGACGTAAATCCCGGAGCCAACGTTTATCCGGTGGGTGACGCTGTCATCGTGATAGTGAAGATAGGAACTAAAGCAATGAAATTGACAAGAAAATAAGGTGCAACAACCATAAACCCAATCTGTCATTAGGCCGATTGGGGATAAAACAGAGACCGGAGTTCCAGTGATGTGGGCTCCGGTCTCATTCCGCTCACAAAATTTATGCGAACAGATGTGGGTGAGCGGATTATCGGTTACGATTCTCCATGATGAACGAGATAAGCATGTCGCAGTTGCTGATAAACGGTTCCACTTTTCCGTTGCGCATACGGTAATAGTTCGCCAGGTCGCTCATTGCCTTGTAATAGTGGCAGTTGGTGTTGTAGTGAACAATCTGGTTATACTGCTCGTCCCATGAATAGGTCATGTAGGGTTCACCGTAGGGGATGAATGCGATGGCATAGATGCACTTCTGACGCAGAGTCTCGTCGTGGGTGCAAGCCTTGGCGCGTTTCAGCAGTTCGACGCTGGCAGCCATGAAGTCCTTTTCGCCGGTATAGCAGAGTGTGTCGTAAACGCTGCTGGCATAGCGTGTGAGGTACCAGCAGTCGCCCTTGTAACTCGCTTGGAAATAGAGGTTGGCCAGTTCGTAGAGGCTCTTGTCATCGTTCGGGTTTTGCTCCACGGCCTTTTCCAGCCGCAGTACGTCGTTGCAGAAGGTGAGTTTCTGATTCGTCCTCAAAGGCGCGTCAGCAGTATCGTCTTTACCCTCAAACGCGGCCCACGTGTCCACCACCTGGCGCTTGAACCAGCGTTCCACGTTGTAGTCGCGTCGGGCCATGTAGCGGCTGATGCCCTGCTGAGCCACATAACTTACCGGCACTTGTCCAACGTAAGAAAGCGCTTCGCTGAAGCGGCCTTCGCGCATCAGTTTGGTGCCTATACGGTCGGCGCAGAATGTGTTGTCGAGTGTGGTGTTTTGGCTGGCGAGCCATTTCTCCAGTTTCGTTTTACCGCCATTCTTGGTGAAGAGCGCGAACTCTTTCATCTGGTCGGCGCTGATGCTGTCCAGATAGTTCCCGAAGTCGCTGTAGAAATAGATGTCGGCATCATTCTGTCCGTCGAGTTTTTTTGAGAAGTTATGAAACATTCCGCTCAGAGCCAGGGCCAGGTTGGTGTTGCCCTGCTTAATGTAGCGTGGAGTGAGGTTGTCGTAAATTAGGTTGGTGGCCACTTCCAGGTAGTGGTTGCCGTCGAAGCCGTAGATGTTCTTGGTGCTGTACTGCCGATCCTCCTGCTTGGTTACACCTTGTAGCCACTGCAGTTCACTGAGCAGATAATTCTGGTATTTGTCACTGCTGTCGGCATTCTTGGTGCTAACCATCAGGCGGCACAGGCGCGCGTTGTCTTTCATGCGTTGTGTGCCTTTCATGCCCATGGCCTTGTCCAGTATCTTCATAGCCTCGTCGGTGTTGCCCAGGCGGTACTGAATCATGCCGGCAGCCGCTTGCCACATGGCAGGAGCGGTGGTTTTGCCGCTTTTCACAACCTGCTGCGCAAATTCAGCGAAATTGCGCATATCGCGCACTTGTTCCTGGTAGTAGTCGTAGATTTCTTTCTCTTTGAAGTTGTGGTAATACTGTAGTTTGGAATCGGCATCATCGGGCACGGTGTTCACAAAGTCCTGAACCAGGTAGATGAGGGTGGGGGAGTTGGGGTCGGCTTCATATTCGGTCTTGATCCCCGACAGGTTGCGTATGTCCTTGGCAAGCCACGCTATTGAAGCCATGTCGCCCATGTCGGCATACTCAGCCAGTGCCTCGCGTTTCTGCCCCACAGAGAGTAGCGACCATGCGTACAGGCCGCGAGCCATGTCCTTGTAAATGCTTTCGGGCAGCGTTTTCCCCTTGGTGTTCCAGTAGTTGATAACCGCTTGCGCTTCGCCCTGCTGCACCAGTGAGCGGACGTAAAGCAGGGCGTATTGCCCGTAGAGCCTGCTCCCGTGATAGTTAGCGGCCTTGAGCGCAATGTCTTTCATTACTTGGGTGCCCTCGTCCAGTGAGGTGCGGGTGGGGTAACTCCATGTGTCGCTCTCGCAGACGTGGTTGTAGTACTTGACAAGCAGGCGCAGGTAGGTGAGCATTTCGGTGTCGTTATGCTCGCGTGCGTAGCTGATGATTGGGTTTGATGACGTGTCGAAATCGGCCTCCCGGACCGACGACAAGTTATCGACCGACCATGCGTACACATTTTCACCGGCATATTGCTGCCAGAAGTTGTACATTGGGGCCAGCCGGGCATCCGAGGCTTGGCTGCGGTTGAATACGCTGAAGACGTAGTAATTGGGTCTTCCCCACGGTCCGCAAGCCAGCGATGTCACCCAGGCAGTGACAGCCAGTAAGCTAATTGTGATAAATCTTTTCATAAAAGTCAGTATTATAAAGTTTCAAATATTTGCTGTTTAGGCTGTATAGGATAACCTGTGCGTTGATTTCGGGCCGATGTTTGGCCAGTTCGCGCTGTGTGTTGAGAATCACCTCTGCACCGGGGCGCGCCACTATCACACTGTCGCCCACGTTGATTCTTACGGCGGCACTGCCGTCGCTGTTATATTCGGGCATGTCGCTACTGCTTATGGCCAGATACTTGCCGTTGCCGGCTTTCTTGTATTTTGAGCCGTCGGAGAGATGAGCATCGTAGAGTATTGCCTTGAAATCGTGGCCGTCATAGAGCAGGTTCCACTCAAAGCAGGGGAATGCTGCACACAGCGGCAAGTCGTATGAATCCAGGAACTTGAGGTAAGGTGCCACGTGGTTCTGGTCCAGAATGGGATTGGTACCGTCCGGTTTACGCACATTGCCGGTGTTGTACACCATCAGTGCCCCGTAGTCAGCAGGCGGTGGCGGCATGTTGAGTTGGTGCAGGCGAATCGTTGCCGATGTGCGCCATCCTTTTGCGGCGGCGTAATCGCGGATGTTTTTGAGCAGGGCATAGAACGTCGTCATCGACGATGCGGTCCAGTCGCAGTCGATCTGCAGTTCCCGAACTCCGCTCACATTGTGGGTCTCGCACATCTGCGCCACTCGCGCCACCAGCAGTTCGGCCAGGTGGGCGGTGTCGGCTTGCAGGCAGTTTTCCACGATGAACACGGTGGGAACGATTTCCACGCCGACGGGAACCGAGTCGAGGCCGGTGATGGTGGCGTTTGGCATGGGCGAGCCGCCGCGGAGCACCACATCGAAGTAGCGCACGAACATCTTTTCCACGCCGTGCTGCTTCAGGAACGCGCGTTCCTCGTCGTCCAGGTTCAGGCTGGTGCGCCAGTAGTACACGGCAGCCTTCTTGGCGTCGGGCACAGCGTCGTGCCTATGTTTGCAACCGCAAAGTAGCACAGTGGCAATCAAGATAATGCTTATGAGTACTCTACTTTTCACGATTCCGTCATATTTGTCCAATTACAAATTTACGAACTAAATCCATATTCCACCAAAAATCCGCCTTTTTTTTGAAAACTTTTTTGGTTTTAGGTGTTTGCTTTAGGATGGCGAAGGCGAGTTGTGATTTGTGATTTCTTTTGGTCTCAGCTAATTTGATGTGATTCCTTGTTGTAGATAAGGCGGCTCTGTATTCCGATAAAACCGATTTGCCGCCAACACGTCAAATTATCTATAGTATAACTCGTAATGAAGGATGGGGAAAGGTTCAGATTATAACTCATTTGAAATGTGTTGAATTAATCCTTGCTCAAAGAGAACAAATATTGCTCTAATTTGCTTCTGCAACAGTTTTTGTGGAGTTGTGCCCCATTCGGCATAGCACTTTTACTGTTGCATCAATTTCTAAATTTCATTCTAATAATCATCAAGCCTTTCTTTCTGCTCATATGGCCGCGGAAGGGCATTATGAAGTTAAGGACACCTGCATTTGCTGCGTTTTTCAAGCAGAGTGTGCCCATCCAGATTTATACAAATTGTTGTTATAATGAATCTTATGTGCAAGAAATTTCCGGCAGGGAATTTATGGGGCGGTTTTTATTGTTGTTTGCCCAAAAATTGCTAACTTTGTCACTCTTAAAGCGACACTGAGTGTCACTACTATTGCAAATAACAGTAAATAACATAAAAAAAGAATTATGAGCTTAAACATCATTGTGCTGGCCAAGCAAGTGCCAGACACGCGAAATGTGGGGAAGGACGCTATGAAGGCCGACGGCACCATTAACCGTGCCGCCCTTCCGGCAATCTTTAACCCCGAGGACCTTAATGCCCTGGAGCAGGCTTTGCAACTGAAAGACGCTCATCCGGGCTCTACTATCACACTTGTGACTATGGGTCTGCCTCGCAGCGCCGAGATGGTGCGCGAGTGCCTGTACCGCGGCGGTGACGACGGCGTGGTTCTTACCGACCGTCCGTTGGGTGGTGCCGACACACTGGCTACTTCTTATTCGCTGGCGCAGACCATTCGCAAGATTGGCAAGTATGACATCATCATAGGCGGCCGTCAGGCTATCGATGGCGACACGGCTCAGGTGGGTCCGCAGATTGCCGAGAAGTTGGGGCTGCCGCAGGTCACTTATGCCGAGGAAATTAAGGTTGACAATGGGGTGGCTACAATTAAGCGCCGCATTGAGCGCGGATTTGAGAAGGTGGAATGTCCACTGCCTCTGGTGGTTACCGTTAACGGCTCGGCCGATGCATGCCGCCCTCGTAACGCAAAACTGATACAGAAGTTTAAGTATGCCGTCACTCCCAGCGAAAAGGCCGCTCTCTCGCCTGAGCGTCAGGCTCTGGTGGATGCTCGTCCTTATCTGGCTATCAAGGAGTGGGGCGTAAAGGATATCGACGCCGACCCGCAACAGATAGGTCTTCCGGGCTCGCCCACCAAGGTGAAGACTGTGGTGAACGTTGTGTTCCAGGCCAAGGAAAGCAAGCGGATCGAAGGAGATAACGACACCGAAGTGGAATCTCTTGTTAAAGAACTTATCGCCGACCACATCATCGGCTAATCACCATTAAAATTCAATCATTATGACCGATAAAAACAATCTTATAGTATATTGCGAGTACGACGAGGGTAGGGTAGCCGACGTCAGTCTGGAACTGCTCACCAAGGGTCGTTCTCTCGCCACACAACTCGGCGTGAAACTCGAAGCCGTTGTGCTGGGCGATAAGTTGGAAGGAGTGGAAACGCAACTGTTCCCCTACGGTGTGGACGTGGTTTACAAGATGGAGGATAGCCGCCTGTTCCCTTACACTTCTCTGCCTCACGCTTCGGCTGTGATTAACCTTTTCCGTGAGATAGAGCCGCAGGTTTGCCTCATGGGCGCCACCACTATAGGTCGCGACCTGGGTCCGCGCGTGTCATCGTGCCTTCACAGCGGACTTACTGCCGACTGCACATCGCTTGAGATTGGTGACCACACCGACCCCGTGACCAAGAAAGAGTACACGAACCTGCTCTATCAGATTCGCCCGGCATTCGGCGGCAATATCGTTGCCACCATCGTCAATCCAGAGCACCGTCCTCAGATGGCTACCGTGCGTGAGGGTGTGATGAAGAAGGAAATCTTCAATCCCGATTACAAGGGCGAGGTGATCAGCCTCGACGCTGAGAAATATGTGGACCCGGCAAGTTACGTGGTGAAAATCATCGACCGTGAGATTGAGAAATCCAAGGTTAACATCAAGAATTCTCCCATTATCGTGGCCGGTGGCTACGGTGTGGGAAGCAAGGAGAATTTCTCCCTTATCTTTGACCTGGCCAATGTGCTCGGTGGTGAAGTGGGTGCAAGCCGCGCAGCCGTGGATGCCGGCTTCGTGGAGCATGACCGCCAGATAGGGCAGACGGGTGTTACCGTGCGCCCCAAACTCTATATCGCTTGCGGTATCTCGGGCCAGATTCAGCACGTTGCCGGAATGAACGAGAGTTCTATCATCGTTTCCATTAATAGCGACCCCAATGCTCCCATTAACGACATTGCCGACTATGTTATTACCGGTGACCTTGAGGAAGTTATCCCCAAACTCATAAAGTATTACAAGAAGAACAGCAAATAATCCGGTTTGCTCTTGTCTAATCAATAAAAACGAAGTAAAATGGCAAATTTTTTCAATGACAATAAGGCTCTTCGCTACCACCTGCATCATCCGCTGATGGAAAAGATAGTGGCGATGAAAGAACGTGATTACACCGAGGCCGAGCAATTTGATTACGCGCCTGTTGACTACAACGACGCTATGGATTCCTACGAGAAAATCCTGGAAATAACCGGCGAGATTTGCGCTGAGACCATCGCGCCCAACGCTGAGAGCGTTGACAAGGAAGGTCCTCATCACAGCGACGGCCATGTGGCTTACGCGTCCAAGACTTGTGAGAATCTCGACATCACCCGCAAGGCAGGGCTCTACGGCGTGTCGATGCCGAGGCGTTTCGGCGGACTGAATATCCCCAATACCACCTTCTCCATGATGAGCGAGATGATTGCTCAGGCCGATGCCGGTTTCCAGAATATTTGGAGTTTGCAGAGTTGTATCGACACTCTCTATGAGGCTGGTGATGAGGAGCAGTTCCAGCGTTACATCCCGCGCATCTGTGCCGGTGAAACCATGTCGATGGACCTCACCGAGCCCGATGCCGGCAGCGACCTGCAGAGCGTTATGCTCAAGGCTACCGAGGCCGAGGACGGCACGTGGCGGCTCAACGGTGTGAAGCGTTTCATCACCAACGGTGACAGCGACCTGCATCTGGTGCTCGCACGCAGCGAGGAGGGTAGCAAGGACGGCCGCGGTCTGTCCATGTTTATCTACGACAAGCGAAATGGTGGCGTGACTGTGCGCCGCATTGAGGACAAGATGGGCATTCACGGAAGCCCCACTTGCGAACTTGTCTTCAAGAACGCTAAGGCCGAACTGTGCGGCTCTCGCCGTTTCGGACTCATCAAGTATGTGATGTCGCTCATGAATGGCGCCCGTTTGGGTATCACCGCGCAGAGCGTTGGTCTGAGTCAGGCCGCCTACAACGAGGCCGTGGATTACGCGCGCAGCCGTCAGCAGTTTGGCAAGCCCATCATCCAATTCCCGGCTGTGGCCGAAATGATTGCCAACATCAAGGCTCGTCTCGACGCGTCGCGCGCCATCCTTTACGAAACCGCGCGCTTTGTGGATATCTACAAGATTTGGGAGCAGATTGCCCGTGAGCGTCCGCTCACACTTGAGGAGAAGCAGGAAATGAAGAAGTACAACCGTCTGGCCGATGCTTTCACCCCAATGGCGAAAGGCTTCACTTCGGAGTATGCTAACTATAATGCTTACGACTGCATCCAGATTCACGGCGGTTCGGGCTTTATGCGCGACTACACCTGCGAGCGACTCTACCGCGATGCGCGCATCATGAACATCTACGAAGGCACCACTCAGTTGCAGGTTGTGGCAGCCATCCGCCACGTCACCACCGGCGCTTACCTGGCGCAGATTCAGGAGTATGCCGCTCGTCAGTACGCCGAGGAACTGCAGCCTCAGGTGGCCAAGTTGCAGGCTATGACCGAACTCTATGCTCAGGCTGTTGAGTCCGTTAAGGCTGCTAACGACCCTGAATATGTCACTTTCCACGCACGCCGCATGGTGGAGATGGCCGGCCACATCATCATGGGCTATCTCCTTGTGGGTGATGCCACTAACGAGCCCGACCTGTTCCTCAAGTCGGCTAAGGTGTATGTTAACATGGGTGAAGCCGAGGTTACTCGCCACCATAAGTTCATCACTTCGCTCAATCCGGCCGACGTTAGCGCCTACGTGGCTGAGTGATTTTGCTAACCATATAATTGGGTCGGGGAGTCAATATGGCTTTCCCGACTCAAATTTTATGTGGGAAATCTGCTTTATTACTGCGCTTTTTTGTAAATTTGCACTGAGGTGCTCTTGGCGAATGTCGGTATGCTGCCTCGCAGACAGAGTTATTCACTAATTTATTCCAACGACTATGAAGAGATATTGCACTATAGTGGTTTTGGCCACAATGGCTATTGCGGCGTTCGCGCTTGATTTGCAGGACTTTGTGCTGTCAGGGGCACGGCCCAAGTCGGTGACGGCCATGAAACAGGCTGCCGATGGGGAGCACTATTACCGTTTCTCGGACGATTCGGGTAAGATTCTGAAAGTGGCATATAAGAACGGTGAAGAGTCGGTGCTGTTCGATAGTGGCACGGCCCGTGACTGCAGCATAACTGAGTGGGACGGATATTCCGTGGCTCCCGATGAGAGCCGCATCCTTCTGTGGACGGCTTCCGAGCCCATCTACCGCCATTCGTTCCGCGCCGACTACTACGTGTACGAGACGCGTCACAACAAACTCACCAAACTCACGCAGGGCGGGGGAGAGGAAATAGCCACGCTTTCACCCGACGGACGCATGGTGGCCTATGTGAAGGACAACAACATTCGCCTCAAGAAACTGGATTACGACACCGACATCGAAGTGACTTCCGACGGACTGAAGAACAGTGTTATCAACGGTGTCCCCGACTGGGTGTACCAGGAGGAACTGGGTATGCTATCATCGCTCCGTTTTTCGCCCGATAATTCCATCCTGGCGTTCGCACGCTGGGACGAGTCGCAGGTGCCCATGTACTCAATGACGCTTTACGAGGGCGATTGCCACTCTAATGCCGACTATGCGCTCTATCCCGGGCGCTTCGATTTCAAATATCCTGTGGCCGGAGAGAACAATTCGGTTGTTACGGTTCACAGCTACGACATCGAAACGCGCGTGGTGAAGCAGATGCAACTGCCGGCCGATGATGCCTATTACATTCAGAACATCACTTTCGGCTCCGAGCCCTCGCAACTCATGGTCTCCACGCTTAACCGCGCTCAGAATCAGTTGCACATCTACTGTGTGAATCCGCGTTCCTGCATCGCCAAGAAAATCTACGAGGAAAAATCGGAGTCCTGGATCGACAACGACATGGCGGCGAAAGTGCGTTTCTACGACGACTTCTTTGTTATCCCCAGCGATAAGTCGGGCTTCACTCAACTCTATCAGTATTCGCTTAGCGGAGCGCTGATTAAGCAACTCACTTCGGGCCGGGAGAATGTGACCGATTTCTACGGCTACGATGCCCAGAAAAAGAAATTCTACTACCAGACCACAGCCTCGCCGCTCAACAGGGTGCTGATGTGTGTCACCACCGACGGAAAGCCCTCGTCTCTGTCGCCCGACAAGGGCACATCCGGTGCTTCGTTCAGTGCCACGATGACTTATTTCGTGCGTAATTTCAGCGATGTTTCCACACCTAATCAGTATGCTATCTTCACCGCTGCCGGTAAGAAAATCCGCGACTTGGAACTTAACGCTGAGTATGCCGGCAAATATGCAGTCGCCGGAGTGCCGCGGCGGGAATTCTTCACAATGACCTCCGATGGTGTGTCGCTCAACGGCTACATCATCAAGCCGCTTAACTTTGACCCGTCGAAGAAGTATCCGGTCATCATGTCGCAGTACAGTGGACCGGGCTCGCAGTCGGTCCTCAACCGCTGGAAACTCGACTGGGAGGAGTATTTTGCCTCTCAGGGCTACGTCATCGCTTGCGTTGACGGACGCGGAACCGGTGGACGCGGAAAACGCTTCCAGGATGTGGTTTACCTGAATCTGGGCAAGTATGAGACCATCGACCAGATTGCCGCTGCCGGTTACATGGCCTCGCTGCCTTACGTGGATGCTTCGCGCATCGGTATCTGGGGGTGGAGTTACGGCGGTTACGAGGTGCTGATGGCCATGTCGCACAATGCGGCCAAGTATGCCGCAGGTGTGTCCATTGCTCCGGTCACTTCCTGGCGGTTCTACGATTCTATCTACACCGAGCGTTTCATGCGCACGCCGCGCGAGAATGCGGCAGGCTACCTCGCCAGCGCTCCGCTGTCGTCGGTTCAGAACCTCAAGGGCGACCTCCTCATTATGTTCGGAAGCGCCGACGACAATGTTCACATCGTCAATGAAATGCAATATCTGGCCAAACTGAACGCAACCGGAAAACTCGTTGATGTCATGGTGTATCCTAATATGAACCACAGCATCAACGGGTGCGACATCCGTGCCGCGCTCTATGCCAAGGTACTCTCGTTCTTCGATTCCAAACTGAAACGTTAATCGAACCGGATTTGAATGATTTCTGCACCGCTCATAGTTATCACCGGACCCACTGCATCGGGCAAGACTTCTAAGGCCGTGGCGCTGGCGCGTGCGCTCGGTGGCGAGATTATCAGCGCCGACTCGCGCCAACTCTACCGTGGCATGGACCTGGGAACCGGCAAGGACCTCAACGAGTACGGCGGAGTGCCTTATCACCTCATCGACATCTGCGAAGCGGGCTACCGTTACAACCTTTTTGAGTATCTGCGCGACTATGAGGCAGCCTATGCCGACATTGTGGGGCGTGGACGCCAGCCCATTCTCTGCGGTGGAACCGGCCTGTATGTGGAGAGCGTGCTCAAGGGTATCAAACTGCCGCCGGTCCCTCAGAATCCCGCCCTGCGCGAGTCGTTGCGTGATAAGTCTCTTGAGGAACTCACGCTGATTCTCAGCCGTTACAAGACGCTGCACAATGTCACCGACGTTGACACCACCAAGCGCGCAATCCGTGCCATTGAGATAGCCGACTACTATCACACGCATCCGCACCTGCAGTCGCTCACCGAGCCGCATCCGTTACAGGGAGCGGTGGTAGTGGGCGTGGATATCGACCGCGATTCGCGACGAAGCAGAATCACAGCCCGTCTCAAGGCGCGCCTACAGGCAGGAATGGTGCAGGAGGTGGAACGTCTGCTGGCTGGCGGCATACCGGCCGAGAACCTAATCTACTACGGCCTGGAGTATAAGTACCTGACTCTCTATGTCACCGGCCAACTGACCTACGACGAGATGTTTACCGGCCTTGAAACGGCTATCCACCAGTTTGCCAAGCGTCAGATGACATGGTTCCGCGGTATGGAGCGACGTGGTACCCACATCCACTGGCTGCCCTGGGACTTGCCCGACGATGAATTCGTCTCGCAAGTCAAGGCCATTTCACTCAGCTCTGACACTTAGCGGGGGTACGCCACGAAGCCGCTTGTAGAACTTGCAGAAGGCGGCCGACGAGGAGAAATTCAGTCTATCGGAAATCTGAGAGACAGTCAGTGAGGTGGATTTCAGCAGATATGAGGCCTCAATGGCCAGCATCTCGTCGATGCAACTTACCACTGTTCGGCCTGTAATTTTTTTCACCACTCGCGAAAGGTAGTTCTCGGTGATACTAAGGCGGTCGGCATAGAAGGCGATGCCGTGCTGAGTGATGAAATTCTCCTGAAGCAACTGATAGAAGGAGATGAAAATATCCTCTGTCCGGCGAGAGATGTCGAGCCTGGCTTTTTCAAAGGCTTGAATACTGACGAGGTCGTTGATAAAGATGGTGAAAAGCATCTCCAGAATTCCGTTTTTGAGCGAAATGGGCTGGTGGATGTACTCGTAAATCAGTTCCATAATCTTGAGAAGCCTTGCTTCATCGGCGTCAGAGAACGATATTTTTGACTTACCGAACTGCGAGATGGGAATGACGGTGGCGCGGATGAGGTTGCGGAAAGCCTGTGTGTCATGCGCCATCGAGGTGTCGATAAGCAGACAGATGCTCGTGTAGTCGGGACTCACGGCAGTGACAGTCACGGCACTTCCGGGATAATAGACATACATCTCGCCATTTCGGAGCGTCATTTTCTGCATTCCACTCATCAGGTGCAATTCGCCTTGGGTAATCAGAGTGAATGTGTATCCGTTAAAGGACTGATTCATGTTGTTGGTAAGCAGGGCTCTATCAGCATTGTTGAAGGAGCAGGCAATCTTGCCGTTCCACAATTCGTGCCGGTTGTTAGGTCCCACTATGCCGTAAAGTTGTTCTAAGTCGTACATAAGAGTCGGCGGTTTGCTCGCAAAGTTACAAATTTATTTTATGTTTGTCACGTTTGGGATAATCTTTTGAACGTCAAAAATCACATTATCTCGCCTAATAGACGTAAATTTGTAAAAATAAAGAGATATAATTTATTAATAACCTAAAAACGTTTTAAGAAATGGACACTAAGAAATCAATTGAGGCATTGCAGTTTTTTGTTACGCACCTGTCTGAAGGCGCGTTCGTTCACAAGTTGCAGGGGCAGATTTTCAAATCGCAGGGGTTTGAGAAACTGGGACAGAAGTACGTGGACCACTACACCGAGGAAATGGAATGGGTAGAGAAATTCACCGACCGCATTTTGGCTCTGGGCGGCAACGTGAAGTTTGAGGGCATGGAAGCCCACGACCTGATTGAAAACCCCATTGAGTATGTGAAGGCCGACTTGGCGATTCAGGGACCTGGTGTGGACTTGCTGCGCAACTGCATGGCCAATGTGTGCGACGACCCTATCACCTACGACCTGCTGAAGGCTTATCTGGCCGACGAGGAAGATGACCTGGGCTGGAGTGAGAACGCTATGCGGCTTATAGAGTGCCTTGGCGCGCAGAACTGGCTTATTACGCAATTATAATCCCTGAATACCATAGCCACAGACCGGTAAGAACGATAGTGGGGAACTCTGAGTAATCAAGGGAACTATCCGCAGACTCTATTCGGTCTCTATTCGGTGTAAATGAACGAAAAGCAATAACATCTTAAACAAAGATAAAAATGGAAATCAAAGAACAAGTATTAGAAGCCATGCGCAAGGCCGGAGTGCCGCTGGCGGCAGGCAAAGTGGCAGAACTGACTGGACTTGACCGCAAAGTGGTGGACAAGGCGTTTGCCGAGCTCAAAAAAGACGGCGCCATAGTATCGCCCATCCGTTGCAAGTGGGAACCGGCTAAATAATTAGTTACCATGGAAATTAAAGCCGTAAAATTCCGCAAAGACGGATTCTATTCTCAGCCGTTCGCCTTCGGTGGCGAAGACGGGCCCGACAAGTTCGACCGCAACATCCGCTACCGGGGTAGCCTACAGAACTACGTCATCGACACCGGAACCGACGTTATCCTAGTTGACACCGGTCTGCCGGCTGGCTTTCCGGAGGAAGTACCCGATGAAAATTCGGCAGCGTACACGGGCAAGGACATCTGCAGTTACATGGATGCCTTGGCTTCACTGGGCTACAAGCCGGAGCAGGTGACAAAGATTCTGCTCACCCATCGCCACGGCGACCATTCTGGCGAGCTGCGCAGTTTCCCCAACGCGGAAATCTACGTGAATGCCGATGAGCTGGGTGCCGACGAACTACAAGGGCTGCCAAATCTGGTGCCGGTAACGTTCACCTACGGTGCCTACCACAACTTCCCCGACGCGCAGAAGATTTGCGACGGAGTGTGGATGATTAAAGCCAAGGGGCACACTCGCGGCAACAGCCTGGTGATAGCTGAGGACGATGGACTGTTCTACATGTTTCAAGCCGACATCACCTACGTGGACGAGGCGCTGTACGAGAACAAACTGTCGGTGGTCTATGACGACCTGCCAGCAGCCCGCGAAACGCTTAACCGCGTACGCGAGTTCGTCAGCAACACCCCCACGGTTTATCTCTCAACCCACTCGCCGCAAGGCTACGAGAACCTTGAGGCCAAGCGTGTGATGGACTTGGATAACCCCGTCCCCACCATCATGGCCAAGTTTGACTTCTCGCAGAAAGAGGCATCGGGCAAGTACGTCTGCTCCATCTGCGGATACATATATGACCCGGCCGAGCACGGCGGAGTGGCGTTTGAAGACCTGCCCGACGACTGGAGATGCCCACGCTGCAAGCAAGGCAAGGAGAAGTTCAACAAAGCGTAAACCGAACAGACCGATACTGCAACCCACGAGTTGCATATCCATTATTTGCCGGAGAGTGCCCCCAAGGTGAGGCACTCTCATTTCTTAACAATGCCCATCAATCGGCAGCAGTGAAGCACCGCTATTGCCAAACCACAACTGATTTGGGTGTCCCATTGTCGAAGTCAGGAGCTGGATCGTATGAGCAATCCAAGTAATACGAGCATTTGCGGCACAGTAGAGCAGGGGATAACGGCAGAGAGAGCGGAGCCGGCCTGTAGCCGATTCGGGTTGCATCGTTTTTCAGAATTTCAATGAGCGCTTGTCAGGAATGCCTGCTTTGAGCAATTCCGACGGTGCAAAATTACTCCAATTCGCCGCCTCTGTAAATGCTGATTTCTGCGTCTGCAATCTCTTTTATGCCCGCAAGTTGCAATTCCAGTAAAATTTCTTCTAATGTGCTAATCTTTGATTGTCACCGCTTTATAACAATTGTTTCTGACATGAAATTATTTTGTGCGTAAAATTTACGCAAAAATATTTGCAAAACACAAAAATGCGTCCTAATTTTGCGTAAAAATTACGCAACTATTAAAGAAAAACATTAGTTATGCCTGACAACAAAGCATTTAAGTATCATTACCGTTATCCGCACCCGGCTGTAACGGCCGACTGCGTGATTTTCGGCTTCGACGGCGAAAATCTCAATGTCCTGCTTGTTCGCCGCGGACTCGACCCCTACAAGGGCTGCTGGGCTTTGCCCGGTGGGTTCATGAGGATGGACGAGTCGGCCGAGGAATGCGCCCGACGTGAATTGCTGGAGGAGACCGGCCTCAATACGGCCTATGTGCGCCAACTGCGCGCCTATTCCGCCCCCGACCGCGACCCCCGTGAGCGCGTGGTCACCGTCGCGTTCTACGCTCTCGTCTCCCTTGCCGATGTTCGGGGCGGCGACGACGCTGCCGAGGCTGCCTGGTTCGGCCTCGACGAACTGCCCCAACTGGCTTTCGACCACGCGCAGATTCTGGCCGACGCCATCGCCGAACTGCGCCGCCAGATTCACTTCGAGCCAATCGGCTTTGAACTCCTTCCCCAAGAATTCACAGTCCGAGAGTTACAGGCGCTCTACGAGGCCATTCTCAACGTGAAGTTCGACCGACGCAATTTCTACAAGAAAATGCTCCACCTCGGTATCCTCACCCAAATCTCACCCATCAACACCTCATCCCGCAATCGTGAGCCGTTTCGGTTCAGGTTCAACCTCCGGCAATACGGCGAACTGAAGCGGAATGGTTTCAAACTCGAATTTTAATCCAAATTAACTTAATAAACTCATAATTACTATGTTAGGTGCTATTATCGGCGACATTGTGGGCTCCACTCGTGAGTGGCGCAATATCAAGACTGAGAACTTTGAGTTGCTGCCTCCTGGCAGCCGTTTCACCGACGATTCGGTGATGACTCTGGCTGTGGCCAAGTGGCTGATGGACGACCCTCTGCACCGCCCGGAGTCGCTTGTCAGCATCATGCAACAATTGGGGCGCAAGTACTCCGACGCCGGATATGGCCGCCATTTCTTGAACTGGATTTTTAGCGACAATCCGCGGCCATACGGCAGTTTCGGCAACGGCTCGGCCATGCGTGTCAGCCCGGTCGGAATGTATGCATCCTCGCTCCACGAAGCGCTGGAACTGGCCCGTATCACAGCATCGGTCTCGCATAATCACCCCGAGGGAATCAAGGGGGCGCAGGCTATTGCGGCCTGTGTCTATTTCCAGATGCATGAGCGATTTGATTTTCACGGCAAAATTCGCCGCTTCATCGAGGAACACTTCGGTTATGACCTGAGTCCCAATCTTGAGGATATCCGCCCCGACTACGACTTCGACTTCGATGTCTCTTGCCAGGGTAGTGTGCCCATCGCCATCATGGCGTTCCTGCAGCGTGAAAATGCGCTCGACTCTCTGCGTCTGGCCGTTTCCATGGGCGGCGATTCCGACACCATCGCCTGCATGACCACATCCATCGCTTATGCCTGCCCCTTCCATGTGTTTTCTTCCACTGCCAACATCCCTCACGAGGTGGTGCAGAAGTGCCGCAAAATTCTGCCGCCCGACTTGCTCGAGATTAACGACCGATTTGAGGCCTTCATCTCTCGTCCGCTCCGTGAGTCGTTCTATCTGCGGACCGGGAAAATCTTTGCCGGCGAATATCCCGGCGATAGGGACGATGCCGTTGCCAAGGCCAGACTCCGCCACATGATTCATTTCGGCGTTCGCCATTTCGTGGACCTCACCGAGGACGGCGAACTGCACCCATACTCACATCTGCTTCCTTCCCACGTGTCTTATCGTCGCTTCCCCATACGTGACTGTGGCGCGCCCGCCGACCCCGATGATGTCTGCCGCCTCGTTCGCCACATCCGCGAGTTGTCAGCCCAGGATTCCGGCTACGTCTATGTCCATTGCCGCGGCGGGGTGGGGCGCACCGGCACCATCGTGGGCTGCTTGCTTGCCGAAGAGGACTCCGACGCCTCTTTCGATGCCGTTATGGACCGTCTGCGCACGCTGTTTTCCGCCATGCCTAAGTCGGCCCATAGAACCATTCCTGAAACCGACGCTCAGCGCGACTTCATCCGCCGGTATATCGCTGAAAAGGATAGCCGCCGTGAGGCTCTGAAGTGCCGTGTGCGCGATGCCATCCGCGGCAGCCTTGTTGCCGGTGCCGCCGGCGATGCGCTGGGCTACACCGTTGAATTCTCTTCGCTCGCCGCCATCAAGGCTAAATTCGGCTCCGGCGGCATCTCTCGCTTTGTCCTCGACGGGAACGGGATGGCTCTCGTCAGCGACGACACGCAGATGACCCTGTTCTCAGCCAACGGCATGCTTATGGGCGTCACTCGCGGTTATATGCGCGGTATCGGCGGCAATCCTGAAGGGTATGTGCGGTATGCCTACCTCGATTGGTACTTCACTCAGACGGGTGTTGACCGTGACGGTTCTGATGCCTGCACTTGGCTCAAGTATCTGCCTCAGATGGCTCACCGCAGGGCTCCCGGTCGCACTTGCCTCACCGCTTGTGAAAGTCTGCTCAGTGGCCATGATGTGGAGAACGATAGCAAGGGCTGTGGCGGCATCATGCGTGTTGCTCCTTTGGCCCTGCTGCTGGCCGGATATGCCGGTCGCGACGCTTACCCCTACGACGACCTCCGGCTCATGGAGGCCGGTGCTGAGGTGGCGCGTGTCACGCACAAGCACCCGCTTGGCTTCTTGCCGGCCGCTTTGCTCTCCTATGTGCTGCGTAAGGTGGCTGTCCTGGAACCGGATGTGGCGGCTGCTTGCCTTACCGACATTGTCCTTGATTCTCTCCGTATGCTCGACCGCATTTTTGTCGGTGAATTTCAGGCGGATAAGGATTACCTCAAACTCCTCACCGTCACTGCCGTTGATCTGGCCGCGAGCGAACTCAGCGACGAGGAGTGCGTCCGTCGTATAGGGCAGGGCTGGGTAGCCGAGGAAACGTGGGCCATTGCGGTTTTCTGCTCGATTCGTCACCCGCTCAATCCTGAACTCGCCATAATGGCCGCAGTGAACTGCGACGGAGACAGCGACTCTAACGGCTCGGTCACAGGAAACATCGTAGGCGCTATCTGCGGATATGACGCGCTGGAGCGGCAGAGCATCTTCTGTCCTCCCGGCAAATCCCTACCCGACACTTTGGAACTCTATCCCATTATCATGGCGCTTGCCGACGACCTGTGCACATCCTGCATAATCAGCGAGATGTCTCCCATCGACACGCCCGAACAGCGTCGCTGGTTCGACCGCTATTGCCGCATGAAACCCGTCGGAATCCCCACGGAGGAAAAGTAGTTTAACCCGATTCGGCCATTAGGCTGATTCGGGTTAAATCTCGGTCATAACCTCCCGACTTGGCTTATCCTAACACATCCATCAGTTTCTCCATTCCGCTCTTGGTCATTTTCATGCGCAATTCACGCCCATTGGCCGATACCAGGATGCAGTTGAGTTGTTGGGTGTCCATTCGATAGACTTTCGTGATGTTGACGATGGTACTGCGGTCCACCCTCACAAAGATGTCCGCCGGCAGACGTTGCTCCAGCGAGAGTAGGTTTTCCATTATCAAGTCATCCCTCATAAAAGTGAATACGTGCGCGTAGTTGCCATCGGCCTTGATGTAGGCAATGTCGTCGGTTGTAACCAGAATTTTACCGTTAACCGACTTGAAACTTAGTTTTTCCGACTGCGGCAACGTCGCGGATGTCTCCACTTCGGCTCTGTCTGCGGCTTTGGCTATGGCTTGCGCCAGTTCGCCCTTGTCAATGGGCTTCATCAGATAGTCAACTGCCGAAAACTTGATAGCGCTCATCAGGTATTTCCGGTCGGAATAGGCCGTGGTGAATATCACATACGGCAACGTTATGCTTTCTTTCAGTTCGTTGAGTAGCCCTATGGAGTCGCGCCCTTGCAGTTGTATGTCCAGAAAGAGCAAATCGGGACGGTGCTGCAGTATGCTCATCAGTGCGCTGTCATAGTTCTCACACGAGTCCACCACTTCCACGCTATGGCGGAAATTCTCCAACTTGGCCAGAAGCGACAGCCGCGGCAGTCGCTCATCCTCCACTACTATAGCCTTCAGTTTCTTCATATTTTCATTTTGTTCTCAGCCTCTCTGATTAATATCTGAAGTCCCCCGGCACCCATATTTCAAACCGTGTGCCGGCTGGCCGCCCTTCGTCGTCGGTAAGGTCGGTCACTTGCTGTTCTATGTGGTGCATGTTGGCGCGGTTATAGAGGTCTATCTGCTGACTTAATATTTTCAGGCCCTGCTTAGTTGACTGACCTCCGGCATGTGCCGCTTCCACTCGTCCCACTCCATCGTCACTAACGCTCACCAGCACGCCGTCCACGCCCTTGCGCTGCTCTCGGCTCACTGCCACTTTCACATGCCCCACACCTGTCTTGTTGGCAATGCCATGTTTCACCGCGTTCTGGCAGTAGGTGTGAAGCAGCATCGTGGGTAGCATCACTTTCTGGTCCACGTCGGGTGTGACGCTTATGGTGTATTGTAGCCGCTCACCGTAGCGCAGTTGTTCCAGTTCCAGGTAGGTGCGCACATAGTCCACCTCATCGCTAACCGGACGCGATGGCCTGTCTATATCTGAAAGCGTCTGGTTGGTGAAGTCGGAGTATAGTTTCATGTAGTGTGTGGCCTCGTCGGTGGAGTGGCTCGACACAAAATACTCTATGCTGGCCAGCACGTTTGAATGGAAATGGGGAATGGCTTTCAGACGAACGGCACTGAGTTGCAACTCTTTCTTCGCCTTCTCGTCCTCTAATCGCTTCATCTTCTTGCGGGCTTGCCGCTGTTCTACGTTGCGGGCCAGCCACCACACGGCAAGGGCCAGTAGCACCACTCCGCTGAGCCATGCCCACCATTGCCGCCACCACGGGCGTGGGGCAATCACTATGGTGGGCTCTTGGTTGTCTTTAAGCAGAAGATCGGGGTGGAACGATATCATCTCTTCAAGGCCAGCCACCCACACCGTACCGTCAACATCTTCGGCCATTGTAGCCATTAGCGGCTCTATCATTGTGAAACCGTTCCGCGCGTCAAACCAGTGTATTTCACTTGCTATGCAGTTATCATCTATGCGTGCCACCATCAGACCGTCTATAGTCGCCACCACAAGGTAACCTCGTGCAGTGACGTGGACTGAGCGTATCTCGTGTCCCTTTAGTATGGGCAAGGCTTCGTTCATGGCGCGCAACTGATTGTTGCGCACGGCGAAGAGCGAGTCTCCCAGGGCAAAGAATACGTTTCCCCGCCTGTCGGTAGTAATCGTGGTAACGACGAGTGTGGTGGGGGTACTCTTCACTTTCTCTATGCTCACTCGACCCTCATCGAGGCCTGTAATTCGGTATAGTCCGGGCGTGCAGCCCACCCACAGCCGTCCCTGCCCGTCATCGACCGCGCACCACGGGCGCACGGTCTCGGTAGTCAGTGTATCGATATGTCCTGTGTGGGTGTCGTAGGTCAGCACACTGCCGCGTGTACCTATGATTAAGCGGTCTTTATACCGGCTCACGAACTGATATTTGTCGTATGGCAGCCTTAGCCAATCCACGTTGTTGCCGCTAATGACGGCCACGTCACCGTTTCCTGCCATATATACCTTGTCGCCTATTACCGCGGCACTTGGAGCGAAATAGTTGTCGGCATCCTCAGTCAACAATTGTCCGTTGGCTATAACCTTGCCATTTAGAGTCCCCATTGTCATCTGTCCACCGCTGAAGGCCATAGCCCTCACTATATCGTTCTTGTCCGTCAGCCTATGGTTCACGAAGTTGCAGTGGAAGAAGCAGTAGGCTCCCTGGTAGGTGGCGGCCCACAGTCGGTTCCACTTGTCAATGAACAGCCCCTTAATCATGTTGAATCCTGACGCGAGTTGATGCCACTGGCCATTATCATAGACCAGTATTGTGTGCGAGTCGGCAACGATGAGTTGCCCATGCCGGTTCTGGCGCGCAAACAGGCCATAGTCCGGGGATTCAAAGTGATACTCGTTAATGAGCGACATGCTGTCACGCGCCACTCGGTAAAGGCCGTCGCCGGCAAGGGCGATGAGTCCGTAGTCGGTTCTGATTAGTGAGTACACGTCGTCCTTAGCGGAAATCATCACAGGCACATGACCTTCCTGCAGGCGGTACACCCCCTGCGGTGTGGGAACATAGATCTGTGTCGAGTCGAGATACATCTTGCGGTCGGGTGTCATCTCGTCCATGAGCGGTGAGGTAATCACGCGCTCCATTCCCCGCTCTGTTATCCGGCAAAGTACTCGGTTCTGTTCCTGCTTGTCCTCAAGCAGCACATAGCCGGCTGGCAGGTCGGCGGAGTTGAAGTTGTTCAGCAGCAGATTTCCTTCCGGGTCTATTTGCGATTTCTTCGCGTCATCATCGCTAATGCTCCACTGGCGCACAAAGCCCATGGCGCGCACCGTGCCGCCCACCTCTTGAAATTCAACGATGTTCTCGCGCCGACCGCGCAAGAAGGGTTTCAGTGTCAGGCCGTCGTATCGAGCAAAGCCCGACAGAGTGCCTATGTAGATATATCCGTGCGAATCTTGCCACACCGTTTCGGTCTGCATCTGCGACAGACCGTCGAGTGTAGTGAAGCGGCGACAACTCAGGTTATAAGTAAGCATATCGCCCTCTGCATGACATATAAGTGATGCCACGCAAATCAGTGCCGTAATGAAATTTAATCTCCTATCCATAGTTTGCAAATATACTACAATTCTTTGAGCACTACAGCACTTTTTCTCTCTTCTCCCTCATTTTTTTCCTTTCGTCACGCTACACGTCACTTTCGTCACTCATTACAGATGTTTCGTCAAAACGTCATTTCCACTATCGCTCACTCTTATGGGTTCTTCGTAACTTTGCTAATAACTATTTATGGACTCTATAATTTGATAGTCCTCCTTCATCAACTCAAATTTTATGTATATGTTATGAGACAAAAGTACTTACTCACAATCTTCTGCTCGCTGCTCGCTGTGGTGGCGAATGCCTACATGACCAACTGGCCCATCTATGGTGATGTCAATGTTGAGGACATTGGTTTTGCCGAAGACAATAGCACCATTGTCACTAACATCGGCGATTACTATTACGACTACCAGTATTGCACGGCTCTGCATCTTGCCGTTCTGCGTCATGTTTACCCGTCTAATGCTTCGGGTGAGCGCGATTTTGTGCTTGTGCCGACCTATATCATTGTCGATGGGGAGGCCTACCGCGTGGTGGGTGTCAATAGCAACCTCATTGGCGACGAGCAGCAGAGCATCAAGAACATCTACCTCCACAATGAGTTGGAGTTCCTTGGTTCCCGGGCATTGAGCAATGCCATCGCAGTAGAGAGCATAACCATCCCGGCTTCGGTAAAATCTATATCCTACGATGTCTTCAATGGTCTGGTCAAGGGTGTCGCTCTGAAGTCCATAACTTTTGAAGATAATGAGGCAACCCTCGTTATCGACGGCGCAGGCAATGCCGCAACACCGTTCGCCAACTTGCCGGTGACATCGCTCTACATAGGTAGGAACTTCTCCTTGCAGACCCCCTTTGGCACATCGAGCAACGCCACCGTCAGGCAGACCCTTCTCAACCTCACGATGGGTGGCTCCGGCACCATGGTGACCCCGGAAATGTTTAGTAATTTCAAGAAACTCACCTCCGTCACGCTTAACTCGGGAGTAGTAGCCATTGGCGACAATGCCTTCTCGGGCGACAGCGTAATAATGGAACTGAATCTGGGGGCTGGCGTGAAATATATCGGTGATTATGCTTTCAACGGCTGCAAGCGGGTGACCTCGCTCACGCTGCCGGCAGGTCTCGACAGCTTGCATGTACGAGCGTTTGTGGGAATGACGGGCGTACAGTCGCTCACCATCGCCGACACCGATAGCCCGTTGCAGCTCTTTGGCATACCAAGAGGTTTAAATGCTAACGAGTCGATATTCAGTCACCTTACGGCACTCGAGAGCGCCTATATGGGTCGCAATCTCATGCCAACAAACCTGGGTAACTCTCTCTCTGCCTTCAACAATGCCGCCATGCGGCGATTGACCGTTGGCGACCATGTGACGATAATCAACGCCAACGAGTTCCGTGGCTGCACGCGGCTGGAACAACTGCAGTTGGGCAGCAACATCACCACCATCGGTGATTATGCGTTCTATGAAAATCGTAGCCTGTGCGGCGCCAGTATCCCCGACAAGGTTACGCGTATCGGTGAATATGCCTTCTCGGGCGACTCGGTCATGACGACACTGAGCCTGGGGGCTGGCGTGAAATATATCGGTGATTATGCTTTCAACGGCTGCAAGCGGGTGACCTCGCTCACGCTGCCGGCAGGTCTCGACAGCTTGCATGTACGAGCGTTTGTGGGAATGACGGGCGTACAGTCGCTCACCATCGCCGACACCGATAGCCCGTTGCAGCTCTTTGGCATACCAAGAGGTTTAAATGCTAACGAGTCGATATTCAGTCACCTTACGGCACTCGAGAGCGCCTATATGGGTCGCAATCTCATGCCAACAAACCTGGGTAACTCTCTCTCTGCCTTCAACAATGCCGCCATGCGGCGATTGACCGTTGGCGACCATGTGACGATAATCAACGCCAACGAGTTCCGTGGCTGCGCAAACCTCTCCCTCATTAACAGCATGAGCACCACACCTCCTGTTTGTGCCGATGCTTCAGCATTCAGCGGCGTTGACAAGGCTACTTGTGCCCTTCATGTGCCCATTGGGTGCAAGGACGCATATCAAACCGCTCTCGTGTGGAAAGATTTCTTCAGTGTAACCGACGACCTTCCCAACGACACCCAGGTTTCTCAAGGCGACGTTAACGGCGACACACTCGTGGATGTCTCGGACGTGGTGGCAATAGCGAACTATGTGATGGGGGATGCGTCTGGCAATTTCGTAGTGGAAAATGCCGACCTCAACGGCAACGGTGAGGTTGATGTTGCCGACGTAGTAGCCCTCGCTAACATCGTTATGGGTGAATAGCAAAAACCGATTAGAGATTAAGTATAGATTAGCATTTGCTTTTTTGAAAACGGCGGACTCGTCACTGAGCCGCCGTTTTTCTTCGGAAAAATTCGCGTTATTCCCGATGTGTGGTTACCACACGCCCGATTCCTTGCGCGACGCGTCTATTCGCAGTAGGATAAATAGCAGGAACGTGAAGCCCCACAGCGATGAGCCGCCGTAACTGAAGAATGGCAGTGGAATACCTATCACAGGACACAGCCCTATCACCATACCTATGTTTATCGACAGGTGGAATATCAGTATCGATGCCACGCAGTAAGCATACACGCGGCCAAATGTGGTGTGCTGTCGCTCGGCTATGGCTATCACCCGCAGTATCAGCACGAGAAACAACAATAGCACTGCCGCCGAACCCACAAAGCCCTCTTCTTCGCCAATGGTGCAGAATATGAAGTCGGTATGCTGCTCCGGCACGTACTTTAGCTTGGTTTGAGTGCCATTGAGGAATCCTTTTCCAAGCACTCCGCCGGAGCCTATCGCTATCTTGCTCTGATTCACATTATATCCGGCTCCACGCAGGTCCTCCTCTATGCCCAGCGTAACCTTGATGCGTATCTGCTGGTGAGGTTGCAGAACGTTGTTGAAGCCGTAGTTTACAAGGAACATCAGCACCACCGAAGCGCATGCAAATGCTATGGTGATGCTCACTTTCTTCATGTCGTCGTGCAGCATGCCTATGAGCAGATACACCAGTGAGAGTCCCAGAACGGTGAAGAAGAACACGTAGCCATTGATGTCCACGCCCAGAAAGTGTAGCGCGGTGGCGATTAGCCCGCTGGCAATGTAGCCAATAGCCACATTTCGTCCCAGTATCAGCGACCGGCAATACACCAGTAGCATTCCCACCACCAGTGCCATTATTAGCACAAACACGATGAACATGCCCAGCGGAATGCCCATTATCATGGTTGCGGCAAACTTGAGTACCACCACCACATACACCACCGCGCACAGTGCCGCAAACAGCACGAAACCGCTCATTCCCTCGCGATAGAGCACGAAGAAGAGTGACATGAACACCAGTGCCGACCCTGTCTCTTTTTCCAACAGGATACAGAGCACAGGCAGCATTATCACTGTGATTGCTATGGCATAGTTGCGCCATCCCTTGAGGGCGAATCCGTACGTGCCGAAAAGGCGGGCCAGTGCCAGAGCAGTGGCTGTCTTGGCAAATTCGGCCGGCTGCAGACTCACAGGCCCCAGCACTATCCACGACCGGGAGCCTTTAATGTCGGGCGCGATGAAAATGGTGAGTATCAGTAGCAGTATCATCAGCCCGTAGATTGGGTAGGCGTAGGCTTCATATAGCCGCCTGTCAATCAGCAATAGCGAGAAACCGATTAGGAACGACAGCCCAATCCACAGGAACTGTTTACCTGAGAATTCCGACAGGTCGAACATGCTAGTGTTCTCAAAGTCGTAGGTTGCCGCATAGATGCTTATGGCACCGGCCACCACCAGTATGGCGTAGAGGAAGACGGTGAACCAGTCCACCGACCTTAGCACGTTGCTTTCATTCTCGTTATTGTACTGTACCATCGCTTTGTGTCGGTTTTGTGTCGGTTGATGAATTGGGTGCGGCGGTTTCGCCGGCCGCTTGGGCATCTTTTGGCTTAGTGGCGCTCTTGCGCACTATCACGCCGCCTGCGGTGCTCGCTCCCAGCATACGGGCCTCCACGCCCTTGCGTCCCGGCGAAATCTCGCCATTGAGATATTTCTCTATGATGAGGCTGCCTATTGGTACGCCGAATGTGGCGCCGAAACCGGCATTCTCCACATACACGCATACCGCAATCTTGGGCTCGTTCATCGGTGCAAATCCCATGAACACTGAGTGGTCGCGACCATGTGGGTTTTGGGCTGTTCCAGTCTTGCCGCACACTTCCAAGCCGGGGATGTTGGCTCCGCGGCAGGTTCCGCCCGTAACGGCCATTCTCATTCCTTCCACGATGTGCGCGTAGTAGGCCGAATTAATGGATGTTACCCGTTTTTCCTTAAATTCCTTGAGGGGACCCTTTCCGGCCACGCTGCTCACCACGTGGGGCGTGTAGAAGAAGCCGCGGTTGGCTATTGTGGCGCTCAGATTGGCAATCTGCAGCGGTGTGGCGAGGATCTCGCCTTGGCCTATGGCATCGGAAATGATGGTGTTGGCGCTCCAACTGCCGTGCCCGTATGCCTTGTCGTAGTATTTGCTGTTAGGAATGAATCCGCGGCTTTCGCCCGGCAGGTCCACACCTAGTTTGTAGCCGTAACCCATCGATACCATGTGGTTTTTCCACACTTCAAATGCCTTGTCGGGTGTACCGTAGCGCGATTTGCTGTCTATCATGTATTTAAGCCCGTAGCAGAAATATGCGTTACACGATGTCTGCAACGCCGGTTTCAGGGGCAGGGGAGAGCCGTGACCGTGGCATCCCACATGGAGACGCCCCCACGTGTAGCCGCGGTAGCATGGGTAGGCCGTGGCTGGCGTGATTATGCCTTCTTGCATGAAAATCAGTCCCTGAGTGGGCTTGAATGTGGAGCCGGGTGGATAGGCGGCCATGATGGCGCGGTCGAACAGGGGTTTGCGCTTGTCGTTCACCAGCATCCGGTAGTTCTTGCCTCGTTCGCGGCCTATTAGCAGCGACGGGTCGTAACTGGGACTGGATACCAGCGCCAGAATCTCGCCGGTTGACGGCTCTATGGCCACAATAGCGCCAATCTTGTTCTGCATCAGCCGCTCACCGTATTCCTGCAGACTGATGTCGATGCTGAGTTTGATGTCGCTTCCGGCCACTGGTGGCACATCGTTGGCTCCGTCGTTGTAATGCCCCTTGATTTTGCCCAGCGCGTCGCGAATCAGAATCTCGTTGCCCTTAACTCCACGCAGATATGTCTCGTAACTTTTTTCCACTCCCAGGTCGCCGGTGTAGTCGCCGGGCTTGTAGTATTCGTCGTTCTCTATGTCGCGCTTGTTCACCTCGCGTATGTCGCCCAGGATGTTGGCGGCGGCGTTATACTTGTACTGACGCAGGATGCGCTGCACAATGAAGAATCCGGGGAAACGGTAGAGTTTCTCCTGAATCCGTCCGTAGTCCTGAGCCGAGAGGTGGTTCATGAAAATCTGCTGTGTGTAGGCCGAGTAGTTGATGTTCTTGCGGCGGTCTTTCATGTCGGCCATGCGCTTGTCGAACACCTCGCGTGTTATCTGAAGCGTGTTGCAGAAGTCGGTCGTGTCGAATGGCTGCACGTCCTTGGGTATCATCACCAGGTCGTAGGCCGGCTGATTGAAAACCACTAGGCTGTCATTGCGGTCGTAAATCAGTCCGCGGGAAGGGTAGATGGTTTTCTTCAGGAATGCGTTGGAATCGGCGTTCTCCTTGTAGGCCGAGTCCATTACCTGCAGATTGAATAATCGGGCGAGGTAGATTACGACGATTACAACGATGAAACCGCCTATCACGAATTTGCGCTTCTCAAGGTTATAATCTTTTCTCACGACGCGTACTCACAAAACTATCAATTCCTAAAATGAAAACAACCGACAGCAGACTGCTTGCCCCTATGCGGATAAGTGTCAGCGAGAAATTGCGCAGGGTGAATGCCTGAATGGTGAAAATCAGGAAGCAGTAGAGCACCGTAAGGGTTGTAGCGTATTTCGCGTAAGTCTCAAACCCCAGCGAGTGAATCGACGGTAGGGGATTGCTCATGTCGTCCTCACGCGCCTGGAATGCGTTGAACGCCGGGTGGCGTAGTGCTCCCATTATGGTGCACGACAACGCGTTCATCCCCTGTGTGTTACTGAATATGTCCACCACCAGACCGAGCACGAACGATATGGTGAGCACCCAGTTTGTGCTCATGTTGATGGGCAGACGCATAATCACGTAGATGAATATGATGGGCATGGCCACGTTGAACAGCAGTATCTTGCTGCAGAACACCTGCAGCAGCACCATTATTACCGTGAGCAATATGAGTTGGAACACTGTCTTTGCCATCTTACTTTTCCTCCTCGTTGTTATCTTGCTTTAACGCTTCCAGTTCCTCGTGCATAGTGTTTTTCAGCGCTCGCACAGTGCTCAGTTGGGAGAAGTTGGTGGTCAACTTAATCTTCAGCGAGATGAAGTTCTCATTCACTCCGTTATAGTTTCCGTCCACTATTCCCACAATGATTCCCTCCGGAAACACGGCGGAATATCCGCTGGTGACTATGGTGTCGCCCTTGTGGTAAATCACATGCTTGGGTAATTCCTGCAGAACTGCATATTCCGGCGACTTGCCATCCCACACCATGCTCCCGAAGTACTCGCTGTTCTTCAGTTTGCACGACAGGCGCAGGTTGGGGTTGAGAAGCGAGATTATGCGTGCTGAGTGGGTGCCTACCACATTCACCATTCCCACCACGCCGTTCTGGTCCACCACGCCCATCTCGGGCTTGATGCCTTCGGCCGAGCCTCGGTTGATGGTGATGTAGTTGTTGGTCTGTGAGATGCTGTTGCTTATCACATGTGCCAGAATAAAGTCGAACTGCTGCTCGCCGTTGCTTACTATTGCTGAGTCCTCCAGTTGCAGACGCAAGTCATATACTTGGTTGCGCAGGTTCGTCACCTCCATTTCCAGCAGTGCGTTACGCTCCTGCAGGTCTTCGTTGATGTCGCGCAGGTTAAGGTAGGATGTGACCGACCCGAAAGCATTGTAAATAGAGGCTGTTACTGTGTTGGCCGATGACAGGTACACGCTTTGCTGATAGGGGTTTGTCTGGAATAGCAGAATTAGGCTCACAATCGCATAGAATGTGAACACAAACCATGAACTATGCTTTATGAAAAAGTCTAACAGGTTTTTCATTGCTTGCTGTCAACGATTTACGAGGCTCACGTAGCGGCCTCATCTGCCTCTGGCACGGTTGCGCACCGGCCTTACTTCATGAGGAAGCGGAAGTGCTTAATGTTCTTCAGGGCCACACCTGTTCCGCGTGCCACTGCCAGAAGCGGCTCCTCTGCCACATGGAACGTGATGCCTATCTTGTCGGACAAGCGCTTGTCAAGTCCGCGCAGCAATGCACCGCCACCGGTCAGATACACGCCGTTCTTCACCAGGTCGGCATACAGTTCAGGCGGAGTCTGCTCCAGTGCCTGAAGCACTGCGGCCTCAATCTTGGAGATTGATTTCTCTATGCTGTGGCAGATTTCCTGATACGACACATGAACCTCCTTGGGCAGCGATGTCATCAAGTCAGGACCGTGAACGATGTAGTCCTCAGGCGCATCCTCAAGTTCGGTAAGGGCTGCGCCAACGTTAATCTTGATGAGCTCCGCTGTGCGCTCGCCCACCTTCACGCCGTGTGCGCGGCGCATGTGCTCCTGAATGTCGTCGTTAAGGTCGTCACCGGCCACCTTTATGCTCTTGTTGCTCACGATTCCGCCAAGTGAAATCACGGCTATCTCAGTGGTTCCGCCACCTATGTCCACAATCATGTTGCCTTCCGGTGCCAGCACGTCCAGACCGATACCCAGAGCGGCTGCCATTGGCTCGTAAATCATGTACACGTCGCGACCGCCGGCATGCTCCGATGAGTCGCGCACGGCACGAATCTCAACCTCGGTTGACCCCGACGGGATGCAAACCACCATGCGCATCGACGGCGAGAACCAGTGATGACGCGAACTCACTTTCTTAATCATGCCGCGAATCATCATCTCGGCTGCCTGGAAGTCGGCAATCACACCGTCGCGAAGCGGGCGCACCACATGGATTCCGTCGGGCACCTTGCCATACATCTGGCGAGCAGGCTCTCCCACGGCCTCCATCTTGCCTGTGCGAGTGTGAATCGCCACCATCGACGGCTCGTTAATCACTATCTTATCGTTGTGGATTATAATCGTGTTCGCCGTTCCCAAGTCAACAGCTATTTCTTGTGTGAAAGAAAAAAGTCCCATATTTCGTACTTTAAGTTTTAGTTAATATTTCAATGTTTAATCTATTATAAATTAACGTTTTGTGTGAAAAAACTTTTTCATTCCGCTCAGATAAAAACATTCTGCGCGTAAATCAACTACAAAAGTATTAAAAACTACTTGATTAAGAACAATAAAAAGATAAAAAGTTTTCAACAAATTTTTTCATCGAAAAAATTATTGCTTTTACGCTTGTCCTTTCAGGGTTTTTTACTAATTTTGCACCGTCGATGTGAAAACATCTGCTTTCGGAAAGATGGTAGAGTGGTCGATTACACCGGTCTTGAAAACCGGCGTGCTGAGAGGCACCGGGGGTTCGAATCCCTCTCTTTCCGCTAAAAGATAAAGACGTCCCTTGGGGCGTCTTTATCTTTTAGCGGAAAGGGCTGTAGCTGAGACCCCCCATGGGTTCGTTATTCTAAATATCTCCTTTTGTTCTTTTTCCGTAGCTTTGATTTTAGCCAGCGTATTATTTCATTCCTTAGAGACGGGCCTCTTGCTTGGTTGACGGCCATGTGAACATGATGCCTGACGGTTCAAGAGTTGACCCTACCACCAGCGACAAGAGTATTGTCATTTACAACCCTGCCACTGGTGAGCGCACAATGATTGACCCCACGTCGGATACTGGTTTGGCGAATGTTGGCGAAATAACGACGGTAGCCGAACACGAGGCCAAAATAGAAGCAAACCGCAGACGTGCCGTACAAGGAGCCATCGACGCGGCACAAGGCACAGTGCGCGTGGTACCCGGTGAGCAGATTCGTAAAGCCGGCTTTGCCAATGTTCTTGAGTTTATTGAATATGTAGCCAAAAATTTTAATCAGATTAAGCGAGGAAATGATTACGAAAATTCTGAAGGTGGGCAGAATGAGACTTTTCTTGTACAACTTTCAGATGACCATAATAACACGTTGTTTATTCAACTATCTCGTGACGGGAGTTACTGGAATATAAATAGCGCTGGTGTTTTTGCCCGGAAGTATGGGAAAAATAGGGAAACAATTTGGTCTGCATCCGAAGTGCAGAATCACGGTTCGGCAACCGATAACGCTTCGCTGAATAAGCCTACTGCCGAAAATAGCTTAATCACAAACGGAACTGCGTCCAATGTTTCCGTGGGCAAAGATAGTGAAAGTTCTTCGGATGTGCAAGAGGTGGCGGGTGC
>CALAVE010000033.1 GCA_937892215.1 uncultured Porphyromonadaceae bacterium
TGTTTTACAACATGTTACAACAAAAGGGTGCGCCAGAATTATGACACACCCTCATGTCACTGCCATGATATTGCTCCACAAGCCTGGCGGCGAGCACCAACAGGGCACCGAAAGCGAAAACGAACGTCAAGAACTGCCAATGCACCTTGAGCAACGGCAGGATGGCACAGACCAGCAGCACCGACATCCCGACGAGCAACATCACATCGTGTGCAAGAGTCTTGGAATCAATCTTTTTCATCATTCAGTCGGGTTAAGGGATATCCGTTACATAGACCTCTTCATTGGCACGCTTCATGCCGTATTTCTCACGAGCGATGCGCTCCAGCGTCTCCCGGTCGGTATTAAGTTCACGAGTCTTCGACTCATACATAGCCGCAGAGTCCTCATTGGCTTTAATACTCACCTTAAGTTCATTAATTTGCTTTTCGTAGTCGTAGATACGCATATAGTTATTCTCGCCCACGCATAGCAGAAGTATTATGAAAGCCACAAAAATCAGTAGTGGCCAACTAATCCACTTAGGAATCCATTTGGGTCGTTTCATGAAAGTTCTTTAGTTTAATTATCAGAGTAATAAGTTATGCAAATCTAGAAAAAAAATCACTTGAGAAGATTGGGGCGCAGACGGCGGGTGCGCTCCATTGCCTGCTCATACTTCCACTGCTCAATCTTAGCCGTGTTCCCTGAGAGCAAGACTTCGGGTACGGTCCAGCCGTTGAACTCGGCCGGTCGCGTGTAAACCGGAGCGTCGAGCAGTCCGTCCTGGAACGAATCGGTAAGAGCCGACTGTTCGTCACCTATGGCACCGGGGATTAGCCTTACCATGGCATCGGCAATCACCGCGGCCGGGAGTTCTCCACCCGTAAGCACATAGTCTCCGATAGATATTTCGCGGGTAATGAGATGCTCACGAATGCGATGGTCCACCCCCTTGTAGTGGCCACAAAGGATTATCACATTGTGTAAGAGCGAGAGGGCATTCGCCATGGGCTGGTCCAGCAGTTCACCGTCGGGCGAAGTGAAGATAACTTCATCGTAGTCACGCTCGCCCTTGAGTTGCTCAATGCACCTGAAAACAGGCTCAATCTGCATCACCATTCCGGCCTCGCCGCTGAACGGATAGTCGTCCACCTTGCGGTGCTTACGCAGCGACCAGTCACGCAGGTTGTGGATATGGAACTCCACGAGTCCCTTATCCTGAGCACGCTTCAGGATGGAGCATCCCAGCGGGGACTCCAAGGCCTCGGGCATCACAGTGAGTATGTCAATTCTCATCATAGTGACAAATAGCATTTTTCGGAAACGCAAAATTAGATAAAAATCCCGATTTATAATTCAGTTGAGACAAAGAAATTAATTTTTCATTAGCAGAAAAGATGACATTAACGCGTGAGAAGTGCAATTTTAACACTTGAATTGTTTGTGGATTAATCAAAAATTCTTAAATTTGCATAGTAATAACTTAAAAACTATGAAAACAGCGCCGGGTCGTGTGCGTTAACTATCTGATTTAATTTCAGATATAGTTCACATAAGGCTTTAAGTGCTGAAAATGAAAGTTTGTTGCAACAGTTGCAGACCGAGGTCTGTTATACGCGCAAATTGGGAATGAAATTTGATTTTTTAATCAGTTTGATAGACTAAACAGAAAGTTCATGAAGATTATGGAATACTTGCCATTTCAGCCATCGGGCGACTCACAAGAGAGGGTGTCCCGGCAGTTTTTATGCCAGTATCCGCAATCTTAGTGAATAACGTTTGTTTTGAAACCAAAAAATTATAAATCAATATGGTGAATTTTAGAGAAAAACTAAATGGAAATTCCAACGCATTTTCCCGTATGGGGCAAAGCGTGAGCCGCGTGGCGGTGCTGACGGTGCTCATTGCGCTGTTCTCATCGTCGTCGTGGGCCGCAGTCATCAAGGGATATGTGAAGGACGAAACAGGCGAGCCGGTGATTGGCGCCACCGTTATTCAGAAAGACAAGCAGAGTAACGGAACGGCGACTGACATCGACGGCATGTTTGAACTTAACATCACAGGCAACACCGCCACTCTGATTGTGAAGTCGATAGGATATCAGGATCAGACGGTAAAGGCCACTGCAGGGAAGGTGGTCTATGTAACGCTTAGCGACGACGCCGCGGTGAAGCTCGACGATGTGGTAGTGGTTGCCTACGGTACACAGCGCAAAGCCACTGTTACCGGTTCGGTGGCCACAGTGGACAACCGCGATATTAAGAAGAGTTCCGCAGCACGACTCGACAATGCACTTGCCGGCCGTGTAACGGGTCTTGTATCGTTCCAGAACGGTGGTGGTCAGCCGGGAGTTGACGGAGCCACGATGTTCCTTCGCGGCGTTAGTTCTAACGTTAACCAGAACCCGCTGATTCTGGTTGACGGCGTGGAGCGCGACGTGATAGGCCAGCTTGACCCGAACGAGGTTGAAAACGTGTCGGTGCTGAAAGACGCATCGGCCACGGCAGTGTTCGGAGTGCGAGGCGCTAACGGAGTGATTCTTATCACCACACGCCGCGGACACAGCGGTAAGCCCGATTTGAGTGTCAGCTTCGAGCAGTCGTGGACATCGTTCACCAAGCGAGACTCCCGCGTACACAACATCCAGTGGATGCGTCTGCGCAACGAAGCCCTCGTCAACGGAGGCAACGCTCCGGCCTACACCGAAGACATCATCGCCAAATTCGAGAACCCGTACTGGGGTCTGGATCCCGAGTCGGCAGACTATGAGCAGATGAAGGCCTGGCGCGACTATATGTACCCTGACCACTACTGGGTTAAGGAGCTGTTCCGCGATTACACACCCCAATCGAAAGCCAACATCAACATGGCGGGAGGTACTGAGAAGTTCAAGTACTTCATCAATGTGGGTTTCATCCATCAGGGAGGAAACATGAAAAACGAAAAGGGGAACCCGCGCGGATACGACCCATCGGTGAAGAGTGACCAGTGGAAATTCCGCTCCAACCTGGACTATGACATCAACAAATATTTCAAGGCAAGTCTGAACTTGTCCACTTACATCCGCGAGAACAACCAGCCGAACGGTGCCATCTATGAGCGCGCCGCTTACGACAACCCTCTGGGTTCGGCTGTGGGCGACCTGTTCTATCAGGCAATGATTCTACCGCCCATTTACGCAGGACCACTGACTATGAAGCCTATGAACCCCGCCAATGAGACTGAGTCGGGACTGGTTGTGGACCCGCAGAACATGGACCGCGGTCCCTACGAGGTGATGAACCGTTTCGGCTACTATCACGGCACCACAGTGCAGTTGCAGACCAACCTCTCACTTGAATACGACCTGAGCAAGGTGCTTACTCCGGGACTGAAAATAAGAGGAAGCATCTCTTACGACGCCGAGGGACTGAGAAAGCGCTCGTCGGACCTGAAAGAGCCGCGCTACTCAATCAATCAGGACTTCATCAACGGAAACTTCGACTACGCACTTAACGGTGACTTGACCAAGACCTACAGCCTGTCGTCGAGTTCCACAAGCGATTATAAAATCAACGCGCAGGCACAAGTGAACTATAGCCGCCAGTTCGGCAAGCACGACGTGGGCGGAATGTTCCTTGCTCAGCGCGACTACAGCGTGCCGAGCGATGCACGTCCTCACAACGTGGTGGGTATGTGCTTCCGTCTCACCTATGGTTTCGACTCACGTTACCTTGCTGAGGTGGACTTCGGTTACAACGGTTCGGAGCAGTTCGCGCCGAAGAACCGCTTCGGTTCGTTCCCCGCAGCCTCTCTGGGCTGGATTGTGAGCAACGAGAAATTCATGAAGAACACCAAGAACTGGCTCGATAACCTGAAGATTCGCGGAAGTTACGGCCGTGTGGGTAGCGACGGCTACACAGGCAACGTGAACAATCGCTTCCTGTATCTGGACAACATCTATTACAACGGAAGCGGCGATGCGCGCTACACTACCGGTGGCGGACTCGGCACCGGCGACACGCGAATTCTGTATATCTCACGCTACGCAAACCCCGACCAGAAGTGGGAGACCGCCGACAAGTTCGACGTAGGTATCGACATCGGGCTTATCCGTTCCATCACACTTACGGTGGACTACTTCCGCGAGAAGCGCCGCGACATCCTTGTAGCACGTCAGTCAATTCCTGCTTATCAGGGAACCATGATATCGGTGATTCCGAGCAAGAACATGGGTAAGATTGACAACTACGGATGGGAATTTGAACTTGGGTACAACAAGAATCTGACACAGAATCTCAGCCTCAACGCCAAAATAAACTTTGGTTACAACCATAATAAGGTGCTGGAATGGGACGAACCGGAGCGCGACCCGCTCACTTACGTCTATCCTAAGCGCCAAGAAGGCTTCCCTCTTAACCAATGCTGGGGTTATAAGATTGACTACAGCACCAACGACGGCTACTTCACACCAGAAGACTTCGACATCGAAGGCAATCTGGTGGCCGGATATCCCTCATACGAAGGGACCAAGCCGCGTCCGGGAGATTTCAAGTATATAGACCTTAATAACGACGGAACCATCAACGACAAGGACCTTGCACCCATCAAGAACTCATCAATCCCCGGAATCTCATACGGATTCAGCTTGGGACTGAACTTCAAGAACGTGGACTTCGCAGTGTTCTTCGCGGGACTGGGCAAGTTCTCCAAGTACTACAACGGCGGTAACGTCTGGGAGAATGTGCGTGGAGGTTGCTACTACGAGTATCAGCGTACCGCATGGACTGCCGAGCGCTGGGCTAACGGTGAGAAAATCACCTATCCGGCTCTGACCACCACAGCCTCATCGAGTTTGCGTCCAAATGATTTCTTTATCATGGATCGCTCCTATACAAGGCTTAAGAATATCATCATAGGTTACACACTGCCGCGCCACTGGCTTAAGAGCATAGGCGTGAAGAGTTGCCGCATCTACGCCAGCGGTGAGAACTTGTTTGTGTGGGACAACCTTAAGATGAAGCACTTAGACCCGGAGCAAAGCTCACCCACGGGTTACCCCATCACTAAAAACATGACAGTTGGTATCAACGTTAACTTCTAAATAACAGAACATTATGAGTAAAAACAGAATCATATACAGCGCACTTTTGCTGATGGCCTCAACGTTGCTATTCTCATGTTCCGACGTCCTGAACAAAGCGCCCGACGGCACCATAAGTCCCGATGAATTGTTCTCATCGAACGAGAGGACAGGCGCATTCTTGGCGCGCATTTATGGAGAGATGCCAACGAAGGGCATGCACTACTATTACTTTACGCGTATGGCAAGCTGGACCGATGAGGCATGGGACGGCGACTACAACGACGTTCCACACGGCATCAGCGCCCGCCTCTACATAGGCGACGCTTCGGCCGAAGATTTCCCCATCTGGACCGCTTCAGATGAAATCAGCGACAAGCCATATAACAATGCCGACCAGTGGAACCGCTACTGGATGGCTATTCACGACTGCAGCTGGTTTATCCAGGCCGTGGAGACAGATGAGGACGACCCTGCCAACCCCAATAAGGGATATGCCGTGGTTACAAGCGAAGTAAACCGCAAGCGCTGGGCTGCTGAGGCTCACCTGCTCAGGGCGTACTACTACGCCGAGTTGCTTCGCTGGTTCGGAACCGGTCTTCCGCTGATTTCCGACGCTATTGACTTCCACGACTTCGATGACGAGAATAAGGTTCCCGATGTGCCCAAGGCCAGCTACAAGGAGACCGTGGACTTCATTATTGCCGACTGCCGCAAGGCCATAGAGTGCGACGAGCTTCCCGACCGAATCGTAAACGGCCTTGCCGAACAGCACCGTGTGCCCAAGGCACTGGCCTACGCACTGATTTCGCGTTGCAGCATCTACATGGCAAGCCCGCTCTACTGCGACGGTCAGGATTACTGGAAAGAAGCCTACGACAACTGCTACGAGGCTATGAACTGGCTGCGCGACGCCGGTTTCAAGCTCTACAACTCAATGCAGCGTCCCGAAATGTACGACAACAACACCACCCGCTCCTACTTTGGCGTGTACAAGCGTGGTGACAATGGTGAGATTAACACCCTCTCCCCGCTGGCATACTACGCAGGAATATATAATGAGTACTTCTGCGAGTATCGCGACCGTCAGGGTGCAATCTGGGTGGATAACCCGGTGGATAATGAGACAATCTACCAGCTTGTGCACAAGCAGGGCTCGTTCAACATGGATGCCATCGGTTGCCTCATGCCATACAAATGCGGAACCAACCCCTCGCAGGAGATGGTGGACTGCTTTGAGTATGTGGTGGACGGAAGGGCGTATCCCATATTGGACTTGAAACAGCCTTATCTGGACCCTGTGACTCACTTGCAGCCCAACTACAATCAGGAGGCACTGGATGCCGGCTACGACCCGCAGAATCCTTACGCTAACCGCGACCCGCGCTTCTACGCCGACATATACTACAATGGTGCTCTGCGCTACTGCTGGTGGCCATTTGCCGAGCGCGCCGACAGTCCCGACAACTTCTACTTCACCAAAGCCGACTCCGTGACCTACTCGCTGAGCAAAGCCGGCGGTATTCGCACCCGCGTTGTGGCCACATGGGAAGGTGAGAAGTGGACAGGTACGGCACAGACAGGCCGCACGTTTACCCGCACAGGCTATTTCATCCGCAAGTTCCTGAATCCTCGTGCATCGAGTGATACGGGAGGCGAATACGCATCGTACAAGGACTTCCGCTACGCCGAGATTCTGCTCAACTTCGCAGAGGCCGCTCTGCACATGGGACGTGAGACCGAGGCGCGTAACGCAATTAACGAAATAAGAACCCGTGTGGGCATGCCACCGATATCAGATATGGTAAGCGGAGAGGAACTGATGCTGCGCTACATCAATGAGCGCCGCGTGGAGTTCGCGTTCGAGGAGCAACGCTTCTTCGACGTTCGCCGCTGGCATCAGCCCGATGAGAACCTTGAGGAGACCGACCGCTGGATAACCAAGATGTCGATTACTCCTATCACCGAGGAAATAATGGTGGATGCTTTAGATTCTGACGAGAACCCCATTCTGAACGAAGACGGAACGGTGAAGCAGGAACGCTTCATTAAGGTTATAGGCTACAAGCACGAGCGCAAGCCGGCAGTTTATGAGCGTCAGAACTGGCAGAACAAGTATCTTAAGCTCCCCATACCGCTGGATGAGATTAACCGAATCAGGACTCGCACAGGCGAGAACTGGCAGAATCCGGGATGGTAATCACAGAAGAATAATTAATAATGTAAATCCATCATTATATTATGACTAAATATATTTCCAGAATATTATTGCTGCTCGCTTCAGGCTGCTTCATAGGGCTGAACGCGGCAGAGTCCAATCTTCCTTCGGGCACGGTGACCGATAAGTATGGAAATCCCATCTTCGGCGCTGTGGTTTACGATGAGAACGGAAAGAGTGTGGGCACAAGCGACATCGATGGAAAGTTCCAAGTATTCGGTGACGTTGCCGACCGTCCTGTGAAAGTTACCTATCTGGGCTACAAGACGGTGGAAACGACATTCACCGACAGCATGACCGTGGTGCTCGAATACGACATTCACAAGAAGAACCAGAAAATTAACCTTGGCAACCGCGAGGTGGAGCGTCAGGACTTTGGCGGCGCAGCCGATGTAGCCGTGGGCGAAACGCTCGACCGCCAGCCAGTGGCACGATTCACATCGGCGTTTGCCGGTAACTTTCCCAGCCTCACCGTGCTGGAGCAGGCAGGGAAGACCGAAATCACGCGCGAGCAATTCAACTACTACATCCGCGGCTTGAGCGACCCGCATGCCAACGCGCCGCTGATTATCATCGACGGAACCATCTGCTACCCGGGCACTGAGGCCGAGACGCTGGCCTACCTCACCACAAGTGAGATAGAATCAGTGTCGGTGCTGAAAGACGCCGCTTCACAGGCACTCTACGGCGGCCAGGGTCTTAACGGTGTGATGGTGGTTACCACGAAACGCGGTACCGCCGGCAACATGCGCGTGAACGCGTATCTGGACTTCTCCATGAGCGAACTGAGCGTGAAACCTCACTTCATGGACTCGTACAACTACGCGCTTCTGCGCAACGAGGCCGCCAAGAACGACGGTTTCGGCAACTACTATTTCTTCACGCCCGAGCAACTGGCCGGTTTCAAGGACGGGACTGACAAATACAACTATCCCAACAACGACTGGCGTAATATGTTCATGCGCAAGCACGTGTTTATGCAGCGCGCCGCATTCGATCTGCAGGGCGGAAGCGAGTGGGTGAACTACTACGTGAACGGAAACATCCTTCATGAGGGCGGTTCGTTCAATGTGGAAGACAACTCCTACCGCTTTAACAAGAACGGCTACAACAACAGCTACAGTCCGAACACCAATTACTTCTGGGCAAACTTCCGCAGCAATGTGGAGGCGAAGATATGCAGCTGGCTCAGCACACGCGTGAACCTGTCGGGCAACGTTAAGAAGCAGCACACGCCTTACGCCGGCTCGCTTCAGGACATCTACACCCACTTCTTCTACACGCCGCCCACGGTTTACGGTCCAGTAACCCCTATTTTCTACGATGAAGATGGCAACATCGATGACTTCTACGACTATCCCGCCGACCAACCGGTGGTTACTGAGCGCTATCCCGACAACGCATTCGCCCAGATTAACCGCACCGGATTCAGCGACAACATGGAGACCAACATCAACGCATCAGTTGCGCTCAACATCAATCTGGACATGCTCACCAAGGGTCTGAGCCTGAGTGGAGTGTTCGGTTATCATTCGTTCATGAACAAGACCGACAGCCAGTTCACGACCTACAGGCGCTATCTGTGGGATCACGAAAACGGCTCATGGTCGTTCAACCGCTACGGAGCAACGGAAGAGAGTGACCTTAAGTCAACGACAAACAGGTCGAGTTACTCAAACCTGAACTATCGCGCCTACATCGACTACAACCGCACGTTTAAGGGCGTTCACGCCGTTCAGGCACAGGCATTCGCCTACCTGGAGAAATTCGACGGAGAGCTCACCACTAACGCGCTGGTGGACAATCTGCCATATAAATTCATCAATAGCGGCTTCGACGTAAGTTACACATTCGACCACCGCTATTCGGTACGAGGAGTGTGGACACGCTCGGCATCTGACCTGTTTGCCCGCAACGCACGCTGGCAGTCACTTCCCGCAGTGTCGCTGGCATGGAACCTGAGCAACGAGCACTTCATGAAGAAGGTGAAGAACTACCTGAGCAACGCCCTGTTCCGATTCAGCATCGGTAAGACAGGTAGTACACGAGTGGGCGACACCACCGGACGCTACGTTTTCGACGACCAGGTGAGTTTCAACACCGCAGGCGGTCTTATCTACGCCAAGCACCCGCTTGTTACCGAGGTGGCAATAGGCAACCCGCTACTTCACCCTGAGAACATGAAGAAATGGAACTTTGGCGTGGACTTGGGCTTGTTTAAGATAGTGAACATTTCGTTCGACATATTCCGCGAGCGCATGGACGACTGGATTATCCGCAACACCCTCGACATTCCCGAATATCAGGGAGCAGCACTCAGTGTTTACCCTGTAACCAACACGGGTATCTACGAGAACAAGGGTTGGGAATTAACGTTGAACATAGGCAAGGCATTCAAGAACTGGGAGTTCAATCTGGGCGGCTATGTATCGTACAACCGCAACAAGATTGTATATCAGGCTGAGGAAGACCGTGGCGAAGGCTACGTTTACCCGAAGCGTGCCGAAGGATTTGAGGCCGGACAGGTGTTCGGCTATCTGGTGGATTACAGCAACGGCAACGGTTTCTTCAACTTCCAGGGCGAAATTGACAGCGCACCCACATACACATTCGGCACGCCTCGCCTTGGTGACCTGAAGTTCATCGACCTTAACGAGGACGGCATGATTGACGAGAAGGATATGGGTCCAATAGGCACCGGCAGCATTCCCCGCTGGAACTTCGGGTTCAACGGATATTTCCGTTATGGAAACGTGGATCTAAGCTTCATGTTCCAGGGTGTGGGCGACTACCGCCGCCTCAGTTACGGTTCCGGATTCCTAGAGACAGGCTACGACGGACTGTACTCACCGCTACACCAGCACGCATGGACAGCCGAGCGCTGGGCCAACGGCGAAGATATCCGCTACCCGGCCCTTTCCTATCAGGCCGGAACCAACACACAGAGCAACAGCTTCTACGTGCTGAACCGCTCATACCTGCGTCTGAAGCAAGCAGAGATAGGCTACTACCTGCCTCTGAAGTTCACACGCAAGTTCCGCTGCCAGCGATTCAAGATTTTCCTGAGCGGAAACAATCTGTTCACGTTCAACAAGTTGCCAAAGGGACTTAACAGCGATCCCGAGCAGGACTACTACACACTGCCTGCATTCAGAACATATAACATAGGCATTCGCGCCACGTTCTAACAAAGCGAAAGTGTTAACATAATAGTGAATAACTCTACAAAACCAAGAGCATTATGAAAATATATAAAATAGCACTTAGTATAATTGCCTTTGCCGGGCTGATGAGCGTCAGTTCGTGCAACGACACGCTGGACGTACAGACTGACGGACACATCAGCATGAGCGAGGTGTTCAAGGACCGCCAGCGCACCATGGGCTTCCTGAACCAGTGCTACACACACCGCATAAATGTGTATCTCCACAACTCGGCACTGACCGATGAAGCCTATGACAATCGCGTGATAGAAGGCGGTTCGCTCACCAACAGGTGGTACGAACGAGGAATGGACCTGAACACCTACACGCAATTTGAGCCGCGCGACTGGGCCGGTCAGTTTCAGGGCATCAGATTCTGCTGCAACTTCATAGACAACGCGCCCAACTTCACCGGTTACCAGACCGAGAACGAGTTGGCCGGATGGACCGCTCAGGCTCACACACTGCGCGCGCTGTATTACCTGCAGCTTATGACCAGATACGGCAAGTTCCCCTTGTACACGCACGACATCACCACCAGTTACTGGGATTATCAGAAGAGCGACTACATTGATATCGTTCGTCAGATATTGGACGACTGTGATGCCGCACTGGCTACTAACTACAACGCCCTAAACGGATTCGCATGGATTATCCGTGACGCTGAGAACGGCATCATGACACGCGCCGTGGCCTACGCTATCAAGTCTCGCGCTGCTGTGTACGCATGCAGTCCCCTGTTCCAGGAGGAGGGCAAAGAGAACATGTCGTGGCAAGAGGCCATGGACATCTGCGGCGAGGCACTTGCAGCCTGTCTGTCGCCCGACGGAGGCTATCAGCTCTACTCTCAGACCGCCAACGGAATGTCGGCATACGCGGCGTATTTCCACCTGAAACCGTGGCAGAACGTGGTGGACAAGCGCGACCATGAGACAATCTACGCAGTGGACGAGAGTCACCCCGGAGTGTGGAACACGTGCTCATTCCCGTCGAGAAGCGGACAGTCGCACGCGTACCTCAACCCCACCCAGGAGCTGGTTGACGCATACGAGACCACTGATGGCGTGCCGGTGATTCTGGGTTACTCCGACGCGGAGCACCTGCATCCCATCTACAACCCCGAGAACACCACTTACAGGAAAAACGACCCGTATCTTAACCGCGACCTGCGCATGGCTGCCACCATCATGTATAACGGAGCCCCGCGCAACCGCGCCTCATCCACAAGCGGCAACCCTCTGAACATCTACGACGGAGCGCCCGACGGAATAGACCAGACAACGACAATCAACACCCACACGGGCTATTACCTGCGCAAATACTGCGACGACAATTCCACGGCGAGCAACCAGGGCTCAAATGACGGATATATGCGAGTATTCCGCCTTGCAGAGCTTTACCTGAACTATGCCGAAGCCGCATATCACGCAGGCTCGCCCGACGCAAAGCACACCTACTCGTTCACATGCCAGGATGGAACCACGTTCAGCATCACGCTGTCGGCCAAAGACGCAGTGGACATAGTACGCGAGCGTTCTGAGATGCCGCCGCTGCCCGATGGACTGTCGGCGAGCGAGTTTGAGAAACGCTATCGCAACGAGCGCTTTGTGGAATTCGCGTTTGAAGGGATGCGCTACTACGACATCCGTCGCTGGAAAATCATGGGAGACGTGTTCCGCCAGGCCACCGGTGTTCACTGCACGCTTGACGAGGACGACGGTAGCTTTATCTACACTCGCTTCGCGTTCTCACCACGCGTTGCGACCGACGACAAGTACTACTTCACACCGCTCACGAGTAACGAAGTGGACAAGATTATGAACCAAACCGGCGTAAACTGGCAGAATCCAGGCTGGTAATCACTGAGATAAGACAAAGAAAGTGAGTATTTTTCATAAACGATAAAACGATTTCAAGATATGAAAATTTTCATCAAAATATTCCTGCTGAGCATTCTGCTCGTGTTCGTGGCCTCCTGCTCGGACGAGAAGAAGTACAGCAGCATAGAAAGCGAAGATGATTTCGTTCCATCGGCGGTGACTAACGTGTCGTACGAGTCCGGTTACGGCTCAGTGGATATCACTTGGACACTGCCCGATGAAGAAAACCTGTACTACATAAACGTGGCCTATCTGGACAACGACGGCAAACCGGCCGGGCAGAAGATATTCGTGCCCAACGACGAGACACGCAACCTGCCACAGACTTGCCGCGTAACCGGATTCATGGTGCCTGATGAGAAGACATTCACCATCACGACCGTAGCCTTTGGCGGAAAAACGAGTACGCCTGTGGAAATCAAAGCCACACCGCTCGATGCGGGCGAGGTGAAAAATAACGTGCTTGAATCCACCACCTTTACTGAGGCCGAATATGGCTTCAACGTAAACTGGGAGAATGAAGCCGAGTTCCCCACCGAGATATGGGTGGAATACAAGGCCGACGGCACAGAAAAGACAACCATCGTGGATGCCACTAACACAGGCAGTTTCTTTGTTGGTTTCTTCCAGGAAGAGACCGATATCACTTACTACTGCGTGAACCCGTACGACGAATCTCAGACCGAGAAACGTACCGCGCACGTTACACCGCTGACCAACCCTATTGACAACCAAAGCACCGGTGCAAACTACATCACCTTCAGCGGCGATGCATCGGCATCCCCAAGGAACCTACAGGTGAAACACGTGAGTGACGTGCTAAGCAACTATCACTTCCAGTTTGAAACCGGATGGCTCTCAGACGACCACTCGGGCGTACTTGACCCGTATATGTACAGCAACGAATTCTCAGCCGACTACAAAGGACTTGTGCTGATATTCCGCTACATGGTGAACATGGACTCTCACATACAGTTCTTCCTTGTAAGCTATGGCGGCGGTGCCATGGGCGGAAAGAGCACCCCCGCGGTTAACCTGAAGGAATCACCCGATCAGTGGCAGAACTTTGTAATCGACTGTACGAATATAGGCAACTCATGGGGCTGGAAAGCCGCCACAGGTGATCGTCTGCGCATCGACGTTGACGACTATGTGGAAGGCGTGATACTGGACGTGCGTAACATGCGGTTCATCACAGTGGACGATGCCAAGTTCATGGGCTTGATGTAAAGCTTCTGCGGCTACTGAAAAATTGTAGAAACAATTAAGCACCTAAATCCTCGTGGTTTCACATGAAGCCACGGGGATTTTTTGCCCGCGAGGCATACGGACATCCGGTCACTGTGGTTACAAAAACGAAAAAAAGTGGCGCAATAGTAGCCTCATTAACATTTTTTTATTATCTTTGTCCCTGCGATACTGAAATTCGCCTCCAAACGCACTGGCACAGCGCATTTGGTGGTTATGATTTCTCACTATTATAGACAAAAACATAAAAAACCATAACTTAAAAACAACTCTTAGTGACAATGAGAAAATTTTTGCTTGCGTTAAGTACGCTTATGCTCCCCGCTTCGCTCTTAGCCAGCGAAGCAGACCTTAAGATGCCCGACGGCTTCGCCCAAGACCCACAGACACAGATTCTGTACTGGGGCTTCCTCGTGATAGTCCTTGGCGTGCTGTTCGGCTACTGGCAGTTTATTAAGGTTCGCAGGCTCAAGGCACACGCCTCGATGCTCGAGATTGGTGACGTAATATTCAAGACGTGCTCCACCTACCTCAAGCAGCAAGGCAAATTCCTGGGTATATTGTTTGCATTCATCGGATTAGCCATCATACTTTACTTTGGCGTTCTGGAGAACATGGGAGTAGGAGCCACGCTCCTGATACTGTGCTGGACGGTGATAGGCGTTCTGGGCTCCTACGCCGTGGCATGGTTTGGTGTGAGAATGAACACCTATGCCAACTCACGAATGGCATTCGCGTCGCTTCTGCGTCGCCCGCTGGACCTGCTCAACATCCCACTGACAGCCGGAATGAGCATCGGGATCCTGCTGATATGCGTGGAACTGGTGCTGATGCTGATAATACTGCTGTTTATGCCCGCCGAGTTGGCCGGAAGTTGCTTCATAGGTTTCGCCATCGGAGAGTCGCTTGGCGCAAGCGCTCTGCGTATCGCGGGCGGTATCTTCACCAAGATTGCCGACATAGGTAGCGACTTGATGAAGGTGGTGTTCAAGATAGGTGAGGACGACCCGCGCAACCCCGGTGTGATTGCCGACTGCACCGGTGACAACGCAGGCGACAGCATAGGCCCCACAGCCGACGGTTTCGAGACCTACGGCGTGACCGGTGTGGCACTGGTGTCGTTCATTCTGCTGGCAGTGCCGGCCGAGTACCAAATACAGTTGCTTGTGTGGATATTCGTAATGCGAATACTGGGTGTGATTGCCAGCGTGGTGTCTTATTACATCAACGGAGTGATCTCAAAGAGCAAATACAGCAAGGCCGACGACATTGACTTTGAGAAGCCCCTCACCAGCCTGGTGTGGATTACTTCTATCCTCTCAATCATCGGCACATTCGTAGCAAGCTATATTTTCCTCAAGGACATGGGTGAAGGCTACTGGCTGGGGCTTTCCGCCATTATCAGTTGCGGAACCCTGGGCGCAGCGCTGATTCCCGAAATCACAAAGCTATTCACCTCGCCGACTTCGACCCACGTGAAGGAAGTGGTGAAGGCATCGGAGCAGGGAGGCGCATCGCTTAACATCCTGTCGGGCATGGTGAGCGGTAACTTTGGAAGTTTCTGGACCGGTTTCGTGTTCTTCATCCTGATGCTTCTGGCCTATATCGCATCGAATCTCTTCGGCATGGAAGCCATATTCGGCACCTACTACCCCATCTTCGCGTTTGGCCTTGTGGCCTTCGGCATGCTGGGTATGGGTCCTGTGACCATAGCCGTGGACAGTTACGGTCCTGTGACCGATAACGCGCAGTCGGTGTACGAGTTGTCGCTCATTGAGGACGACATAGAGAAAGCCGACAAGGAAATTCAGGAGCAATTCGGTTTCAAGCCCGACTTTGAGAAGGCCAAGTATTATTTGGAGGCTAATGACGGAGCCGGCAACACGTTCAAGGCAACGGCCAAGCCGGTGCTCATAGGAACAGCCGTGGCAGGAGCCACCACCATGATATTCTCGCTCATCCTGATGATTCAGAAGACGCTGGGAATAGAGCCCGAGTCAATTCTGAACATGCTCAACCCCTACTCTATCCTGGGATTCATTCTGGGCGGATGCGTGGTGTTCTGGTTCACAGGCTCATCGATGCAAGCAGTTACCACCGGTGCAAACCGTGCCGTGGAATTCATCAAGAACAACATCAAGCTCGACACTAACGCTCCAAAGAAAGCCGATGCCGAGAAGTCGCAGGAAGTGGTGAGCATCTGCACTAACTACGCTCAGAAGGGTATGATTAACATCTTCATAGCCATCTTCTGCTTTGCACTGGGCATCGCATGCCTCTCGTCACCGGCGAGCATAGGCGGCAACGACGCAGTGTGTATGTTTGTGAGTTACCTGATTTCGATAGCAGTGTTCGGCCTGTTCCAGGCCGTGTTTATGGCCAATGCCGGCGGCGCATGGGATAATGCCAAGAAGATAGTGGAAGTGGACCTTCGCGCCAAGGGAACAGAGCTTCACGACGCATCGGTTGTGGGCGACACAGTGGGAGACCCGTTCAAGGACACCAGCTCAGTGGCCTTGAACCCCATCATCAAGTTCACCACCCTGTTTGGCGTGCTGGCAATGGAAATAGCCATCAGCGAGAACTTCCGCGAAATGGCGCCATACTTCGGTATCGTGTTCGTGCTGATAGCACTCTATTTTGTGTATCGCTCATTCTACAAGATGAAGACCGCATAATATAGGATTTCAAATTAGGTTCAACAACAGAAAATCTGTTTGACATTTTGCAGTGTGCAGCGTGACGTTGCGCACTGCTTTTTTTGCGTGCCAGGATATAGGGCAATCAGGCCGACGAAATGAGGTTTGATAAAATCGGTTCGAGTAAATCCCCACAGGCAACCAGTCTGAGGCAGGATTAACGCCTTATTTGCGTCTGAGAAACACTCATCCGGCCGGATAGCCGTGTCTGCCAGCATAAGGCCAACAGCTCCTTAGAGGCCGTTATTAAGGCGAAATGGGGGATAATTAGTCGAGCCTTAAAAAGTCATTCTGTTTTCGCTATAGATGGCGCACGGATGAAACTGTGATTGGATTGTCGTCAAGTCGGGTGTCTCGAGCCACAATTCCAGACTGCGAATGAGACGCAAAAGAAGCCTCATGGCCCTTCTGAAGTTGTATGCCGCTGCCGCGAGCATGATATTGATGTTGTCGCCGAACACACCTTTATAGAAGTTGCGCCCAAGTCTGAAGTCTGACTTGAGGTGTCCGATGGTGGGCTCTATCCCGGCGCGTTTGCAGAACAGCTTTCGTTTCTTGCGTTTCTTGTAATAGGAGTCGGTGGCCTTGGGTATGTCCGGGATTAGTATCTTCGTCCCTGCGGACTCTTTCTTGCCCCGGTAGCCGCGGTCTCCCGCCAGCCGTTTCAATTCTTTGCCGTTGATGCGCCTGACCTGCTCGAGGCTCTTGTCTATAGTGTGCCCGTCGTACTCGTTGCGGAACGAGAGGGCTCCCAGGATGAGGCCGCCGAGCGAGCGTATCACCGACACCTTGTTGCCGAACTCGTATTTCTTGTGCTCCTTGCCTTTGCTGATGCACTGTACCTCGGGCTCGTGGATGGAGTAGATCTTGTCCTTGTCGTTCTTCTTCTGGTTGACAACTTTGATGAAGATGCTGATTTGTTCGTCGTAGCTGTGGTTGCCATTCAGGTTGCGCTGCAACTCGCGCAGCAGCCGCCCCGCTATCGTGCGCAGTTCACGGTCGGCCTTCTTCGCCTTCTTGTGGTTCCTGGGATGGTTGCGGAAGCGCTGGTCACGGTAGATTGCCTTGAGCTTGCGCGTGTAGCTTCGCCGCATCGGCAGACCCTCGGTCTCGACGATTTTCTTGATTTTACCGATGACCTTCTTCAGCAGTTTCGCGTCGGTGGGGTATGTCACGTTCTTCTCCTGGACCGTGGAGTCGATGAGACCCGTCTCGAACGTCCCCTTGTCGTCGTGGTCGTCGTTGACACGGATGCTTTCAGCCAGTATCAGCTCCACGCCGCTCTCGCCGATGCGGTGGCGGAAATGCACCAGCTCCATCGAGGCACACGGCTGGCCGGGTGAGAACGTGTCCATGCCACAGAAGTATTGGTAGTAGGCGTTCTCCGACCACTGCTCCACGACCGACTCGTCCGATAGGTTGCGCACATGCTTCAGAATCAGCAGACCGCACATCAGGCGGATGTCCTTGGCCTGGGCACCCATACCATGACTGTACAACGGCATGAATGCCTCTTCGAAACGATGCCAGTCTATCTTGTCGGCAAGACGATACAGTGGATGACTTTGGTCGAGCATGTCGGCCAGTGAATAGAACAACGAGGGTCTGCTTACTTTCTTTTTTATCATAAAAATCTACCGGTTATTTGATGCAAAGTTACGAAAACAGGCAGATATATCAAAGATATTAGTGTTATAATATGTTAACAATCAGACGATTGTACACTTTTAAGGCTCGACTAATTAGTGATGGCGGATGTCTTAAACCCGAATCGTGATAACGGTATCGGCCCGGTTGCAGCCAACCGAGCCGATACTTATCTATAGACTTGCTATTAAGAACTTCAGATTACCTCCTCGAAAACGACTCTAACTGACTATCAATGCGTTAGCACCGGATGTTGCACACATGTCGCAAAAACGGAAATAACCATTGATAATCAACATGTTACAAAATCACTACAAAGGTACGGATTTCTCCCCAAATAACCAAAAGAAAACACAGAAAAAAACATAAACCTGATGATTTTTCTTGATTTTGAGTTATACGCTATACTGATTATTGGTGACTTACGGAGGTTTTCTGCGAAAAGGAACACCCTAAGCATCCTTGGTGTTATCAATCAATAAAAATCAAGAAACATCCGTGTGATGCTCTTCCTACTCTTCTTTGTCCTTTTCTCTATTGGTAATTTACGCGTAGTCCATGTTTATTTAAAAAGCATTATAGTACTTATCTCTTCATTGGTTCCATTCATCTTTTTCTCAACATATACTTTAGGATCATATTTGTAAAAAGATTCATGTTCAAAGAACTGCCTGCCATTCTCTTCATAATATTTCGTTTCAGTCGCATAGTACTCCATTGGATTTATACCAAAGAAAGGAAATCTGGGAGGCAAGTTCTTCACAAGTCTATATTTTGCGATTAGTCCCATTGAATCTATCGATAAAGGCTCATTGTTTTTTTTAATGTTCCATTCCAAACCCATTGGTGATATAGAATTATAGTATAGCAATGTCTGCTCCTCATCTGACATTTGACATCTAAGCAACTTGAAATACTCATATTTCTCATTGTATCCAATTCCCTTAACGTCTGCATTATCGATATAGTTTGCTAGTGAAAAAAGCACTCTGAAATATTGCGCCAACTGAAATGATTCTCCCACCAAAACAGATTTAGGTGCACGATATCTATAAGACGCAACTCCGTTAGAGATAGAGTGAACGCTAAATGATTTGCTCAAATTATCAGATACAGAAAAACCAATTTTTGAAACCATTTTGTATATTTGTTCCATAGATCGGAAGAGCACACGTCTGAACTCCAGTCACGATCAGA
>CALAVE010000034.1 GCA_937892215.1 uncultured Porphyromonadaceae bacterium
ACGTCCGCCACCTGCAAGGCGTTGGAGAGATAAGCCTGATAGGGCTTTTCTCGAATGGGCTTCAAAAAATCCGATATGTCTGCGGTTCGTTTCATGAAATTTTGCTACTTTTGCAGCGGTCTCTGACCACCCGACGCTTTGAACGGTCTTAAAACTCCGTGCGTCAAGAATGGGTCAAGCCTCATTAGAGGTAAGAACCGCCCTTCCGCCTCACAGCCTTGTGGGGCGGTCGTATTTTACAAAATCCCCAATTCTTTGAGGTCATTAGTGAGTTTGTCGGTCGGATTGATAACCTTGCCATACAAGTCGATAATCTGAGCCTTCAGTTCCTCGCTTGGCTTTTTGGCGTAGCGTCCTTTGGCCAGGTTAATCATCCGCACCGCCTTTCGACTTTCCTCACGGGCATCATTCTCCATGACCGCTGCACCGTCTGTGCCGGTGAAGTGGTCGTAGGTCTCCCAGTTCGAGTGCAACTTCTTATCGAGGTCGATAAGTTCTTTGAGAAAAGGATAACGGTCGCAGTCGCGAGCCGGATTATCCTCTGTCGATAGCGAGCGCAACTTCAAGTGCAGTTCGCGCATCCGCTGCACAATGCCCAGGTTCTCGACATAGAGAGCCTGAATCTCATCGGGCAGCAGGTCGTGGTCGTCACGCTTGCCCTGTTTGAAACTCTCGCCGGTATTAGGCGTGAGCTTCTTGGCAATCACGTTTACCTGTGATTGCATCTCCTCAACTTGCGCGTGAGTGAGCTTCTGCAAGCGGAACGACAGTCGTTTCTGCAACTGGCGTTCAATGAACTCGGCGTTACGCCGCGGGTTCGCCATCAGATTGCGGTACTGGATTTGATTGCCCGTGAGCTGCAGCAGATAGAGTGCGCCTTTGGCGTAGTCGCGCTGCTCATGTGGCAAATACAGCCAATCTTGTATTTCTTTTGTAAACTCTTGGTTCATAGCTTATTATTCACATTTGAAAAGAATATGAGATTCTTGTTATAGCCTTGAAGCAGTTTCTTCATGGCGAGCAAAGTCTGTCCTGTGGTCACAAAGTCATCAAAAACTATGATGTTAGGCTCTTTCGGCAAGATATTCAGTTCAAAAACAGCGTTTACTCGTTGTTTTGTGTGGCAAAATGCCACATCCTCGTAGAACGGAATATCGAGCTGCCGCCCGATTTCCTCACTGATGAGCGTGGCGAAGTTCTTCACTTTGTGCCTACGCTTGGGCGAGGTGCAGATGCACCAGCCGCCTTGAGAGAGATTGTAGCCGAGCATTTCACGAATGACCGGCACGATACTGTCGGCAAAGAACCGCACCATGTCGGGGTCGGCCTTGATGTCGGTGAGTGTTCTGCCGTACACCGACTTCTGCCAGATGGAAACGAAGTTCACATTCGAGCGGCGAGTCAAGCGCAGTTTGTAGGAGAAATCACACCTTGCCTCGGTGGATTTGTCCCACGACTTGCGCTTCTGCACGGCAAACAAATCCTTTTGTTGGGCTCGGCCTTGGGGTGCAGCGTCGCCGCCTGAATGAAAGTCGAGGGAACTGAGGTCGCTTACAGGAAAGGTCATGTCGCGCAAGACCTCTCCCATATCGACGGCAGCACCCTCGACCCGCGAGTGACTGTCAGCCATTCCGGTTAAGGATTGGCTGCAGCCGCTTGTTTCCAATCGGCGATTCTCTCGGTGAACTCGTCAGCCGCCATGGTGTAGTCACCCGCGTTGGCGGCTACTATCTGCTCATAGACGGCCTCCACCTCCGCCGGTGTCTTATTGGTGTCAGCGGCGACAGCGGTGAACAAGTCCTCGAAATTGTCCGTGGTATAGACAGTGCCGTTATACTCGATGGCGGCAGTCGAAGCCTGTTCGGGCTGGATGGTGCCGTCCTCGGTCTCAATCTTGCCGTAGTAGAACGGAGCGGGGCACTCGTCGGTGGCCTCCACCGAGAGCGTGGTGCTGGTCGTTCCCGTGGGGCCTTGCCCGAGGTCTTGCGCCACGGTCGATTTCACGAGCCATGCGTCGCTGCCGACCACACGGAACTTGCCCGGCACGGTCTCGACGAGATAGACGCAATCGTTGTTGTTGACGTATGCGGCGAGCGCCGAAGCGTCCACACCCACGCCCGGGTGAACAGCGGTGAGCTTGTTCAGCTGCGTCATCGAGGGGTATTCACCCTGCGCCTCGCTGGTGAGCTGCGACTTGTCGGGCAGGATGTCGATATACTTCCAGGTGGCATCGGCTGCCAAAACGAAATTGCCGACGTATGCGGCGGCGGTCAGTCGCCCGCGGTTGTCATGTGCGAGCGTGGGCCACTTGACGATTTGGTCTTTGCCGATGTAGTAGATACGGCGCTTGATGCCGGGGAGCTCGGGCGTTCCCTGGCACCAAGCGAGCGATTTCAATATACTGGTACAATTGGTTGCCATGTTTTTACTTCGTGATTAGTGGTGAATGACTATTAGGCTGCCAGTTCGATGACTTTGAGCTTGCGGTAGTCGATGGACTCGAACTGCACGCCGAAGAACATGGTGGCGATGTACGAGAGGATGAACGGCTCGTACTCCTTGACCATGACGCTCTCGATGTCGCCCATCTGGTCATAGCCGACGAGCATGTTGCTCTTGGGCGTGACGTGGATGAACTTCGAGTCAGCCTTGTTGAACAGCGGAATGATGTGCAGCTTGCCGTTGCTGCCCTCCACGCAGTCCTGACCGAACCGGGTGTAGTAGTTGATGCCTCCGTGGGTGAGCAGCATGGCCTCGTTGTACTTGTCGGCGAAGTCCTGCGAGCAGTACATGTTCAGCTCCTGGGCACGCAGACGTGGGTCGAGCGAGTAGAGGATTTCCTTTGCGATGTCGAGCGCGTTGGCGGTGGTGATTTCCTCGGTGAGCTTCATGTAGTTCTTGTTGGCCACGCTGATCTTGTCGGCGGCGATTTCGGCGATGGTGATGGTGTCGAAGCCGTCGAACAGGTCTTTGGTGGTGTCGCCGCTTGCGTTGCGCACACCGCACCAGATAGCGTCATTGAGGCTTTCCGAGAGACCTTTGGCGATGAGCGTGAGCACATGGAGCGCCGTGGGCGCCTGCATCTGGCCGTCACCTTTGGTGGCCGCCATGTAGCCGAGAATGGTGGAAGCTGCGGAGTTCGGCTCGAACTTGCAGTGCACGGAACCCATGAACGTCTCAAGGGTTCTGTATTCCACATTGAGATTGAAGTCGGAGGAGCGTGAGGGCTTGTAAGGCCCGAACTGCGCATTGCCGCTGATGGCTCCCACGTTCTCCTTGTAGCGGATGCCGGGACGAGGAGTCATGTGCTGGATGGTGTCCTGGCACCCGATGATGGGCTGCATGAGCAGCTCGGGTCGCCATTTGGTGGCGGCTTCCTGGAACTGCTCCAGCGAGGGGGTGATGTTGAGTTGTCCTGCCATATTACTTTGAGATTAGAGATGAGCGAATTTAGGGAACTTGGTTGAACAGCTTCTTGGCGTTGTTCACCTTGTCGGCGAACACGTCAAAGGGAGACTTGGCGGTCTGCTGCGGAGCATCGACCACCACTTGTGACTTTTCGGCAGGGTTGGCTTTCAATGCCTGAACCTGCTCGGCGAGTTCGGTGTTGCGCTTGTCGCGGTCAGCGATGGCACGCTCAACGGCGAGCGCTTGCTCTGCGGTGAGCTTCACACCGTCCTCGCCCACAGCGAAGCCCTCGATGTTGAGGACTTCGCCAAGGAGCGAAAGGGACTGGAGCATGGTTGCGGATGGTTTGAGTGTTGGGGAAGATGGATGATTATTTTCGTTATGACTAGCTTGATTCTCCTCTGTGGGAGTAGAATTTGCTTGGGGATTTCCGGCGGTGATTTGTTCGTGTTCGGCCTCCTTGGCGGACTTGAACAGCGAGGCAATGGCAGCGATGAAACGCTCGATGAGCGTCTCATTGCGGCTGTAGGCTGTGGGTATGTTCGGAATGGGCATACCGGCAGCCGCCATTGCCGAAGCCACCGCGTCGGTGAGCACCGGCTTGGTCTCGCCCAGGTCGGTGATCTCATCGACAAAGCCCCAGGCTTTAGCCTCTTTAGCGGTGAGCCAGCCGCCTACTCGCATCAAGTCGAGCAGGTCGGCCTCGGGCTTGCTGCACTTGGCCGAATACATCGCGGCAACATTGTTGTCGAGTTTGTTGAGGTCACGGATTGCCGCCTCGCAGTTGTCGCGGACAGTTGCGAGCTGGTCGGCATTGAGGTTTCCCCACTCGAAAAACTCCGCGCTGCACTTGTGCACGAGGTACATGGCCGACGCGTCGATGCTGATGTGGCGGGCACCGAGCGAAGCGATGGTTGCGGCACTGGCATTCATTCCCACGAAGTGGACGGTGACATCGCCATGACGCTTGAACGCCGAGGCGATGGAGAGTGCGGTCGCCAACGAACCGCCGAGGCTGTCGATAAGCACGTGGACCGGCTTGCCCTCGTTCTTGGCAAGCACATAGTCCACATAGTCGCGGTCGAAGTCGTAGCCTCCGACGTAGCCTTTGAGGTGGAGATTGTATTTAGTCTGTGGCATAATCGTACTGAATTTTGCCACAAAATTATAAAGGTGGGTTCTTCGAGTAAAAGACAGGAAATTATACCCTCTGTTTCGGATATTATTGTTACCTTTGCGGTCTAATAGAGGCAAAATAATGGCTGAAAATCAGAACATAGAATACAAAGAATCGTGGCGCGACGAATATCTGAAATGGATATGCGGCTTCGCCAATGCGCAAGGCGGCTCGATATACATTGGCATTGACGACAATCAGAAAGTCGTGGGTGTCAGCAATTCCCACCGCTTGTTGGAAGATATTCCCAACAAGATTGTAACTACACTCGGCATCGTGTGTGACGTTAATCTACTGGAGCGCGAAGGCAAAGACGTTATCGAGATAGTCGTTGAGCCGAGCAATATGCCCATCGCATATAAAGGCGAGTATCACATACGCAGCGGCGCAACCAAGCAGCAGTTGCGAGGTGTCGCCCTTCAGCAGTTCATCCTGAAGAAGATGGGCCTGTCGTGGGATGAGATTCCTACCGAGGTTGGGATTGACAAAATCGACCGTATAGCCATAGAATATTTCTTGCGCAAAGGTATCTTCCACAAACGCCTCAGTCCTGAAGCCATCAATTATACGACCGAAGAAGTATTGCAGAACCTGCAACTAATCAACGATGAGGGAAAACTTAAAAATGCCGCATTGTTGCTGTTCGGCAAAGACCCACAACGCCATTTTGTCTCGGCTATATTCCGCATAGGCCGTTTTGGCGGAGAAAACAATGATTTGCTATCCCAAGACACTATTGAAGGGAATATTCTTCAGATGGGTGACAAAGTGGTCGAAATCCTAAAGAACAAGTATCTCATTTCTCCAATTCATTATGAGGGAATGGTAAGGGTCGAGACGCTTGAAATTCCCGAAGATGCCCTACGAGAGATATTGTATAATGCTATTTGCCACAAGGAGTACACAGGCGCACATATCCAAATGCGCGTTTATAATGACCGCATCACTATATGGAATCAAGGTGGATTGCCATTCGGTGTTACCATTGACTCTCTTATGGAACAACACTCCTCTCACCCTCGCAACAAAAATATTGCCAACACATTCTTCAAAGCCGGTTTCATTGAGGCTTGGGGTCGTGGTATCGGGAAAGTTAACGATGAATTCAAGAAAGCGAACCCACCTCTACCGAAGTA
>CALAVE010000035.1 GCA_937892215.1 uncultured Porphyromonadaceae bacterium
TACACGCTTTGATTTAAGGTTTGTTTCGGTCTGTTTTGACCTAATTTAATCGGTGAAAGAATCATCTCTATAGCTAAACCATATCTCAATATCACCCTGACCACTCTGGCTTATTCGTCCACTAATATTCACAAATTCTCTCCCGAAGCGGCCAAAAGCGAGAAGTATAGCGAAAGGCAAACAAATAAAAACAATTATGTACCCGCTGCTATTGATGCAGCATAATCCAGACAGGCATGGGACAAGAACAACAAGTAATGTACCGGTTCTGCAGAATGGAACTTGCTCAATTCGCCTTATTTGACGAGAATTATTCTGCTGAAGTGACTGATGTGCAATATAAGACCGAAGTACAGTTTTCTTTTGACAAAGATTTATCAATGCTTTGCAGCAAAATCATCATCAATGAAACTCAGGACGACAAGCCCTTGCTAAAGGCTGAATTGAACAGCTTTTTTGATATCAAAAAAGAATCATTAGATTTATTGCAACAGGATGGGCATATTGTATTTCCCCCGATGCTTCTTGTGCAATTCGCTTCACTGTGCTATGGCTCAATGAGGGGTGTCATCTATGCAAAAACGATGAGTTCCCCGTTGTGTAACTTTATTCTACCGCCTGTTTACTTTGCAAATATAATAAATAAAGGATTCGAAGTAGAAGAATAAACCCGAATCGGTCAGTAGGCCGACGAAAGGTGGTTTTATAAAGTCTTTTTGTTGTGATTGTGAGGCAAATGTGAGTGAGTGAAGAAGCCTCCGGTTGGCCTGCTGGGATTAGAGCCAGCCGGCCTGGCGGTACCAGCTGATGGCTTCTTCCACACCTTGCTCCAGTGAGTAGCGAGCCTCGAAGCCGAAGTCGCGTTGTGCGTCGTGCACGTCGCATCGCCAGTTGCGTTGGCGCAGGATGTTGAACTTGTCGGGGTTGAGTGTGCTGGGCTTTAGGGTTACCTTGCCCCACCACTCGGCCACTGAGCACACCACTTTCACCAGCCACAGGGGGCAGATGACGGGGAGCACCAGTCGCTTGCCCAGTGTGCGAGCCACGATGGCACGAAATTCCTTCTGTGTGTAACTGCGGTTCTCGCTGATGTAGTAGGCCTTGCGTAGCGCACCCACTTCAAGCGAGTTCATCACGGCGCGCGCCAGGTCCTTGACGTAGATGAAAGTGAGCATCTGTTTCTTGAATCCCACGCTGAAGTCGAACCCGTGCTTGATGCACTTCATCATCAGGTAGTAGTCGCGTTCGTGCGGGCCATAGACGCCTGTGCAGCGGAATATGGTGTAGGGTATGGCAGTTTGCGACATGAGGTAGGTCTCGGCCTTGAGTTTGGATGTGCCGTAGCGGGTGTTGGGGTTGGGCACATCGCCGGGCATGAAGGGGGTGTAGTTCACCTCGTCGCCGGGTCCCATTACGCTAAGGCTGCTCATGAGCAGGAACACCTCGGGCACGGCGCTGATGTCGCGAAGCGTGTCGGCCAGCAGGCGCATGTAGCCGTAGTTGATGCGGTCGAAGTCGGTGTAATTGGTGGCCTTGGTGGCACCCAGGTTGTGCACCACGTAGTCCCATCGGCCGTGCTCGGTCACATGGACGGATAGCGTCTGCCTGAGTTTTTCCTCGCTGGTGAAGTCCAGCTCAATGAAGTGGATTCGCTCGTCGGTGAGGAATTCGCGGTTAGTGGTGGCGCGCACGGCGGCCCACGTCTCGAAGTCGTGTTTCAGGGCCTCTTCCACCAGATAGCCGCCAATGAAGCCGCCGGCCCCTGTTATAAGTATTTTTTTCGCCATAATAGTCAGGTTTATTTATGGAGCGCATTATAATGAGTGTTACGAGTCACAAAGTTAAGCAATTATTCCCAAACTGAGCAAGAATTGTGGCATGCAAATAGCGAAAAAGCCCGCGACGCGTGGTCGCAGGCTTTTATCGGGGTTCACTGAGGCAGTGCCTCAGGAATTAGCAATCAAGGTTAACGATTACCATCCGGGGTTCTGACCAATCTGCTTGTTCAGGTTATACTGGTCGTTGGGGATTGGGTACAGATTGTACTTGGAGTCCCAAACGCGCTCGGCACCGTTGTTTCTGAAATCAATATAACCGTCGGAGTTCAGGTCAACCTTCGAGAGGTCGATGTCGGCACCGAAGTTACCTACGTGTGCGCCAAGTGTCTGGTTAGGATACTTCTTGGTGTCGAGCAGCTGAAGCTGGTTCCAGCGTAGCAGTGAGTAGTAACGGTCGTTCATGCAGTACATCAGCTCCACGCGGCGCTCGCGGCGGATTTCCCAAATCAGAGCACTTACGCCCATGTTGTTAGCCGGGTCGGCATCGGGCGAAGTGGTGAGGTGCGGCATCCCCACGCGGTCGCGGAGCAGGTTGATGGACTTGTCGAGGTCGGACTGTGAGATACTACCGAGTTCTGCGCAAGCCTCAGCATAGTTAAGCAGAGTCTGTGCATACCAGAAGATGGGAGCATCGGTCCAGTTGCCGTTAGTGGCTTGACGCAGAGCGTTGTTGTCGGCGTATTTCTCGTTATCGAACAGCAGAACGCCATAACCGCTCGAAGAAGTTGACTGAGCCGAGATGGTTTTCTGTCCTGGGAAGCGAGCATAGCCGCAGCCTGGGAACTGAAGGATGTTGTCCACTTGTGCTGCAAGGCGCGGGTCGCGGTTAGCGAGAACGTCGGTAATATCGATGTAAGGCTGTGGCTCTTCGTACAGACCGGAGTTGTCGATAATCTTAACAATCTTACCTTCATCGCTCTTGTCGAGTGAAGTGGAAGCCAGAGGCTTGCCATCGGTAAAGAGGTAGCTGTCGAAAGCGTCCTTGGTCATACCGTGAACGATGGTAGAACCGCAAGTATAGTCGATGGTTCCGTGAGCCATAGAGCCATAGTTGTAGTGCTTGTAGAGAATCATCTCGTTATTACCGGCGAGGTTCTCAGAGTCAAAGTTAGCCTTGTAGCTGGCGTTGAGCGAGAATTTCTCGGATTTCATGATTTCGTTGCAAGCGTTCTTAGCCTCGGTCAGGTATTTGTTCGAGCGGGAGTTGTCCTTAGCTACATATTTGCAGTAAGTGCCTTCGAACAAGCAGATTTCAGCCTTCATTGAGAGAGCCACGTACTTGTTGAAAGCGACGCGTGAACTCTCGTTGGCGCTGATGTTATCGCAAGCGAAGTTAAGGTCCTCAAGGATTTTGTCCATCACGTCGTTACGCGGCTGGCGGGCACCGTAGAGGATGTCCTCGTCCGAAGAGTCGAGTTCTTTTTCCACCCAGTAGCAGTCGCCGTAGTTGCGCACCACTTTGAAGTGCTGCCAAGCGCGATAGAGTCGGCCGATACCCAGCCAGTTGTTCTTGCTGGCATCGCTCATTCCATCAATGCCCGGAACTGCGTTAATCAGAGTGTTAGCACGGCGGATTTCAACGTAAGGGTTATCCCATGCTGAAGCTGTACCGGGAGCAGCCGTGTAAGTCCAGGGCTGAATACCGGTAGTAGCCTGATCGTCATTCAAGAAATTGAAGTAGTAGTCTCCGCTACCCGAGCCATAACCGGTGAAAGTGTTATAGAAGTAGTTAGCGAAAAGCTGAACGTTAGTTTCGTTAGTGAAGTAGTTAGCCTTCGTGAATTGATCGTATGGTTCGGTATCGAGCAGATCGGAGCACGAAGTGAGCAGAAGTCCTGCTGCGAAAAATAATAAAAACTTTTTCATATTCGTTTCGTTATCTTTAGATGTTATAAATAACTAATCCTCTTATCGTAAATCTTGACACCGAATTAGATATCAATTTGGATACCAAATGAGTAAGTACGCATCATCGGGTCGATACGTCCCCAAACGCCATTGCCGTACGAACCGCTACCGGTGTTGATTTCCGGGTCGATACCTGTGCCCTTGTTGTGGTTCACGATGTCGAACAGGTTGTCGAACGAAGCGTAGATGCGGAGGCGGTCGATGTAAGCCTTGCGAGTGATGTCTCTCGGCAGGGTGTAGCCCACAGTGATGTTCTTCATTCTCAGGTAAGCCATGTTAACAAGGTATTTGCTCTGAGGATAGAAGTTGTAAGTACCCAGGTCCAGAATAGAACTTGAAGCACGTCCACGGCCTGCACCGCCGGCCCACATGCGCGGGAAGTCGGCGTTCTGGTCGATCTTGCCGGCAGCATAGTCGGCCTCAGTGATGTAGCTGGTCTGGTTAGAATAGAGAGCGTCAGCACCACGCATCATAGGCATTACGAATGCCGACTGAGTCCAAACGTTGCGCTTTCCAACGCCCTGCATGAACATGTCGATGTCCAGACCCTTCCAGTTAGCGCCCAGACGGAGCGAATACTGGTAGCGCGGAGTGGTGTTACCAATAACCTTGAGGTCGCCGTGGTTCTCGGGAGTACCCTCACCCCAGTCGATCTTGCCGTCGCCGTTGAGGTCCTTAAACTTGATGTCACCCGGGCCATAAACGAATGATCCGCTCTGGAGAGCAGTCTGGTCGGCCACGCCGTCCTTGTAAGTGCCATCGGAGTTGAAGTCGTCGAAAGTGAAGTAGCGGTCGGTCTCGAAGCCCCAGATTTCGCCGTAGTTCTTACCGGTGTAGTACTCGTTAATCATGTTGTTGCTGTCCCAAGCGGTAACCTTAGTCTTATAATCGCTCAGCATAGCGGTGGCGTAAACGTTCACGTCGCCGAAGCGGTGACGCCAGTCAATAGTGATTTCCCATCCGTTGGTGCGGAGAGAACCTGCGTTCTCCCAAGCGGCAGAGGCACCCAGTACTGAAGGCATAGCCTTTCCGGGAGCGAGCATGTCCTTGGTGTCGCGGCGGAACCAGTCGAACGTGAAGTTCAGCTCGCCGTTGAGGAAACCGAGGTCGATACCGATGTTGGTGGTGCGGATAGTCTCCCACGTAAGAGACTTAGACACCAGTTTGGGAGCTGAGAAGTAGTCGTACTTGGAAGTTCCAGTGCCCATCCAGTTCACGGCGTTGGTCTGCTTAGCCATGGTCTCGAGGAACATGTTGCTACCGATTTCCTGGTTACCGATAGTTCCGTAAGAAGCGCGAATCTTAGCGTTGCTGATGGTTCTCTTCAGAGGCTCGAAGAAAGCTTCCTCGCTGATGCGATAACCTAACGAGAACGAGGGGAAGAATGCCCACTTGTCGCCGGCGGGGAACTTGCTGGAGCCGTCGTAGCGGCCGTTGATTTCAACCAGGTAGATGCCCTTGTAGTCGTAGTTGATACGTCCGAAGAAACCGGCCGAACCCTGATGCGTGTGCTGGTGCGAGTAGCTGTAGTCGCTGTTAGTGAGAGCCAGTTCAGGCATGTTCAGGTCTTGGAGGTCGTGACGCTCGTAATAGAGGTACTCATAGTCGGCCTTGTCGAGGTTTGCACCGGCCAGAATCTTGAGATTATGGGCATTGCTGAAAGTGCCGTTGTACTCAAAGTAGCCGTTGAACACCTGGTTCTGATAAACGCTGCGGTCGGTCTCGATGTAAGTGGTTGTTGAGAGAGTAGCCGGAGCCTTAGGAGCCAGACCCCAAGTGTTGTACACGGTGGCGGGGAGACCCACGCCTTTGTAGCGAGTGTTCTTGCGGATGAAAGTGTAGTCGCCGTTGAAGGTGAGACCGTGAGAGAGGTCAACCTTCAGGAAACCGGTGAGACGCAGGTTGTTCATCTTGCGAGAAGTCTCGCCTGCCTCTTTGCGGTAACCGATAATGGTACGTGCGTCATACTCCATGCCGTCGTCGGGGTTCACGAAGTAGCCGTAAGGGCCAAAGAACGAACCCCAGCGCCACAGGTACTGATAACCGGCCTTGTTGTACTCCTGACGGTTGTGAGGAGCGGTGTAAGTGCGGTCGTTGTAAGAAACGCGGGCACCAATCTGCAGCCAGTCGGTAGCCTGAGTCGATACGTTAACGGTGGCGTTGTAACGTCTCACCTTGTCGGGAACGAAGTTGAGCAGACCCTGCTTCTTGTTGAAACCGAACGAAACGTAGTAGTTAGTTCTGCCGGAATTACCCTGCACGTCGAAGTTATGGCTCATTGAGGGAGCGGCGTTGTTGAACATAATCTTGCGCACGTCCCAGTCGGCATAGTAGCCATACTCGTCGTAGTCGTCACCGTAGATCATCTCGCGATAGCCGGCCTTAGTGTTTCCGTGCTTTGCTACCCAGTTGTTCATGCCTCTCTGGAACTCCTCGCTGTCCATATACATACCGAAGAGCTCGCTCTCCAGACCCATACGAGAGTTAACGTCGATAAGTCCTTGCACCTGAGTGGGCACATTGGGATAGTTAGGCAGAGAAGTTGCCTGGCTCCATGCGAAGTTGTTCTTGTAAGAAATCTTCACATTGTCCTTGGTCTTGGCGGTCTTGGTGGTGATAAGAACCACACCGAAGGCGGCGCGAGTACCGTAGATTGAAGTTGAAGCGGCATCCTTCAGCACCGAGATTGTCTCGATGTCGTTAGTGTTGAGGTAGGAGAGGTTGTCGGTGGGAACACCGTCCACAACATAGAGAGGAGTGGAAGTTCCGCTGTTCGACAGGGTACCGATACCACGGATAACAATAGAGGCATCACCGTTGATGTCACCGCTGTTGTTAAGGATGGTAAGTCCCGGAACAGTTCCCTGCAGGGCTTTGCCCACATCGAACTCACTCTTTGACTCAAGTACCTTGGATACGTCCACATTGCTGACGGCACCGGTCAGGTTGGCCTTGCGCTGTGTACCATAACCCACAACCACCACTTCGTCGAGCAGGGCCTTGTCCTCGGCGAGTACAATCTTCAGCCCGTCTTTAGCCGCCAGTGTTACAGTCTTGTAACCTACTGAGGTGATTTGCAACTTGGCATTGTTGCCAACCTTAAGTGAGAAAGCACCGTTGACATCGGTAGCCGTGCCACGGATGGTACCAATCTCAGAGATACTGGCGCCGATAACGGGCTCGCCGCTTTCGTCAACCACTGTACCTCTAACAATCTTGGTGTTGCCTTGCGACTCCACCACTTGCGGAGCGGGAGCAGCGTTGATGAGCATGCCCCATGCGCCACAACTCAGAATTAGTGCTCCAAAAAGAGCTAACCTTTTCTTCATACGCGATTTTTTAGTTGGTTATACAAAAAGTTAATAAAATAATGATATTAAAGTTTTCATGTTTCAAATTGTTACCCTTGCTTGAAACATCAAGCATAGAGCAAAAATCTCAAAAGTCAGTAATAGCCTTTCTTTAGTATATCCACCGAATTCATGTGATATTAATTTGTAAGTCGCTTATAACGCTCATAAGTGACACATTGGTCGCTTATGTGTGAGATAAGACACCTTTTTTGGGCTCTTGAGTAATACTTTTTTTTGGTTTTTTTGGGAGTTTCACTAAATTTTATTAATTTTGAAGCGAAAAATATAAGTGCTCTCACTTTTTGCTTGTCAAAAGTGGTCACTTATGAGCGTTATAAGCGACCATTCCAAAGATACAATTGTTTATGATTGTTAAGCGGGTAAATAAGCCGCGAAAGGCTTTTATTAAAAGGTGAAATCCAATTTTTTGATGATAAATGTCAGATTTTTCAAAAATCGAATAAAAATTTTTCTAAATTTTTTGGATTAAAACTAAAAAAGTGTTTACTTTGGAGGGTCGAAAATAGTTGTATTTTTTCACCCAAAAAGCGGAATATGGTCGCTTATGTGTGAGATAAGAGATTGTTTTTGATGCAGATAAAGAAGAATTATATTTCTAATTATTAACTACTTAACTAATTTAAACTACTTAATCACAAAACATTAGCGTATGAAAAAACAATGTGTATTGTTGGCAGCGCTTATTTTTGCGTGTGGAGCACCGGTGGGAATCTCGCATTCTGCCACGGGCTTCGCAGCTGTAGCGCAAACCAACGGTGAAAAAGTAACCGGCGTTGTTAAGGACGCAACCGGAGAGCCAATGATTGGTGTATCCGTAAAGGTTAAGGGTACGAACCGCGGAACCGTTACGGATCTTGACGGGCGTTACTCAATCAATGCTCCCAAGGGCTCAACCCTTGTGTTCTCTTACGTGGGCTATGAGACGATGGAACTGCCGGCAGCTCAGGCAAGCAACGTGATGTTTAGCGAGAGCAAGGCCAACCAACTGGAAGAGGTTGTGATTACGGCAGAGTTCGGTGTTAAGCGTATTGCGCGTGCCGTGGGTTCTTCAGCCCAGAATGTGAAGGCCACCGACATTACCGAGTCGGGCCGTACCGACTTCATCTCGGCTCTGCAGGGACGTGTGTCGGGTATGAACGTTATCTCGTCGGGTGGTGCTCCCGGTGCGTCAACTGCAGTTGTGCTCCGTTCGGCCACATCACTGTCGGGTAACAACCAGCCGCTTTACGTTGTGGATGGTATGCCGATGAACAACACCTCGTTCGACCCGTCGAAGGGTCTGGCAGTGGCCGACGACGTTTCCGGTCTGGCAACTCGCTACATGGACTATTCGAGCCGTGGTAACGACTTTAACCCCGAAGACATTGAGAGCATGACAGTGCTTAAGGGTGCCGCCGCAGCCGCTCTTTATGGTTCTGACGCATCGAACGGTGCTATTATCATCACCACAAAGAAAGGTCGCAACGGTCGCGCTAAAGTGACTTACAGCAATCAGTTGTCGTGGTCGAAAGCCTATGGCTGGCCCAAGATTCAGGACACCTACACCAACGGTGCCTATGGCGCAACAAACTACTACTACACTAACCACTACGGAGGCATCTACGACGGCAGCATACCTTACTATGACAATGCTAAGGCCGTGCTTCAAACCGGTTTTATGCACAAGCACAACGTGTCGGTTGAGGCAGGTAACGAGAAGATGAGTGTTCGTGGTAGTGCTTCGTTCTTCAATCAGGACGGTGTTATCAAGACCACAAACCTGAAGCGAACCAACTTCTCGCTGGCCGGCCGTGCCGAGCTCACCAAGTGGTTACGCTTCGAGGGCAGTATGCAGTATGTGAACCAGAAGAACGACAAGGTGGCTCGTGGTGCTAACGGCCCTCTGGCCCGCTCTTATCGCTGGCCCAACGTGGACGACATGAGCAACTACCTGGCCGAGGACGGACGCCACATGCGTTATCCTAACTACTACACCGATGGCGACCTTCTGAACCCGTTGTTCGGAATGTACAAGAACCTGAACCATGATGTGACCGACCGTTTCATCAGCGCGTTCTCACTGAACTTCACTCCCATTGAGCACGTTTATGTTCGCGCACAGTTCGGATTCGACGTTTCCACATCTACTTATGAGAATGGTACTCACCCGTACTACCGCACTTACAACCTGACTTCGAACGATGCTAACAACACCGGTTCGTACAGCATTGTTAAGTATAACAACAGCGACCCCACGCTGAACATCCTTGCCGGATACACTAACAAGTTCTGCAACGAGAAGTTCTCGTTCGGTGTTCAGATGGGTTACCACCAGTATGAGAAAGGCGTTACAAGCCTGGCTTCTTACGGAAGCAACTTCCAGGTGCTGGAGGATATGTATTCAATCAACAACTGTACACCTTCTACCGTGGTGAGCAAGAAGCGCTCCACCAAGCGCCGTCTGCAGGCTATCTCCGGTCAGGTTGAGTTCGGTTACAACAACATGGCCTTCCTTACGGCTCGTTTCCGTAACGACTGGTCTTCGACTCTGCCAAAGGAGAACCGCAGCTTCTTCTATCCCGCAGTGGAGGCATCTTGGGTGATTACCGAACTTGCCGGCCTTAAGAACCTGAGCGGCCTTAACTACCTGAAACTTCGCGGTGCTATCGCACGCGTAGGTAAGGATGCGGCACCGCTTTCGATTAATCCTGAGTTGGAGCCCACAGGCCTCACCGGCGGCGGCTTCAAGTATGGCTACACCGGCCCGAACCCCAACCTGAAACCTGAGATGACCACTTCTTATGAAGTAGGTCTTGAGGGACGTTTCTGGAACAACCGCATCAACGCCGACTTCACTTGGTTCAGAACTCACAATGAGAACCAGATTGTGGAGAACTTCCGTATGTCGTACGGAACCGGATTCGTGCTGAATACCCTCAACGTTGGTACGTTCAACACTTGGGGATGGGAAGCACACGTGGATGTGGACGCTGTTAAGACACGCGACTTAACTTGGAACATTGGTGTTAACCTGTCGCACACAGGCAGCAAGGTGGTGGAACTTCCTGAGGCAGTCTCTGAGTACTACAACCCCTATACCTGGAACTACGGCAACGTTCGTACCGGTATCTCGATGGGTACATCCATCACCGCATTCTCGGCGCTGGCAGTGGAGCGCAACGATGCAGGCCAAATCCTCATCAGCCCCACAACCGGTCTGCCAATCGTGGGCAGTGAATGGAAGGTTATCGGTGACCGTGAACCTAAACTGCGTTTCGGTATCACAACCGCCCTGCGCTACAAGAACTGGCGCCTGAGTGCTATGTTCCAGGGCCGTATCCACGCTACTATCTACAACGCTACAATGCGTGAAATGATGGCTCGCGGATTCAGCGAGCAGTCGGTTGACCTGCGTGTTAACAACGGAAGCTATGTGTTCAACGGCGTTCTGAAAGACGGCTGGGAGAACACCGCCACTCCGCACGAGAACACTATCGCTATCAACTGGGCTCACTACGGAGGCACTGCTCTCTACAATGCCGAGAATGAGTCTTGGATTCAGAATAAGATTAACTATATCCGCTGCCAGGAACTGCGTCTGGCTTACATAGTTCCCGACGCATGGCTGCATAAGGTGACACGTGGCCTGGTACAGAACGCAAGCGTTTACGTTTCGGGTAACGACCTCTTTACGATTACTAACTACACAGGTATTGACGTGGCCGGTAACACCATGAGTGCCGCTGCCGGCGGTACTGGTGGTGAGGGTTATGACTACTGGTCACTGCCCAGCCCGCGTACATTCTCGTTTGGTTTGAGCGTAACATTCTAATTCTAAATCATTAAGAAAGGAAAATAACGATGAAAAAACATTCAATATTATTAGTACTTCTGTCGATGATTTTCGCCCTGGCTACCACCAGTTGCAACGACTATCTCGATGTGAACAAGAATGGTGATGCTCCCGATAATGTTGAGGCCTATCTTTATCTCTCGGGAATTGAGCAGGCTTATTACGGTATATACTGGGACATCCGCGCTACCGGTCCTCTCACTCAGATGATGGGAACCAGCAGCTATTCTAACTATGCCAACCACTACTACACAGCCGCCAGCGATGCGGCAGGCGAGGCTTGGCGTATGGTTTACTGGACTCAGGGTATGAACCTGGAGAACCTCATCAATCAGTCGATGGAGGCTGAGAACTGGAAACTTGCAGGTATCGGATATGCCATCAAGGCTTTCTCTTGGGACTTTATGACCAAGGAGAATGGTGAGGTAATCCTTACCGACGCATTTGTCCCCAACCAGCTGACACACTCTTATAACTATCAGGATGAGGTTTACACGCAGGTGCGTGAGTGGGCCAAGACTGCTATTGAACTGCTGGAGCGTGAGGATAATACGAACTATGGCACTAAGATTAGCGGAAACGACTGGATCTACGGTGGCAGCACGGAGAAGTGGATTAAGTTTGCCTACACCGTAATCGCACGTAACCTCGCATCTCTTTCTAACAAGAAGGATTTCAAGGAGAAATACTACAAGGACTTTAAGGACGCTGTTGCCAAGGGCTTCGCAAGCCCCGACGACGATGCAGCCGTGAAGCTGTGGGGTGGTAGCGCAGACGCTGCCGAGAGTGCCTATAACAACTTCTGGGGTCCGTATCGTGGCAACCTGAGCAACGTTTACTGGCAGCACGACTATGCAGTGCAGGTGATGACAGGTACCGTGCCTGAGTATGACGACGACGGCAACAAGGAGACTATTGAGGAGCCTGCTCATAAGAACTATCCTTACAAACTTGCCGCAAAGCAGATTGTGTGCGACACCACTCGTGAAACAGGGCACTTCGACCCCCGCGCGCTGGTTAAGCTGGCTACAGAGGACGGAAACGACGTGGCTTCGACCGACGACCGCGATGCTCTTCGCGACTTCACTTTCGTTGGTTCCGGCTTCACTGCCGCAGGTGGACCGGTGGCTACCGCTCCTATGTTCTGGGGTCGCCGCGAGGCTGCCACAAGCGCTAAGGACGGTGCAGGACGCTGGCTCTATCGCGACGATGCTCCTTACGTTCTGGCTACTTATGCCGAGCTGATGTTCGACCTTGCAGAGATTGAGTTCAAGTATGGCTCAAAGGGCGAGGCTCTCGACGCATTCAAGAAAGCCGTTGCGGCCGACATGACGTTCACGCAACGTTACATGGTTGCCGGTGCACTGAGCGAGCCCATCAGCGGCAAGCAGTATCACCAGGGCGACAAGCTGAAATCAGCCACATTCCAGACTCTTGCCAACGAGTATCTGGACGGCCCGTACGTGGGTGGCCTCACAGCAGGAACACTTACCCTGTCGCACATCATGATGCAGAAGTTCGTTCACCTCTTCCCATGGGGCGCTCCCGAGGCATGGGTTGACCAGCGCAAGTACTTCTATGATGTAGAGTACAGCGGTGACTACCCCGGCACCGGTAACGGTTGGGACCTGTCTTCGGTTGACCAGAAGAAGGATTCGGACCCCACTAAGGTGTTCAAGGGCTTCTACCTTGCTCCGGCACAGGTTCAGGGACGTAAGGGCTCTTACAACAAGGACAACAACGGTTCACCTTGCTTCCGCCTGCGTCCGCGCTACAATTCTGAGTATATGTGGAATAAGCCGAGCCTTGAGAAACTCCAGCCGATACCCGGCACAGCCGACAACTATCAGTGCTCAATTCCTTGGTTCGCTTATCCCGGTGACCAACCTAAGAACTAAACAAAGTATTTATCACATCTAAAATATTAAACACGATGAAATATATTAAATATTTGACATTGGTTCTGTTAGTGGGTTTGTTTGCCGCTTGCAGCGACAAGGATGTGACCTACAATATGACCGAGGCTAATCCCGCTACTCACGCCTATATTCAGGTTGTGCACATGGCTCCTATCAAGAATGCCGCTGCCAACTATGCATATCAGGTTGACATCAACGGGTATGAATATCAGAATGATTTGTCGTCAGTGCTGCTTACGCGTAACGGCATTCCCAGCGGAGGTACCAACCTCTTCTTCTCGGTTCCCGCAGGTACCGTGGAGGTGAAGTTGCACGGCATTGAGAACATCCTCTACGAGAAGGATGATAATGGTGTTTACTACACTAATCGCTATTACGAGAGGATTCCTGTAAAGGCCGGTGATAAGGTTTATTTCGTGGCCGGTGACAAGATGGAGTATAACGGAGCAACCCTTCAGGGTGAGCAGACTTATGCCGACGGCATGGCTACAAACATAGTTGGCAAGTGGGTTCGCGACGAGAAACTTAACGGCCTCACTCGCATCGTCAAGGAGCCGTATTACGTGGGCACTACTCAGGACATCAACGGCAATTCCGTGAGTCTGGAGCCGGGCAAGCAGTATCGCCTGGTAATCTACGACATGGAAAAGGGTCTGCTCGTGTGCGAGCAAGGCACTATCCCCACAATCAAGGACCAACTTGTGAACTGGGAATCAGGTCGTGACGACACCACTGAGCCTTTCACGGAGCCCGTTGGCGAGGGTGCTAACCACCGCTTCTACAACTTCGTGTGGGAAACTTCCACTCAGCCCGCCACCTTCAAGCTGCAGGCTTACTTTAAGAATCAGCTCACAGAGGGTGACAACGCCGGTGAGTTCGACATTCCTTGCGGCAAGCCGTTCGGTTTTGGCGAGGACAGCGGTTGGGCTACAATCCCCATGAAGAAGTCTATTTACAATTCCAGCGGTTACGCTCGCATGGACTTCAAGCTCAAGAAGATAGGCGCTAACGGTGAAGACCTGGGTTGGTTCCAGTACAAATCGACGGCAACAGCATCGCCGAAGGACTACACCGACTACTGGACCACTTACATTGGCCGCGCATATATCTATTTCATGCACGGAATCGTGGAGCACGAAGGCATTGCGGCAGTGGGCAACGCTCGCTGGACAGCCCAGTAATTGCTCATTGGAATCAATAATACAGAAAGGCGACCCCCACAAAAGGCGGGCCGCCTTTCTGTAGTTCGCCCGACATGGGCATAATCTAACGGGTGCAAGTCCCGAGTGCGGCCTAATAGCGGCAAGCACACAGCCAAAGACAAGGTGCCAATGGCGACATTGGGTCTGGAGGAAGTCGGCGGCAAATCACTGGCCTGACGTACAGAAACTTGATACCAAGGCGTTTGCCCGTGGGTGAGACTGCAAGAGAAGCCAAAGCCCTATAGCTATTCGGAACGGGTGGCGTAAATCAAGCAGGTATAAGTGTGAAAGATTATGTTCTTAATCGGGAGGTCTCACGGACGCGGCGGCGACCGATACTACTCAAAGCCGTGGAGTAAAGCTTGCCTTTGTGCGCTATGCCGACGACGGCCTTATCTTCTGTAAGAGCCGCCGCGCGGCGGAGCGCGTGAGGGACAGCATCACCAAGTACATAGAGGGCTATTTGAAGCTAAAAGTCAACTGCGAGAAGACCGAGTGCGCCTATATAGGCAGAATGAAGTTTCTTGGCTACGGCTTCTACGTTCGCGATGGCAAATGCCGCCTGCGTCTGCACCAGATGAGCGAAGCCAAACTGCGCCGCAAGCTGAAACAGATTACCTCGCGCAGCAACGGCATGGGGTACGAGCAGCGCAAGACCACCCTGCGCAATTATTTGCGAGGGTGGGCGGAATACTTCAACTTGGCCGACATGGGTAACAGGGTCGCGGCTATAGACCAATGGCTTCGCCGTCGCCTGCGCATGTGCATCAGGAAATCGTGGAAGAAAACACGGACAAGGGGGAAAAACCTCATCCGATGCGGCGAGCCTACCAATGGGGCAACACAAGCAAGGGCTATTGGCGCATAGCCGACAGCTGGATACTTCACCGCGCCATCGGAGACGATGCACTCCGCAGGGCAGGCTATAGTTGGATAGGTTGCTACTACAGCGCATCCGCGCTGCCGAAAGGTTGAGGAACCGCCGTATGCGGAACCGCTTGTACGGTGGTGTGAGAGGACAAGTGAACACGAAAAGAGGTGAACACCTCTGATTAGTGTTCACCTCCTACTCGATTTATTGATGATTTTTGGCCCGCTATCAAGTGGGAAAATGAGATGAAATTTGCGGTAATTGGTTATTATCGCTATCTTTGCAGTGTCGTTTCGGCCAAGCGGGGCGAAAGGCAGTATTAGTTTTAACAAACAAATCTTGAAAGGATGGCAGAGAAATTTGAAATGGTGGCCAAGACCTTCTTTGGACTGGAAGGTGTGCTTGCGCAGGAACTAACGGCGCTTGGAGCGCAAGACGTGAAAGAAGGACGGCGCATGGTGTCGTTCACGGGGGATAATGAGATGATGTACCGGGCCAACTTCTGCTGCAGGACAGCGCTGCGGATACTGAAGCCGTTCTGCGTGTTCAAGTCCACGTCGGCCGACGACCTCTACGAGAAGGTGCGAAGCAGCGTCCACTGGGAGGATTTCCTCTCGCCCGAGACCACATTTGCCATCGATGCCACTGTTTATAGCGAGATTTTCCGTCATTCACAGTTTGTGACATATCGTGTGAAGGATGCCATAGCCGACTATTTCATGGAAAAGTATGGCAAGCGTCCGTCAATCCGCATCAAGTCGCCCGACCTGATGTTTAACGTACACATAGCGGAGGACCAGGTGACACTGTCGCTCGACTCGAGCGGTGAGCCGCTGTTCAAGCGTGGCTGGCGTGCAGCGCAGACCGACGCGCCTATTAACGAGGTGCTGGCAGCCGGCATTCTGATGATGGCCGGGTGGGACGGAAGCCAGAAGTGCCTGGTTGACCCCATGTGCGGCTCTGGAACGTTCCTTGTGGAAGCGGCTCTGATTGCCACCGGCACGCCTCCGGGGGTGTACCGTGAGAGGTATGCGTTCCAGAACTGGCGCGATTACGACGCAGAACTGTTCTCTGAAATCTATAACGACGACTCCATGGAGCGCGAGTTCAGCGGCACTATCTACGGCTACGACGTGCTGGGCAAGGCCATAGCCATCAGCCGCGAGAATGTGAAGAACGCGCGTCTTGAGAAATACATCAAACTTGAGAGGCTGGATGTGTCCGACCTGGAAACTGCGCCTGAGCAGGGTGGAATGCTTGTGACTAATCCGCCTTACGGGCAGCGCCTTGTGGTGGATGGCCTGTGGGACCTCTACGCCACGCTCGGCACTAAGATGAAGCACGTGTTCCAGGGCTTCGACGCGTGGGTTATAGGCTATGACGGCGACACGCTGAGCAAGATAGGCCTGCATCCAAGTGACAAGATTGCCCTTCACAATGGCTCGCTGGAGTGTGAATTGCGTCACTATCAGATATTTAGCGGTACTTATGCCAGCCACCGCGCTGAGCAGCGTGCAGCCGGCATTGAGCGTGGTGAGGTGAGGGAAAGGCCGCAGGGTAGGCCTGCGGGCGCCAAGCCTCGCTTCGACGGAGAGAAACGGCCGCCCAGAAAGTTCGGGCATAAGCGCGATGATGATGGCCGTGGGCCAAGGCCGTTCGGCGGTAAGCGATTCGCGCACAACGACAGGAATGTGGCTGGCGCGCCCGGGCCGGCAGAAGAGAACGGGCAGGTTGACGAGCGTGGGCGTACCCATAGCGACGAGTTCGACCGCAAGGTGGTGCGTTTCCGTCAGCCGCGACTCGGAGCCGACAAGGAGCGGCCCATAATTCACGGTCGCCGGAAGTCGTGGAAGCGCAAGGACTTGCCCGAGGACCAGTAAAAGAATCCTGACACAAGGCGATGAATCACGAGAGTATAAACGAGTTCTATAACAGTAGGCTGTTTTTGGTTCTGACGGCAATAGCATTCGCTGTGTTGTCGTTTGTGGCGTGGCTCAGTGGGGAATTTCCGCCACTCGACACACAAGGTGGCGTGCTGTTTGAGCCGAACCATGCCTTGTTTCAGGGTATTAATTCGTTTCTTACGTCATTGGCGGTTACAGTGTGTGCCGCTTTGTTGCTGCATCTGCTGAACAAGGTGTTCTCATTCGTGCGCACTTACACGTTTATAGCCGCTTCTTCTTTCCTGGTGCTCCAACTGTCGGTGCCGGTGGTAAGTGCCAATTATTACGCCGGAGCCACAATGTGTCTGGCCACGTTGGTGCTGTCGTTCATCCTCTTTGGCGCGTATCAGCAGTCGGGTCGGTCGCAGCGCAGCATTTACCTTATTTTCACGCTTCTTGCGGCTTGCAGTACGTTTATGTATTCCACACTGTTCCTTGTGGTGGCATTTGCCATAGGCTTCGCGCAGATGCGTGCCATGAACCTCAAGGGTTTTATAGCGCTACTGCTTGGACTTATCACACCATACTGGATTTTGTTTGGACTTGGATTAGTTGACTTTTCGGCATTCCGCTTGCCTCAATTCACGCGGCTACACAGCATTCTCGACATTCCGCAGGCTCCGGTGGTGATAATCAGCATTGTTGGCGTGGCTGTGCTCACTGTGGTGCTTACTGTGGTGAATATGTTCACGATATTCAATTATAGGCTCCAGACGCGTGTGTATAACGCCTTTTTCACCACGCTTGCCACCTTGTCGTTGCTAATGATGCTAATCGACATAAATAACATATTAATATATATGTCTATGTTGAATATGTGTCTGGCCGTTCAGGTGGCACATGTTTTCACCATATCCAAGTTCGCCAAGAAGCATTTTATATATTCTGTGGGGCTACTGGCAGCGCTGCTGGTTTATGGCGCCAACTTTCTGCTATGAAGATAATCGTGGAGCGCAACATACCGTTCTTTGATGGCCTTTTCACTGATTGTGCGCAAGTGGTGAGGCTGGGCAGCAACGAGATTGACAGTGCCGCCGTGGCCGATGCCGACGCTCTGGTGGTGCGTACGCGCACTTGTTGCAACCGCGGTTTGCTTGAGGGCAGTGCGGTGCGGTTCATTGGCACGGCCACCATCGGTACCGACCATATCGACATGGATTACTGCGCGTCAAGGGGTATCACAGTATGTAATGCCCCGGGATGCAATGCTCCGGCCGTTGCGCAATGGGTGCTTACTTCGGTGGGAAACTGGTTGGAGCATCGCGGACTGTCGCTGGATGGGCGAGGACTGACTATGGGAGTGGTTGGAGTGGGCCATGTGGGATCGATAGTTGCTCGCTGGGCCGGAGAACTGGGCTTTCGTGTGCTTGTCAGCGACCCGCCGCTAGGCCACAACATGCCGCTGTCGGAACTGGCTGCGCAGTGCCACATAATCACCTTTCACACGCCGCTAACAAAGGGAGGGCAATATGCCACATTCCACATGTGTGACAGCGAGATTGTGCGAATATTTAATGAGGCTCGCGGGCGCGATGGGCTGATTATGAATGCGGCACGTGGAGGCGTGACCGATACCGACGCCCTTCTTGCCTTGGATGGCGACCTTGCTATCGACTGCTGGGAGGGCGAGCCATGCATAAGCCGAGCCTTGCTCGACAAGGCTTTTGTGGCCACTCCGCATATCGCCGGGTATTCGCTGGAGGGGAAGCAACGTGCTTCGGCCATGATTGCGAAGCGGCTTGCTGAGTTTATTGGGGTGGAGCAGCAGGTAGCAATGCCACAGGCTCCTATTAATGGCGCTGAAAGGGTGAATTTCCGGAAAATCATGGCAAGTTACGCGCCGCTTGCCGACACAGCCGCACTGAAGAATTGCCCCGAGGATTTTGAGAATTTACGCAACCATTACAAGCATCGTGGTGAGGTGGTGTGATTTTTGGCTTTTGCTATTGTGTTGCTTGATAGGGTGTT
>CALAVE010000036.1 GCA_937892215.1 uncultured Porphyromonadaceae bacterium
GGATGCAGCCCTTGCACGGGCGGCAGAGCAGCGGAAGCGCGATAGCGGAGGACCCGGTGGCGAAGACGCGGGCACTAAACAAGCTGGCGTTGCTGGCCGGGGCGGTGAAGGAAACGGAAGTGGAGAGCGTGGCGCCGGAAGAGGAACTGATGATGCAGCGAGTGAAGAACTGGAGAAAGAAGTAGAACCAACCGTCGGTCCATTTGGTGAAATCTATACGCAATTTCAAGGAAAGCCTAAAGAAGCTGTAACATTCTTGCTTGCAAAGCGTAGTGGCGAGGCCATTGGTGCATTGCGTCACAAGGATATTGGAAGCATTGACCTCGTATGGGGCGAGGAGGGGACAGGGCACAGTGATGGCTACGGTCTTGCCAAACTTGCAAAGTATCACCCCGAAGTTCTTTTCAACTTACAGGAGATATTGGACGATATGGTGGTGGTCAAGCGTTCGGCAAATCGTGCTCAGTTGGAAAGCGACAAATACAAGGCTTCTGTACGCTTAACATGGGACGAGAAAAAGAAAACATGGCTACTGACCATGTTTGAAAAGAAAAACAGTGTTCTCGACAATACGACGGACACTGGCAAGACTCTTTCGAGCAACGGGAATGACACTGCTACTCCCGAAAGCACTGTTTCCGGTGGCAAAGTTAGTGAAAGTTCCGTAACAGGCAAAGTAAAAGAGGGAAAAGTTGCGGGTAATGAGGTTGATAATGTGTACAGCACGCTTGGTTATGACGCTGATAACAGGCAGTTCACCGGCTTGCCTGATGGCGTTAAGGTGTACAGCAACCACAAACCTGACCGTTTGGGCATTGTGCGCGGCTATCCCGATGTTGCCGACACGGGGAACGTTACCATTGAAGCCGACACGCGTCATGGCGGAGAGACCTTTGTGAGAGTTGATGTGGTGGACCAGCACGCAGAGGCACCAGGCAGGATTGTTGATGAGTTGGAAAACGCCGGTGTGGAGGTGGAGCTTGACGGCACTGGCCATCATGTGTATTTTGACAATTTGGCCGAAGCGCTCCAGCTCAACCGCCGTCTGAAAGAGATACAAGAGCGAGTGGATGCTTCGCGCACGGTGGAGTTACGAGGCAAAAAAAATCTGATGGAAGATGCGGATATTTCGGAAATTATTAGTAACTTTGAACCGTCACGAGACTTGAACGCCCTACCCCGTGCGATAGGCATCCTTGAAGGAGCGGATGCGGAGGCGTGGGTGGAGCGTCACAAGGAGGCGCTTCTGCAGCGCGTTCGCGAGTTGACGAATCCCAGGAACGTACTTGACCCTGACGAGGTCCGCAACATCTTGCAACTGATAGGCTATAACGGCCGAAACGTGCCAGCTTACAAGAAGGCGGGTAACATATTGGTTGACGAGTTGTACAAGCGTCAGATGTCGGAAGCCGTGTCGGCGGGTAATGCTACGATTACCTTCATGTCGGGCATAGGCGGAGCCGGCAAAGGCACCACGCTGAAGAAGGGCGGCATAGACACGAGCGGCCGAGGCGTGGTGTATGATGCGGCGTTCAACGATGCCGGCAAGTTGTCGCGTAAGATGCGTGAGGCCGCAGAAGCGGGCATGACCGACATTGAGGTGATAGTGGTTCACAACGATGCTCTGACGGCGTTCAAGAACACCATTGCCAGAGGCAAGAAAATCGGCCGTTTCATGGGGATTAACTATTTCCTGGATTCGTACGAGGAGAGGGCACGCCTTTTAGAAAAAATAGCTGAGGAGGCGAGAGACCTGGGTGTGAACGTTACCATCCGTCCGCTGGACAACTCTGGCAACGATGGTCGCGGTGAAATCAGCATTGAGCAAGCCATTGCCGAATGGGACTATAATCCGGAACATTATATAGAAGAAATATTAAAATTCTTAGACGATGAAATACAGCACGGAAGACTTACAGAAAATCAAATTGCCTCTGTCGCGGGAGACATTTCTCAAATTAAAGAGGAGTGGTGTCGCACACCAGAAGGACGTGGTCTGGCCGAAAGAATTAGAAAGAGCCTACTACGACCATTACAGCAAGTACATGGAGGAAACGTATCCCCAGTACTGGAACGATTAGAGGGCGAGGGCTCGGGAGTGGGCGGCGCTATAGCGGCTGCTGACTTGGCGGAGGTGAAGCGCACGGCGGCTCATTTTGCGGAAGAGACGCCTGAGGAGGCCGCGGCCTTTGACAAGCGCGTGCCTGAGATGGACGATACGGAGCTGCTTGCGTACATGCAGGCGGACGGCAAGGGCAATGTGAACAAGGCTTATCATCCGAGCGTGTATGACGAGTATGACTACCGGCATGGTGATGAGCAGCTGCAGTCGTATGACGATACGCTTGTGCGCCTGAATGAAAGCGGCACAACGTTGGAGCAGGCAGAGGAGATGCTTGCGAACATACAGAAGGACGTGTCAAGGCTTGCCACGGAAGACAGAGCGATGCTGCTTGGTCAGGAGGAGGCGTTGCAGGATTATATTGCAGGGCTGGAGAAGATACACTACGACAGGCAGGGCAATCCTGTGGATGCCGACGGAAACCTGATACTGGAAGAGATTTCTTCTGTTGACGAATTGAAGGGAGAGGATTTCAGCAATCCTACTCGCAACGTACAGTTGCCGAAGATATCCGAGAGGGTGGATAAGGCCATCGGCGCAGGTGGAAAGCCTGTGATTATCAAGAAGAACATCTTTGAGAAGAATGCCAGAGACCACAAGGACTTAAAGCCATCCCAAAGCCGCGAGATACTCAAGACGGCTCTTTATACACCCAACCTTTACGGTCAGAACCAAAAGGCTTCCCGTCCTTACAATTATGTAGTCATTAGCACGAAAGGTGCAGATGGTAGAAATAAGCTTGTGCTTTTGGAAGTCAACAACGGTAAGGAAAATGTGGAGATTGTGCATTGGCATTATATTCGTGACAAGGCACTTGAAACATTAAAAAGACAAGCCGAGCGTGAGGGTGGCCACATCCTCATACTGCCTTCCGAAGGTACGGAAGAGGCTGGTGGCCTTTCCAGCCGTACACTCGATTTGTCTTCCACTGGCGAAGGTACGGATTTATTTGGGAATGAGCAAGGAAGTGGCAAGAAAAGTTCTTCTGATGGCAAGATTGACGATGTTGGCGAGGTGCTGGCCGGTGCGCGAAAGGACATGCGCAAGGAGATTGCGAAGTCGCTTGCGAATGTGACTGAGGCTGCATTGGTAGAGAAGCCTTTCGGCAAGGTTTATAAGAAGCCCGACTTGAAGAAAGCCGTTGAGAGCGGAGCGTTGAGGGAGAAAGATGCCATTTTCTATGAGGCATTGTTCTCGATGGTGAACCAGCAGAAGCCGAAGGTGACACAGCGCGAGATGCGCAGTAAGCGTTATATCCCCGACTATAAGACGAAGGCCGAGCGTTGGGCTACTGACACTTTCAAGCAGATGGAAGTGCTGAGACAGTTCATGGAACTTGACGAGCCGGGACGTGACGCAATGATGGAGCGTATGCTTGCTGATCGCTATCCTACGCGTGAGCATGAGTTGGCTGAGATTGAGAAGCGCAAGGGCTGGAACCCGGACTATGAGGGGCATAAGTATGAGTGGGGTGAGATGACCACTCCTAACCCGTTGTGGGTGACGCATGAGGTGATGAACCGTCTGGGCTATAGTGTGGGTGACAAGTTGGATGTTCCGTATGGTGTGGTGAAAGCCAACACGAGCGGTACGGGCTACTCGATTGAGAACCTGAAAGGCGAGCGCGCGAGTCTTTTTGGCAGCGGCATGACGCTTGACGAGGCGATAGACAGGATTGTGTATCTTGCCAAGTTGAAGCGTGGCGACTCAGACGTGAGCCATCCGACACAGTTGTTTGCTTTCCCTGCCACGAAGAGTGAGAGCGGCGAGAGCGGCCGCTATAGGGTGATGTGGGGACGTGACTTCAAGACCCGTGAGTTTGGCAGCAAAGATGAAGCTGATGCCTTTGCCCAGACGAAGAACGGTGCTTATGTGTCTCCCATCATGGAGACCAGGCGCAAGTTTGGCTACAAGGTGCGTTTCACTCATCCGCTGACTGGTGAGAAGATGTTTGTCGATGATACCGAGTTTGACACCAAGGAAGAGGCCCAGGCATACTTTGACGGCAACTTTGAGAAGTTGAATGAGGCAACCAACGCGAAGTTGCAGGAAGAGCGTGAGAAGAAAGGCGAGAAGAAGACGCTGACAGCCGACGATGTGGTGCGTGTGACGATGGTGCATTCAGCCAAAGGCGGTTGGACCCATGCTGTGGTTATCGACAAAAAGTACGCGAACAATGACGGACAGGGGCGCATCATTAAAGAGGGCTTTGCAAGCAGAAAGGATGCCAAGTCGTTTGCAGACAGTGTGAAGGATGATGTGCTGAAGACTGTGCTGAAGCACAAGGAAGATGCGAAGAAGATTGTGTATTTCGACACGGGCGAGAACAGCCGTATCGGCGAGGACTACCGCAACGGCAAGAACGTGGATGCCGAGGATTTCATGAACACGTTTGGTTTCAGAGGTGTTCAGTTCGGCAACTGGACGAACCAGGCAGACCGCCAGATGGCAGTGAACCAGGCCTACGATGCGTTTATGGATATGGCTCGTTTGATTGGTGTGTCGCCCAAGGCGATGTCCTTGAACGGTGAGTTGGGTATTTCCTTCGGTGCGAGAGGTGTGGGTGGTTTTGCCGCACACTATGAACCCGGTGAGGTAGTCATTAACCTGACGAAGACGAATGGCGCAGGGTCGCTGGCCCATGAATGGTGGCACGCCCTTGATAACTACTTTGCTCGACGTGCTGGCAGTGCCGGTGATATGGTGACAGACAACAGACGGATTGAGATGCGTGATGCGTTGCGCAAGGCTTTCAATGACATGCTTGACTTGGTGAATGGTAGCGACTACGCCCATCGTAGTGCCGCCAAGGGTGAGTATTGGGGCAGGACGCATGAGATAACGGCACGGTTGCTTGCCGAGTGGGTTGACAGGGAGTTGAAGAAGCGTGGTGAGTTGAATACATTCTTGTCTCGCGGTGCGGTTGTGGAGCGCGGCCAGCAGCATAACTACTATGTGTATGAGGTGCTGGAGCGTTTGGCAGGCCGTGAGCCGATGCCGTTTGAGGACTACAGGGAGTTGCCTGAGTCGCTGAAAGGTATTCCCTATCCGTCGGCAAAGGAGGTAGAGCAGTTTGGTGCGTCGTTGCGCCATATTTTCGACACGCTGGAAGAGAAGGTGGATGAAGAGACGGGCAATGTAATGTTGTATGAGCCTTCTTCCGGTTATCGGACGAAGTCGGGAGAGACGTTGTATAGCATGAGCCTGTTTGACGAGGTGGGCATGCGTGACGAGGGCGAAACTACAGAAACTTCGCCACAGAATGGCGAAGCACCTGACTCTACATCATTCAATCCGTCGGAGTTGCGTCTGCGCAAATTGAAGAAGGGCGAGACGTGTCATGTGGAGCGAGTGTATGAGGAGACGAAGCAGTTTGACTTCACCGGTAAGGAGAAGGTGGAGAGTGCGGAGGACGTTGCATATATCTTCAGGCAATTGGAGAATGCTGCTGTGGAGAACTCGTTCCTTGTACTGGTGAAGGACGGACGGCCTACGGTGATACACTTGGGCGTGGGTAGTTATGTGAATGTGGTGGCACCTTACGAGCAGGCATTGGTGGCCTACCAGTCGCTAAAGCCGGAGCAGGTGTATTTTGTGCATAACCACCCGGGAGGAACTTTGAAAGCGTCGAGACAGGACCAAGAACTGTTGAAGCGTGTCAAGATGGCTTTTGGTGAGGACGTGGTGCAGCAGGGTATCATCATTGACACGACGAGCGGCAAGTACGGTGAGTTTGACATGGTTGCCGACAACTACGACTTGGCTCAGACATCGGGTGTGGAGGCAATGCCTCAGTCGGAGGGCGATGATGTGCCTGTGAAGGTGTATCAGTTCAGCCGTCAGGTGTTTGCTCCCGGCTGGAACCCTGAGAGTGCCTTTAAGATTGTTTCCTCTCAGAGTGTGGCTGAGTTTGTGAGCAGTCACCGCTTGGGTGAACACAAGAAGATGAGTTTTCTTGTGCTGAACAACCAGAACATGGTGGTTGCTAATGTGTTCCTGCCCTGGACGAAGTTGAGCGACATCAAGCGTGGCAGGGATGCAGGTGATTTGTTGGCTGGCTATGTGCATCAGTGCGGTGGTGTTCGTGGTGTACTTTACGGCAACTACGACTATGAGCCTGATGACCGGGCGGTGCTTGCTGCCGTTGGTGGCAGGATGCGTCAGTTGAACGCTCCGCTGATGGATGCGCTGCATGTGGAGCACAGTGCTTACGAGAGCGGCTGGGCTGGTGTCGGTGAGCCGGGAGTTAGTGAGGCCGGTGCTGTGGGTGAGCGCGAGCGGGTGTTGCGTGACGCTCTTGTGGAGAAGTTGCGTGGCTCAGG
>CALAVE010000037.1 GCA_937892215.1 uncultured Porphyromonadaceae bacterium
CACAAGCCTGCTACCTCTCCCCCTCCCCACAAGACACGCATGAAACCCGCAACGACCTCCTACCGCTACACCGGCCTGTCGGGCAGTGATTCCACCTCACAAAAACGCACATCTTCAAGCAAAAAGAAATCCAAAAAGAAAAAGAAACAGCAGGGCATGAACGGCTGGGGCTGCCTGGGAAGAACCATTGTCTTCACCCTCGTCCTGTTCGCCGCCTACGTATTCTTCGGCCTTCTCTTGGAGGCTCTGCAATAAATAGATTGAGCCTTTTCAAAAATTTTTTTTCAGTGTCTACTTAAATCATCTGGTACAAACGGAATTTTTCAAATACCGAAATTTTTGACCATAAAATTCAGCAAATACCCGAATTTTGAGCCAAAATTTTCACAAATATACCCAGATTTTCAAACATTTATTGTAACTTTGCAGCAGAAAGCCAACACTTTACAACAATGATTGAAAGAGATGCCCTGCAATACCTCCGAAACTGGAGGTTCGATAGAGATCGCCATCCTTTGGTTCTGAGAGGAACCAGACAGGTGGGGAAAACCACTATTGTGAATGAGTTCGCTCGTGAATACGACCACTATCTCTATCTCAATATGGAGTCGAATGGTGACCGTGGTGCCTTTGATCTCAACCTGAGTATCCAGGACACCGTCAGCCTATTGTTCGCACGCAAAAAACAAAAACAGGGAGAAGGAGACACACTCATCTTCATCGATGAAATCCAGAATTCTCCGCAAGCTGTTGCCAAGTTGAGGTATTTCTACGAGGAGATGCCACAATTACATGTAATTGCAGCTGGATCTCTGCTTGAAAACATTATAGATATAAAAACCAGTTTTCCTGTTGGCAGGGTGGACTATCTGCCTATTCGACCCTGTTCGTTCAGAGAATTCCTCAGAGCGATAGACCGCGCGACCGAGCTATTGTCGTTTGACAATGCCGAATTGACAAGGCCATTTCATACCGAATACATGGCCCTATTCAATCAGTACTGCATTATAGGCGGCATGCCAGAAGTCGTTCAACACTATACAGACCATAGAGATTTACTGGGAGTTGACCGGATTTGTTCGAGACTCATGCGGGCTTATCTCGATGATGTAGAAAAATACTGTCGAAGCAACAAACTCACCGAAGTTGTAAGGCACATCATAAAATATGGTTGGTACGAAGCAGGATCAATAATCAGACTTGGCGGATTTGCCAATTCGCAGTATCGTTCACGCGAAGTCGGCGAGGCTTTTCAACTGCTACAAAAGGCCATGCTGCTCGAACTCGTACACCCCACTACATCAGCTCAAGTGCCATCCATACCTGAGATGAAACGAATGCCAAAACTATTCTGGTTTGATACAGGTATTGTGAACTATGCAGCAGATGTTCGAACTAAACTTATCGGAACCAATGACATTTTAGACGTATGGCGAGGGCGCATCGGGGAGCAGATCGTAGCCCAAGAGCTGCTGGCGACAAGCAACGACATCAACCGTCACCGCAGTTTTTGGACAAAAGGGAAAGGCGAGAGTGGAGCCGAGGTGGACTTGTTATGGACAGTGGACTCCAAACTGATTCCCATTGAGGTAAAAACTGGTCACAATGCGCACCTGAAGTCGCTACATTCATTTATGGACCAATCATCCACCGATGTTGCTGTGAGAGTATGGTCTGGGCCTTTCTCGGTCGACACAGTTGAGACAACTTTCGGGAAAAAGAGATTCAAACTTATCAATCTACCGTTCTATTTAGTATGGGACACAGAACGTATTGTCAGAAAGGAATTATGAGCTTTTCACGGCCAGACAGATGACAAATCGAGGAATTTTGATTATCTTTGCGGGTTAAAACGCGATTATTGATATGAAGAAAGACGACGACGAACTGGAAGGACAGGAGCAGCAGGAGCCTATTGAGGGCAATGTCGGGGGCAATGAGACCGCCGGCAACGACGATGCCGGCACACCCGAGGAGGACGGCAACGGTAACGAGCCTCAAGCCCACTCCACCTACCAGGTGCCCAAAGATAAGAAACTGCAGCTGAGCGGTATGTATGAGAACTGGTTTCTCGACTATGCCTCTTACGTGATACTTGAGCGTGCCGTGCCCCACATCGAGGACGGCTTCAAGCCTGTGCAACGCCGCATCATGCACGCCATGAAGGAGGCCGATGACGGCCACTTCAACAAGGTTGCCAACATCGTGGGTCTGACAATGCAGTACCACCCCCACGGTGACGCCTCGATCTACAGCGCGCTGGTGCAGCTGGGACAGAAGGAACTGCTCATCGACACGCAGGGTAACTGGGGCAACATCCTAACCGGCGACGGCGCCGCAGCCGGGCGATATATAGAGGCGCGACTGAGCGAGTTCGCTCTCGACGTGGTGTTTAACTCTAAGGTCACCGACTGGGGCCTCTCTTACGACGGGCGCAAGCGCGAGCCCGTCACGCTACCGGTGAAGTTCCCGTTGCTGCTGGCGCAGGGTGCCGAGGGTATTGCCGTGGGACTGTCGTGCAAGATTCTGCCGCACAACTTCTGCGAAATCCTGGATGCGGCTGTTCAGTATCTGAAAGGGGAGGAATTCCACCTCTATCCCGATTTCCCCACCGGCGGCTACATCGACGTGAACAACTACAAGGATGGCGAGCGAGGTGGTAGCGTGCGCGTTCGCACCAAGATTGAGAAAATCGACAACAAGACGCTCCTCGTCAAGGACCTGCCCTACGGCAAGACCACCGGCACGCTCATCGACTCCATTATCCGCGCCGGAGAGAAAGGCAAGATAAAAATTCGCAAGGTGGACGACAACACTTCGTCCAGTGCCGAGATTATTGTGCAACTCCAGCCGGGAACCTCCAGCGACAAGGCTATCGACGCGCTCTATGCGTTCAGCGACTGCGAGATAAGCATTTCCCCCAACTGCTGCGTAATCAAGGACGAAAAACCGCAGTTCCTCACCGTGAGCGACCTGCTGCGCTTCTCCGTTGACTACACCAAGGGCATCCTCAAGGCCGAACTCAACATCCAGCGCAGCGAGGCTCTGGAGTCGCTCTTCTTCGCTTCGCTGGAGAAGATTTTCATTGAGGAACGCATCTACAAGGACCGCGGATACGAACAGGCAGCCTCGGTGGATGCGGCCGTGGAGCACATCGACAAACGTCTGGAGCCCTTCAAGCCTAAGTTCTACCGCCCCATCACGCGCGACGACATCCTGAGGCTGATGGAGATTAAAATGGGCCGTATCATCAAGTTCAACGCCCAGAAAGCCGACAACTACATCGCCATGCTCGAGGAGCGTATCCGCGACGTGGACTACAAACTGGCGCATCTGGTGGAACACACCATCAACTGGTACGAGGGACTGAAAGCCAAGTACGGAGCGCGCTATCCGCGTCGCACCATAATCCGCGACTTCGATACCATCGTGGCTTCTAAGGTGGCCGAGGCCAACGAGAAACTCTATATCAACCGCACCGACGGTTTCATCGGCACCGCGCTGAAAAAGGACGAATTTGTCTGCAACTGCTCCGACATCGACGACATCATAATCTTCTACAAAGACGGTAAATACAAGGTGATTAAGGTCGCCGAGAAGGCCTACGTGGGAAAAAACATCCTCTACCTGAATGTGTTCAAGCGCAACGACTCTCGCACTATCTACAACGTTCTCTATCAGGACGGACGCGGTGGGGTGGTCTATATGAAACGTTTTGCCGTCACCGGCGTCACGCGCGACAAGGAGTACGACATCACTCAGGGAAAACCGGGCTCCAAGATTCTCTGGTTCACGGTGAACCCTAACGGTGAGGCCGAGGTGCTGCGCATCACGCTCAAACCTAAATTCCGACTCAAGATTCTGCAATTCGACATCGACCTCGCCGAACTGGCCATCAAGGGTAAGCAGTCGCGCGGTAATCTGGTGACTAAAAATGAGATTCACCGCATTTCGCTCAAGGAACACGGCGTCTCTACCCTCGGCGACCGCGAGGTATGGTTCGACCCCGACATTCTGCGCATCAACTATGAGGGACACGGACGCTCGCTCGGTAAGTTCGGCGGCGACGACAAGGTGCTGGTGATAATGAACAACGGTGAATACTACACCACCACCAGCGATGCGTCTAACCACTTCGACGAGGGCATACTCGTTATCGAGAAGTTTGTGCAGGGCAAGGTATGGACGGCCGTCGTTGACGATGCCGACCAGGGGTACCTCTACCTCAAGCGGTTCACGCTCGACGACAGCCCCAAAAAGCAGAGCGTGATTGGCGGCAATCCGCAATCGGCGCTCCGTCTGCTCACCGACACTAAATATGCCCGATTCAACGTTAAGTTTGGCGGCGGCGACTCGTTCCGAGACGACCTTGTGCTTGATGCTGAGGAATTTATCGCTGTCAAGAGTTTCAAGGCCAAGGGCAAGCGTATCTCTAACTACGCCGTGGAATCGGTCGTGGAAATAGAGCCGAGGCTGGTCGATGAACCGGAACCGGAGCCGCAAGTCACGCCCGGAGATGAAACCGTCACCGATACCGAAGCCTCTTTGCCCAACGAAATCAGCCAGCAGCAGGTTCTCGACAAATTCACCGGACAAATGCGTCTCTTTGATAACGACCCCGACGATGATAACCTCTCCCGGCCGTAGCCTATGCGCCCTATGCGCCGCGTGCTGCCTCTGGTTGGGCGCGGTGGCGCAGTCCGATGCCGACTCTTGTCTGTATCGGCCGGTTACGTCGGTGTTTATGGCGGGTGTCGGGCCTGCATCTTCTCTTGACTCTTATCTGAGCGACGTGCGCTACACGGGAATAAACGCGTCGCTGGCCTACGAACACCTGCAGTCCACCGGTTTCAGTCCGCGCCACTGGGTGCGACAACTCTACCTCGACGCCGATTTTCAGCACACGAAGAATATGGCCCGCAATCGCGTGGCCTACACCGTGGGACTCTCGGCGCGATGGGCTTTGATGCACCGATGGAACGCAGTGCTCACTCCCGGACTCAGCCTCTTTGTCGGTGGTTCCACCCAGCTTGACTGCCGCGCGGAATATCGCCCCTCTAACAGCAACAATCTGCTCGCCGTTCATGCCGAGTGGGACGTGGGAGCCTCTGCCATGGCCGTGTATAACACTCGCCTGCGCACCTCTCCTGTCTCGCTCCGTTATCAGGCCGATGTGCCGGTGCTGGGCGTGCTCTATTCACCGCAGTTCGACGAGTCCTACTACGAAATGTACGTCGGCAACCGCTCAGGACTCGCGCATTTCGCCTCGTGGGGATGCCGGTTCGCCATCACTAATTCTGTCTTTGCCGACTTCCGCCTTGGCGCCACCATTCTGCGCCTGGGCTACCGGAATCGCTATTATTCTTCTTCTGTGAGTCACATCAGTTACCGCCGTTGCTCACACGCCTTCATCATCGGGGTGGGTGGGGAGTTCCTCTCGCTTCGCGGCAAGAGACCGGTGTTAAACTCAACCTCTGCCATCTACTGACATGAAATTTCTCCGACACATATTGCTTTCCGTCTCAGCGTTGCTCCTGCTCAGTGCCTGCCACGACTCCAAGGAGTGGACCAACGACCCCTACGGAAACTTCGACGCGCTCTGGACCATCATCGACGAGCACTACTGCTTCTTCGCCTACAAGGACGTGGACTGGGACGAAGTGGGGCAGAAGTACAGGGCTCTGCTGTCGCCCAATATGACTCAGCAAGAACTCTTCGACGTCTGCTCGCACATGCTCATGGAACTCCGCGACGGACACACTAATCTCATCTCCACTAACGATGTCTCCCGATACTGGATTTGGGAACAGTACCCCGAAAATTTCTCTGAGCGTCTCATCACTGAGAATTATCTGAACTTCGACTACAAAACCACATCGGGCATACGCTATCAGATTCTGCCCGAAAACATCGGGTATATGTACTACGGCTCCTTCGCCAGCGCCATCGGCGAGGGCAATCTGGATGCTATCCTCCACTACCTCTCCTCCTCCGACGGGCTTATCATCGATGTGCGTAGCAACGGCGGCGGGTACCTCCCGCACGTCGAAACGCTTGTGTCGCGGTTCATCTCCGAACGCATCCATGCCGGGGCCATCTGCCATAAGACCGGGCCGGGACACAACGATTTCTCCGACCCCTACGATTACTACTACGAGCCGGCACGCGGGCGAATACACTACACCAAGCCGGTTGTGGTGCTCGCCAACCGTGGCTCGTTCAGCGCCACTAACAATTTCGTCTCTATAATGAAGTCGCTGCCTAATGTCACCGTAGTGGGCGACGTCACCGGCGGCGGCAGCGGCCTGCCCATCAGCAACGAACTGCCTTGCGGCTGGAGCGTTCGTTTCTCCTCTTGCTCCATCACCGACCCCGCCGGCAACATCACCGAGTTCGGCACCGACCCCGACGTGAAGGTGGACATCTCACCGGAAGACCAGGCGACCGGACACGACACCATCCTCGACACCGCCATCGCCTTGCTCTCGCATTCCGCCTCTGAATAACCACATCTCTTCCCTTAGCCGGGCAGCCCATTCGCAACATTCCGTAATTAGTTATGCAGATTTCTTCGTAGAAAATAGGGCATATCCCTGATTTTTTTGTAATTTTGTAGTTTGATTGGAAGTTGGCACGGTTTTTGCCTACTTACTATCACAATCCTATAACATGTAAATAAGAAATAAAACGATACAAGAAATGGCACTATTAGACATTCTGAAACTTTTTTTAGGCAGCAAGTCCGACCGCGACATCAAAAAGTTGCAGCCGCTCGTGGAAAAAACGCTAAGCATTCACGAAGAACTCAAGGATATCTCTAACGACGAACTCCGTGCCCGAACCGCACAAATCCGTCAGGAACTGGCTCAGAGCGTGGCTGAATACAAGGACGAAATTGCTGCGGTTAAGGAGCAAATCGAAGGGCTCGACTACGACAAGCGCGAACCTCTTTGGGATAAAATCGACAAACTCGAAGGTAAAATACTCGACACGCTCGAGGATGAACTGGACGAGGTGCTACCCACCGTCTTCGCCATCGTTAAGGAAACGGCGCGTCGTTTCGCCGAAAACGAGACTGTCGAAGTCACGGCCACACAGATGGACCGTGACCTGGCGGCCGAAGGGCGTGACTTCCTCACCATCGAAGGCGATAAGGCTATCTACTATAACAGTTGGGAGGCCGGCGGAAACGAAACGGTCTGGAACATGATTCACTACGACGTGCAACTCATCGGCGGGGCCGTTCTGCATCAGGGTAAAATCGCCGAAATGGCCACAGGTGAAGGTAAAACTCTCGTGGCCACCCTGCCTGTGTTCCTCAACGCGCTCACCGGCAACGGCGTGCACGTCGTCACCGTCAACGACTACCTGGCTAAGCGTGACTCCGAGTGGATGGGACCGCTCTATATGTTCCACGGTCTCAGCGTCGCCTGCATCGACAAGACGCAGCCCAACAGCGACGAGCGCCGCAAGGCCTACAACTGCGACATCACTTTCGGCACCAACAGCGAGTTTGGCTTCGACTACCTACGCGACAACATGGCTATGCGACCCGAGGACTGTGTACAGCGTGGTCACAACTACGCCATCGTGGACGAGGTGGACTCGGTCCTTATCGACGACGCACGCACGCCGCTCATCATATCCGGACCCGTAGCCAAGGGCGAGGACCAGTATTTCGACGAGTTTAAGCCTAACGTGGAGCGTGTCTATGACGCGCAGCGGCGTCTCGTCACACAACTTCTCACCGACGCTAAGCGTCTCATCGCCAGCGACGACGAGAAGGATGTTAAGGAGGGCGCTCTGCTACTCTTCCGCGCTTACAAGGGGCTGCCCAAGTACAAGCCGCTTATCCGATTCCTCTCACAGGACGGCGTCAAGCCGCTTATGCTCAAGACCGAGGCCTTCTACATGCAGGACAACAACCGCGAAATGCCCGTCGTCACCGACCCGCTGTTCTTCATCATCGAGGAGCAGAACAACACCGTGGAACTTACCGATAAGGGTATCGACGTGCTCACTAAAGGAACCGACGACCCAAAGTTCTTCGTCCTTCCCGACATAGCCGCCGAACTCTCGGCCGTCACTAACGAGCCTATTTCCGACGAGGAAAAACTCGCCAAGAAGGACGAACTGCTCTCTAACTACGCTATCAAGTCTGAGCGGGTACACACTGTTACCCAGTTGCTCAAGGCCTACACTCTGTTCAACCGCGACGACGAGTACATCGTCACCGAAGACGGCAAGGTGAAAATCGTCGATGAGCAGACTGGCCGTGTCATGGAGGGGCGCCGATACAGCGATGGTCTGCACCAGGCCATCGAGGCGAAGGAAGGTGTCAAGGTGGAGGCCGCCACGCAGACGTTCGCCACTATCACTCTGCAAAACTATTTCCGTATGTACCACAAACTGGCGGGTATGACCGGTACGGCTATCACTGAGGAGGATGAGTTCGACAAAATCTACAAACTGGAGGTTGTCACCATCCCCACTAACAAGCCTGTCGTACGTCTCGATATGCCCGACCGTATTTATAAGACTGAAAAAGAAAAGTTCGCCGCCGTTATCGACGAAATCGTCCGTATGCGCGATGCCGGACGGCCCACTCTCGTCGGTACCACCAGCGTGGAAATCTCCGAGAAACTGAGCCGTCTGCTCAATATGCGACACATCGAGCATAACGTGCTCAATGCTAAGTTGCACCAGAAGGAGGCCGACATCGTGGCTCACGCCGGACGCTCCGTCGGTGGAAAGGGTGTTGTCACTATCGCCACCAATATGGCCGGTCGTGGTACCGACATCAAACTCACCGAGGAGGTGCGCGCAGCCGGTGGTCTCGCCATCATCGGTACTGAACGCCACGAGTCTCGTCGCGTTGACCGTCAGTTGCGCGGCCGTTCGGGCCGTCAGGGCGACCCGGGCAGTTCTGTGTTCTTCGTATCGTTCGAGGACAAGGTGATGCGTCTCTTTGCCAGCGAAGGCATCGTCAAGTTTCTCGACCGTATGGGCCTCCACGATGGTGAGGCTATCGTGTCTAAGAGGGTCACTAACGCCATCGAGAACGCGCAGAAACGTGTCGAGGAGAACAACTTCGGCATCCGCAAGCACTTGCTTGAGTACGACGACGTGATGAACACGCAGCGTAACGTAATCTACACTCGCCGCCGCCACGCTCTCGTCGGCGAGCGCATCGGCACCGATATCATCAACACTCTCTACGACTGCGTGGAAGAGGTGGTCGACACATTCTTCGGCGGTGACTATGAGGACTTCAAAATGCAGGTTCTCAGAATATTCGCCATCGAACCGCCTATCGACGAGGCTGAATTCCGCGCCATGGACAAGAAGGACTGCGAAAAGCGTCTCTTCGACGCCGTGCTCGCTGCCTTCCAGCGCAAGCAGGAACGAATCGCCGAAGTGGCTATGCCGTTCTTCAATCGCATCGCTGAGGAACAAGGCGCCGCGGGTATGGAACTCCAGGGACAGGTGCAGGTGCCCATCGGCGACGGCAAGCGGCTCTTTGGTATTGTGGTCGATGCTAAGGAAGCCTACGATTCGCAGTGCAAGGCGCTCACTAAGGCTTGGCAGAAGGCTGTCCTGCTGCTCACGCTCGACGAGAGTTGGAAGGAACACCTGCGTGAACTGGACCAACTTAAGCAGAGTGTGCAGAATGCGCAGTACGAGCAGAAAGACCCGCTCGTAATCTACAAGAAGGAGTCTTTCCTCCTCTTCCGCTCCATGCTCAGCGACATGAACAGCAAGGCTATATCCATCCTCATGCGAGGACAGATCCCTGTGCAGGCCGGTAACTCTGATGTTCGACGCCACCAGGACGCTCCGCGCCGACGCCAGCAGTACAGCGAAGGTCGTGGTGAAGAACCGGGTGCCGCTCAGCGACGTGTGGCTTCATCGCCGCAAGGTCCGCAGCGACCCACAATGCCCATCCGCAACGCCGGACCAAAGGTGGGACGTAACGACCCGTGCCCATGCGGCAGCGGCAAGAAGTTCAAGGACTGCCACGGCCGCTAACCCATCCACGGACGTTAACCCATCCCACGGACGTTAACTCATCCACGACTGATAATCAAAAACCCCATATCGACGTGCCGCGTGGCCCCAAGGCCATGCGGCACGTCCACTTCCACCACCATACAAGCCACATCCATCAACCATACAAGCCTCATAGGCCTTATCTGTCCTATAGATCCTATCACCCACTATGTTGTTCTTCGTTGTTTCCGTTGTCGTCTTTCCCACCACGCCCGCATGGCTTCTATAGGTCCTATCAGCCCTATAGGCCCTCCACTCACTTTGTTGTCTCTTGTTGTTTAGGTTGTCGTCCTTACTACCACCATCATTCGTGGTCTTTCGCATCTCTCCCCCACGCTACCCACTCATCACGCGCGCGCCGCCCACCACCTCGCCACCGCGCATCTGTCCCGTCACCTCTATCCGGAACCTGCGCATCGCCTGAGCCACCACTCGCACCAGCACCGGCACCCGCACCGGACCCTCTATGTGTATCTTGTTCACAGGCCAACCGTGGCACTCCTCGCCGCGCATACCGCGCAGCACCATGTCTAAGTCCGTCGAGGGGCTTTCGCTCCACAGCCTCCATTCCACCGCCCTCACTCGCTCCATCATGCCCCGCCGCAGTGCCACCGGCTGACTAAGGTAGTACACCGACGTCTCCAGCCCGTCTGTCTCATCCCCGAGGGCCAGCAGCGCACCATCGGTGGTTACCGCCAGCGTTTGGTGCCGGTCGCTCTGCACGCACACTATCCCTATGTTGCGTTCCATTGTCCGGCCGCTCTGCTGCAGCACGGTGCAACCGTCGCGCCCCGTCAGCCACAGTTCCCCATAGTGGTTTTCCCACGCGAGTGCCACGTCGCCCACATCGCGCAGATGCTCGGTCACCGTGCTGCCACTCACGCTCTCCAGTTTCCCGTTCTCGCTCACGTACCACACTTCCTTCCTGCCCTCCACGGCGCGCGTCCCCTCGCGGATGATGCTTCGGTTCACCAGTCGTGGCTCGCCGTATATCCCCTGACTCTGCCACGGCAGGGCATAAATTCCGCCGCTTGTCAGAGCGTACATCGGATATCGGCCGAAACCGCCTGAATATATTGGCCGCATGGCCACTCCCAGGGAGCGGATGCTCTCGCCGCACACCTCGTGCACTCGCCCGGTCACGAACGGATTCTTCACTCCGCTCACCGTAATCTCGCCGCCCACTGGCTCCTCAGTGTTCTGCTCCTCGGCTTCGCTCTGCTCTGTCGTTGTCAGTGCCACGTTTTCCAGTGTGTCGCTTACCCACATCGCCAGCTCCCACTGTGGCACCGGCTGAAGGTCGCAGGTGATGCTCTTCACCGTGCCGCCGCTCTCCACGGTCAGTTCTAGCTTCGTGGCGCGTGGGTCTGGATAGCACAGGCAGCCGTTCACCATGTCGGGCACCAGAGTCTCGTCGTTCTCCTGTACCACCGTGGTCTTGCCGTTTGGGGTCAGTAGTGTCGCTGTCACTCTCACCACGCAGTTGCCGGCACTCATGTTGCCTCCGGTCGAGTGTATTCCCTTCCACGGATTGCGCATAAGCCGCACTCCGCCACCCATATACACGCGGCCGTTGTGGCTCGTCACGGTCTCGGGTACTCGTGTGGCCGACAGTTGTCGTGTCGCCAGCCCCACTTGGTCGTTACTCACGCGGCTCTTCACCACTGGCTCGCTCATTATCACGCTGCACGTGTGGCCGGGTATCATCTCGCGGCTCGTGCGCTGCATATTCATGCTTTCTATGGTCCCTTCGTTCAGGCTCTGCAGGTTTGCGCAGCTCGCCACTATCGTCCAGGCTTTGCTCATCATTGCGCCCACCATCTGGCTCCGACTCAGCCCGCTCACTCCGGTCTCGGCATAGTAGTGACGGCCATCGCTTCCGCTCGTGCTGAAAAACCGGTAATTCACGCGACGCGGATTCATAGGCAGTGACGGCTCGCTCGCCAGGATGTCTATGCTCTTCACTATTCCTTCCCAGTTTGCGTCCACTCCGCGAAGCGCGCTCACGCCTATCCGGTACGAACGTGCCGTGTGGGTCATCTCGGGGATTCCGGTAAACTTCCCGTCGGCGGTGAGCAGCTCGCCGCGGCTCATGTAGTTCTCTTTCACGGTGTCTCCGCCCAGCAGCACCGGCTGACTGACGTACAGATAACTGTCATCCCACATTCTCACGCCCCATCGCACCAGTCGCGGACCGCACATCTTGCCTGCGTCTGCCGCTGTCTCGGTCAACTCGGCCCACGCCTTGCGCACGGCGTTCTTCACTTTCTCATGGTCGGCCTCTCGTAGGCTTGTGGGCAACGTGGAGTAGGGCTTCTCAAACTCCACCTCGCCGCTCCGTGCGCTCATCTGTTCGCTCTCGCTCTCCCCGATGTATAACTCCGGAATGGCTCGCTCGGGCACCATGCGTGTGTAGTTGTCTCCGTCGCGCTTTAGCCATATTAGTCCGCTCGCGCTGCTCACCACCAGGTAGTCACCGCTTTCCACTGCCTCTATCTTGCGGCCGCTAACCGTCCCCAGCACTCGTCCGTCGCAACTCAGCACGCCGTCTTTGGCTATCACTGGCTTGCTCGTCCCGTCGGCGATGCAGTGGATGAAATTCACCTCGCCGTCGGCCACCTCGGGCAGCACCACTCGTGGCTTGCCCACCACTCGCAGCGCGTCTTTTATCTCTCTGAGGTTCAGCACTGTGCTGCCTTCTCCGGCGACGGCGTTCTCGCCGTTCCACAACTTCCTCGCGCCCTTGGCTATTACCGTGGTCTCGCTGTAATTCGTCTCTCTCCTGATGTTGCTGTTCTGTGCCATTTTTCTGTGTGTTTTTCGCCTTTCGGCCGGTTATTGATTCTGTTTTCTGGTGCAAAATTACTGCCTCAGCCGCCCTCTTGTCAATGCCATTTTCTGCATCTCGCTCCACGCTGTTTTTGGGCCTTTTCTCGTGGCTATCGCAGCCTGATGGCGGAATTACTCCCTAAATTTCAGCCGTTTACTGATTTTTTTTATGACAAATCATTTTTTTTTCGTACTTTTGCCTTGATTGTGATATTACCAACCTTTAACAAGCTTCTAAATATCAAACAACTATGAAAAGATTTCTACTCTCTTTCTGCCTGGTTATCATGGCCATTATGGCTCATGCTGTATCGTCTTCTTTTGTCCGCGGTGCCGACATCAGTTGGTGCACCGAAATGGAGGCGGCCGGAAAAAAGTTCTATAACGCTTCTGGCACTCAGACCGACATCTTCAAACTCATGAAGGACATCGGAATGAATGCCATCCGACTCCGTGTCTGGGTCAATCCTTCCGCCTACGGCTACGGCGCCTGGTGCGACAAGGCCGATGTGCTGGCTAAGGCTCGGAGGGCCGATGCGCAGGGGCTGGACCTGATGATTGACTTCCATTACAGCGACTTCTTCGCCGACCCCAGCACCCAGAACTGCCCGGTGGATTGGAGTGGTTACACTGCCGACCAGGTTAAGGCCGCAATCGCCACGCACACTAAGGACGTACTCCAGGCTCTCAAGGACGAGGGTATCACGCCTAAGTGGGTTCAGGTTGGAAATGAGACTAATAACGGCATGGTGGGCGACTATGGCGCCATCGACTGGGACAAGTCGGGCTCGGCTCGATATGCTAATTACGTCGCCATGAGCAACTCGGGATATGCCGCCGTCAAGGAGGTCTTCCCCTCGGCCTATGTCATCGTCCACATGGCTAATGCCTACAATATGGCGCAGTACGACTGCTGGTTCTATAACGCTCTGAAAAATGCTGGACTTAAGTTCGACATGATTGGACTCTCTCATTACCCCGACGAAACCAACTGGAATACTACCACTTCGGGTGTTTCTAACAACTATAACGCCGTTGAGGCGGTTAAGGCGCTGGGAACCAAATTCGGCATCCCGGTGATGATTGTGGAGACTGGTTTCTCCTCGTCTGATTTCACCACCGCGTCGGCCGTTATGACCGACCTCTTCGAGCGTGTCGAAGATGTCTCGCAGTGCGCCGGCATCTTCTATTGGGAACCTGAGGTTTACGCCTACTGGAAACCGTCTTACTATCAGTCGCTTGACTGGAATGCCTACAATATGGGGGCCTTCACTTCTTCCGGCCGTCCTGCTGCCACGCTCGACGCTTTCGCAGCACCGGATGACGGCGGCGACGACTCCACATATCCCACCACGCTCAGCATCTACGACTCCGACGGCTCTTCTGTCCTCGCCACGCTCACTCTTACCGACAGCGAGAACGGTATCTACACCGGCCAACTCAATGCCACTTCCGCCTGGATGAATTTCCAGGTGGTGGATACCTCAAACAATATCTGGTACGGCACCGACCCGGCCGACAAAACGGCTCTATCCACAGCCGATGGTAAGTATAAATTCTGGATCGACAGCAGTGTCACAGGTCTTTACGACATCACGGTGAACCTCTCCACCATGACCTGGACGCACTCGCTCCACCAGGAGGCTTCCACCTCCTATCCCGAGTCGCTCACCATCTATTCATCCGACGGAACAACGGTCCTCGCCACGCTCTCAGAATCGTCCGAGGGGGTCTATTCGGGCCAACTCAACGCCACGGAAGGCTGGCTCAATTTCCGCGTGGTGGACACTGATAACAACATCTGGTACGGCACCGACCCGGCCGACAAAACGGCTGTCTCATCCGAAACCGGTTGCTACAACTTCTGGATAGACAGCAGCGTCACAGGCGTTTACGACATCACCGTGGACCTCACCACCATGACCTGGACTCATGTCTATAACTCTATGACCTCGGTGATTTCCGCTCTTGCCGACGACGACAATGCTCCCGTCGAATTCTTCGACCTCATGGGACACCGCGTAAGCCCCTCCACTACAGGCATCCTGATTCGCCGGCAGGGCTCCCGTGCCGTTAAGGTATTCAACCGCTGATACACGTTCAGCCCCTCTGTCGGGCTACGCATAATTATCCCCTAAACCCATCTCATGCTCGGGCTTAGGGGATAATCTTATGAATCTGATTCTGAATCTGCGGCCTTCCGCCGGCATCAGGTGAATTCTATCAGGGCGCTTGGGGCTCCATCCACAGCGAGGACCACTATGTAGCCGCCCTCTATTTCATACAGCGTGGGCTCCAGCACGTCGCCGGGCTTGGCCGCTATGCGGTATTCCACTCTCAGCCCCCTCACCTCAAAGTCTTCGGGCAGCAACTCCATCGCCATCCTCACGTAGTTGGCATTGTTCACGTGCTTGTTGTAGTCTATGTCGGCCCGCAGCACTCGTATCGGTTCCAACGTGATTCCGCCTTCCTTGGGCGCTATCACTCGCCGGTCTTTATACTCCATCTCCTGCTGCGGCTCCATCGTCATCGTGGCTATCGTGGCATCATCCACGCGCTTGAGCCGCCCGGTTGACCTGTCCACAAACGCCCCCATGCTCCACGTCTTGTAGCACGGCTTTCCATCTGCATCGTAGATAAACGTGTTGCGGAATCCGAACATCGGCTTCATCCCATACACGGTTGTAGTCACCGTCAGTTCCTCCTTGAATTCCGGCACGCGAACCACCTCCACTTGCCGAGTTGCCAGCAACTGGGCCATATTCTGCTCAGCGAAATATCGCTTCACACCGGCCTCTGTGTCAATCCACATCTCAGAACAGTCCTGCATCATCTGCAGCGCCGAATATAGCTTGAGCCGCCCACGGCTGTCGCACGTGCTTGTCGTTACCTTAAATTTCAAACTGTACATCCCAAATCAGTCAGTTTAAGTATTCGTGATTCAGTTTATTAGCCTACAATTCTTTATCTCGCCTTCGCTCGATGAGCACTTCGTGGTTCGCTCACTCCCCACACCATCCACCCCGGTTTACTTTTGTGCGGATTGCGTTAGCAGGGCTATGGCGGTTATCGGCTGCCTGTGGCCGCGCGGCTATCGGGCGCCTTTTCTGGCAGGTTATCCTGTGTTGCTACTTCTTCGTCGGGCTCATAGTCTTCGTTCTCGTCGTCAGCTGTATCGTTTGCTCCGGTAGAGCGGGTGTAGGTGATGGTTTGGTCTCCGTCGTTCTCGCTGATAACGAGGGTTGAGCTGTCCAGCAACTTGATGGTGAAACTTTGGTGAGCCTTGTTGAGGTTGTTGAACATTTCCTCAAATGAGCTGCCTATGAAATCCACAATGTTATGCCTGAATTCCTTGGCTATTTCGTTTACGTCACCCTTGGTTCCGTTATTCTGCTTGACTATGGCGTGTTCCATCACATCTTCAAGGTTCACGCGGACTCCTAAGGAATCGGGTATGTAGCTGAGTGTGAGTTTGTCTTCGGTTACTTTGTATGTGCCGTCCACGGCCGCTAAGTAGCGGATGCTGAACTTGGTGCTGTCCTCGTCGGTGTCGTTGCACGTGCCGGCAAAGAACATTATGAATGTGCCTGCGGTGCTGTCGTTCTCGCTTATCTCAAAAATGATTTCAGAGTCCATCTCTCCGAATCCTGATATGATTTTTCCATTGTACCAGTGCCCGTCGAGTGCTGAGGTGGCGATTGTCTTTCCTCCGTCGCATGAAGTGAATAGGCCCATCATAAGGATGGCCGCAAGTGCCGAAAATGTGAGTTTTGTGTTCATGATGTTTTTGAATTATGAGTTAATAATCAGTTGCTTGTAAGATGGTAAGTTAGATGATTGACGGCCTCTGCGAGGCGTTGGGGGCCGGGATGCGCAGCAGGCGGGAAACGGTGGGGGCGAGGCTCCGAGCGTCGGTCTTGCCGCTCAGCCTCTGTGGGGTGATGCCGGGTGCGAGGATAAACGCCGGCATAGTGGCGCTCACTGCCCTGACGTAGGTGCTGTGGGGCTGTGCGTCGCGCCCGGTTTCGGTCAGAATCCATCCGGGCATCACCCTGATGGTGATGTCGCCGGCATATTCCGCCAACGTGATGTCGTAGAGGCTCTTCAGGTCCTCGTTCACGGGGTTGGAGATTATGTCGTCGAGGGTGTAGGCGGCCATTACTCCGCTCATCTTGCGGAGGAAGTCGGCAGCGGCGCTTCTCACGGCGGTCAGGTCCAAATTCTGTTCCTTGATAAGCTGGCGATTGAGGAATATGTTGCGGTTGTGGCATCCCAAGACCCAGTTCCCGTTGCCATAGACAGCGATGAGGTACATATTGAGCAGTGACACGGCGCGGTCGGTGCGGAACTCGCCGGTGGGTATCCCGAAACTCGTGTCGGGAGCCTTTCCCGGGGTGAAGTTGCCGTTTGACGAAACCATTACCACGGCGTTAGCGAGGCCCACGCTCCGGTCGATGGCGCTGAGGATGCGGTCCACGTCGCGGTCCAGGCGGATGTACTTGTCGTGAAGTTCCAGCCGGCCATCATCGGCTGAATAGGTGTAGGGGGCGGCGCTGAGTCCTATGCAGAGCATATCCAGTTCGCCACGCTGTCCCAGATTTAGCGAACTGAGCAGTTCAAGTGCCACGTCGGTCACCTCGGCGTTGGCAGCGGCGCTTTGCTTGAATGCGCGATATCGGTTAGGGTCGGTCTTGCCGAAAGAGTGCCTGAAGCCGTAGAATTTTCCGGTTCGTGGCACTTCGGAATAGGCCGTGAGTGGCAGTAGTGGTGTCCAACTCATGGTGTCGAGCCTTGATGCGAGCGGATTGCGGTAGTTTCGGTTCTGAAGGCATTGCGGCACGTCCTTGTAATAGGTGCTGGTGGCCCACTTGCCGTCGCTGTCACTAATCCAGAACGCGCTGTTGGCGGCATGTCCGGCCAGTGCTATTGCCGTCTGTGCGTCGGCTGCGATGGCGTGAACGTGGCCAAGGCCGTTGTTGGCGATGCGAACCTCGTCCGAGAGCGTGGAGACGCGGATTCCGGCCGGTGAGTAGGCCTCGGTGGTGAAGTTGCCCATGAAGCGGGTGTCGCTCAGGGTGAGGCTCTCCACTCGCTTGTCTGTGTTGAAGAATGTGGCGGCAGGTATGCCGTTGATGCGAGGCTGTGCCCCGGTCATGATTATGGAGGTTCCGGCCACTGCGTCGGGGTGTTCGCGCCCGAAGTCGGTGTCGCCAATGGTTATACCGCCGTTAATCAGTCGCCTGAATCCGCCGTTGCACAGTTGGGGCGAAATCAAGTCCAGATTCTCGCCGTCGAGCTGGTCTATTACAATGGCTACCACCAGTTTCGGCTTTGTGGGGGCACTCTGAGCCGATGCACGGTTCGTGGCGAGGGTTGCCAGCACAAGTGACGCAGTGAGTAATATTATTTTGACTTTTTGCATCGTAGGTCCACTATGAGGTAATTAATGTTTCGAGTCAAGAGCAGTGCAATGGCAGGGAAGAAGGCGGGATTGGGGCTCTGTCCGCAGATGGGCCACTGCACAAGGGCCACCAGCAGCACGGCGGCGTTAGCGGCATGGAAGAGCCTGAGCATTGGGCGCGCACCCTTAATCCACATGAGTACAAGGGGCACAGCATAGAACGGATGTAGCCACAGGGCGTTGAAGTTGGGCGATGTGGCCTCGTGGGTGGATATGAACGTCACGAACCACATGAGCAGCCCCACCGCGGTGGCTACGTTCCACAGCACGGCATCGGCCGGGCGGCAAACTTTGCGGCGCCTGATGTCGCTTATGGTGAGCGTTACGGCCAGCACCAGGAGTGCGGAGAACACCAAAACGGGGCGTATGGGCCATGGCGTGGGCCCCAGGACCAGTCCCTGCTCGCTGCCGGGATTTATCACCTGCTCGCTCGTGACCAGCGGTGCTGTGGCACCGTCGCGCGTCACGGTCTCGGCGCGCATCGCCTCCATCATGAGCATTGGCACGAACATTGTCTGCCGGCGGGTGATTATGGTATCGGCGTCGCGCCCAATCAGCAGGTCGATTCCCAGTTGCTCCCATGCGTAGTTGCGTGTATATCCGTGAATTATGTCGCGGAAGGTGACGCGCCGGCCGTCGTCGGGGAAAGTGAGTTTGTTGCCCAGAAAGTCCTCTATGACGTTGAGCGGACGGGTTGAGCAATTGTCGCTGAAATATTTGTATCGGTAGTTGCGGTACATGGGCTGGGCGTTCATTACCAGGTAGTTCCACATTCGTCGCACTTGCTCGTCGCTGAGGTTGAGCTGCTGCTCCACCATTCGCCTTCCGTCGTAGCCTTCTTTGAGGAAGTAGGTGGGATAGGCCTCGCACATGTAGTCGGTCTCGCCCTTCACGAAGCGGAAGAAGAAGTTGTCGGAGTTGAAGTCAAACACTCCGTAGTTGAAAATCATGTCGGTTCCGTTGTCGGTGATAAGGCGCAAGTCGGTGTGCCCGAAGAGCTCAAACACCTCGCTGCCCGGGTAGATTGTGATGAGGCTGGCACGGTAGGGCTTGTGTCCGGTGGTGTCGGGCATGTCGGCAGCCAGCCCGTTGAAGCCCGTGATGAGCCAGAGCAGTATGGTGAGTGCTATTTCAGTTAAGTGTCTCATTATAGTTTGGCGAGTGTGGCGCGCTGTTTTATGGCCGGCCGCTTCGCAATACAAAGGTAAGTAATTAATCCGTTTCACGCAACACCCGCGGCGCGGTATTGGCATGGCCGGGCACATTGGCGGCACGATTATCGTGGCAACTTGTGGCGGCGCATCGCTACCATATTATCAGGCCTTCTGCCTGCGTCACATTCCCTGATAATTTTGCACAGCGGTGAATTTTCTGGTTTAAGTTGAAACTCGTATAATTTTGTTGCATATTTATGACCGATTATTTTCTTTTTCCACTCAGTTTTAGGAAAATGGGCAAAAGTGCGTCAGTGCTGATTAAGCGGCATTTTGTGCCGTTAAAGTTTTTTAACTTGAAATTTCTTGCGAATAATTTGCGGAATAAAAATTAATGCCTACCTTTGTACCATTCTATACAGATTCTATTCATAAATATGGTTAAAAGTCCCACTCGTGAGAGCCGGGCTTTTTTTCTTTTCAGGGGGTAAACTACGGATTAATCCGAGGAAGTGCTTAGAAGTTGATGAGGGGGCAGTGGCGGCGGGCATAGGATGTGCGCATGCGCTCAAAGTGCCACCACTCGCGTCGGTAGGTTTTGAAGCCGGCCTGTGTCATGGCTTGGCGTAAAATCTCTCGGTTTTTCTTGGCTTGTGGGGTGATTTTACCGGCTTTCACCAGAGCGGCCTCATCGGTGATGTGTGCGGTGAAGTTGAATGTGTCGAAAGGTGTGCCCATGTCCACAGGCTTGCCGTTGAGCAGGAGGCTGACATCCACGGCTACTCCGTAGTTGTGCGGCCCGCCACGGTCGGCGCGAGCCACGTATGGACTGTTTGGCGTACCCTCAACGAGTTTCCACATCTTTCGCTGAACGCTGATAGGTCGGCCGGCATCGTAAATGACAATGCTATAGCCCGGGTTAATCTTTCGTAAGGCTTTCTGGGCGGCCACGAGCGATTTGGCGGTGGCCTTGTTGAGGTAGGCGCGGCGGAGGTTGCCGTACATGTTCTCGCCCACGAAATTGTCGGTCGTGGCGTACTTGAGGTCCACCACTATGGTGCTGTCGAGCGAATGCACGTCCACGAGTCCGAGCGTGGTGAAACGCTGCCGGTATTCCTCGGCTGTGAAGGCATTGGCCGCCGTTATGGCAAGCGTGAGGCAGAGCATGGAAATGAGTCGTGGCGCGTTCATCTGCGTGGGTAATAATTTGAATAGCGGTGAGTGGTGTCAGAACAGTCCGTCAACCACCTCGGGGCCTTCGTCCTCAGTTGCCTCGTCGCCACCGAAACTGCGGTAGTAGCCGAGCTCGCTGTAGCAGGGGTCGAAGTCGGGCGGGAACTGGAACTTGACGTTCTCGGAATAGGGCAGGGCGCTGTCGGCATAGACGCTACGCATATAGATGCCATAGATGGGCAGTGCCATCGCGGCACCCTGTCCCATGGCCATGCCGTTGAAGTGGATGAAGCGGTCTTCACCGCCCACCCAAACGCCTGTAACCAGCTCGGGGGTGAACCCCATGAACCATCCGTCGGCGTTGAAGTTGGTGGTTCCGGTCTTGCCGCCCATCTCGGCCTTGATGTTGTAGGAGCCGCGCAGTCGGGCACCGGTACCGGAGTCAACCACGCTCATAAGCATGGATGCCATCTTGTAGAATGTGTCCTCGTTGAACACCATTTCAGCATTAGGGGCGAACTCGGCCAGCACGTTGCCCTGATTGTCGGTGATGCGTGTTACATATACAGGCGAGGTGCGCATGCCCTTGTTGGCGAAGGCTGTATAGGCCGATACCATCTCTTGAACGGTGATCTCGCCCACTCCCAGCGACAGCGCGGGAACAGGGTCGAGTTCGCTGGTGATGCCGAAGCTGTGCATCCATTTGGCTAGCTCCGATGGCGGGAACACGTAGTAGCCTTGTTCCTCAATCCAGTTGGGCGACGTGCCCTTCATGAATCCGGCAGAAACGGAGTTGGTGGAGTGTGTCAGCGCGGCTTTTAGGGTCATCGTTCCGCCCACTCCGCGCGGGTTCCACACGTCGTTGTACCAGCGGATGTTAGGCGCTCCACCAGGGCGTACGTCGCACGGAGTGAGACCGGCCTGATCCACAGCGTAGGAATAAACGAACGGCTTTACGGTGGAGCCGATTTGTCGGCGTCCGCGCGAGGCCATGTCATACTTGAAGAACTTGAAGTCAGGGCCTCCCACGTAGGCCTTTACGTGGCCGGTGAGGGGATCCATCGACATCATGCCGCAGCGCAGGAAGGTCTTGACGTAGAGCATGGAGTCCATAGGTGTCATTACGGTGTCGATAGCTCCGCTGTAGCTGAACACCTGCATCTCTATGGGGGTGTTGAAGTTCTTGAGAATATCTTCTTCGCTGTAGCCGGCTTTCTTGAGTACGCGGTGCCGCTCGGTGCGCCTGATGGCACTCTGAATCACGGCCTGCTTGGCCTTGGAGGAGAGCTCTTGGGTGTTGTTGGTGTAGGGGTTCTTGGTGCCTCGGCGCTCGCGAGTGAACGCGGGCTGCAGATACCCGCCCATGTGCTTGCGCACGGCGTTCTCGGCATGGGTCTGCATTCGTGAGTCGATGGTGGTGTAGATTTTCAGTCCGTCGGTGTAGATGTCGTAATAGTCGCCGTTGGGCTTCTTGTTTTTATGGCACCATCCGAAGAGCGGATTGTTTTCCCATGCGATGGAGTCGTCTTTGAATGCCTGATGATTGGAACCGTAATCCTCGAGTCTGGGCTCGGTGGCAGTCATGATGCGACGGAGTTCCTCGCGGAAATATGGCGCGAGTCCGTCGTTGTGGTCCACGCGGTGATATGAGAGTTCGATGGGCAGTTGCTTCAGTGAGTCGCATTCGGCCTGGGTGAGCTTGTCGGCCTTCACCATCTGCTCAAACACGACGTTTCTGCGGGCCTTGGTGCGCTCTTCGTGCCTGAGGGGATTATAGTAAGAGGGGTTCTTGCACATGCCCACGAGCATGGCACTTTCCTGCAGGTTGAGGTCGCGCGGGTCCTTGCCGAAATAGACGAACGCGGCGCTCTTGATTCCCACGGCGTTGTTGAGGAAGTCGAACTGGTTGAAGTACATCTTGATAATTTCGTCCTTGGTGTAGAAACGCTCCAGTTTCATGGCGATAACCCACTCTATGGGCTTCTGGAGGGCGCGCTCAAAGATGTTGTTGCTCTTAGGTGAATAGAGCTGCTTGGCCAGCTGCTGTGTGATGGTGGAGCCGCCACCGGCAGCCTTCTGGCGCAAGATGACTCGCTTGACCATGGCACGCATAATGGCACGCGCGTCGATGCCCGAGTGACTCTCGAAACGCACGTCCTCGGTGGCGATGAGAGCATCGCTGAGATGGCGCGACATCTGGTCGAAGTCCACATACACGCGGTTGCCTTTGCTGCGGTAGTATCGCCCCATCTCTTCGCCGTCGGCGCTGTAGATGGTGGAGGCAAACATGTCGGAGGGATTCTTGAGCTCCTCAATGGGAGGCATGTAGCCTATAATGCCGTTATATACGAGAATGAACAAGACGAAAAGTGCGGCTACAAAGATGCCGAATACGCGCCACATCCACCTGATGACGGAACCGGTGCGTGCACTGTTCTTCTTACTTGTATTATTAGTTTTCTTTTTCATAATCCAGAGTTTTTTGGAGCTGAAGATGCTGTATCAGCTTGTTCCAAACGGCAAATTTCGTTAAAATAATTGATTTTCGCAATAGTAGGAGTGGAATGTGGCGTGAAATAAAGCGAAAAGCGGCCCGTGTGGGAGCCGCTTTTTGTGGAGCACGACGTGACCGAGACTACTTGAGGGAGTAGGTGACGGTGGTGACAACGCGGAGTTTCTTGATTTGTGGCGTATTGGCGTCGCGGTCATCAATGGAGAAGTAACCCTGTTCGGCAGTCTCAATCTTGTTGAGTTTCAGGCCGCTCTTGTCAGCAAACTGGAGTGCTGTCTTCTTGGCGTTCTCTATGGCCTCGTCCATCATCTTGGGCTTGATGTCGCGGAAAGAGGTGAACTCGTAGGAAATGGAGTTGTCGTAGGTGTCCACGATGGCTATGCCCTGACGGAGCAGTTCGCCCTGACGGAGAACGAGCGCGCTAACCTTGTCCACCTTGTTGCTGGTGACGGTGATGACGCTGGTGACGTTGTAGCGTTCGGCCGACGGCTGGCTGCTGTAGTCGTTGGCATCGCGGTCGTTGACCCGAGGCGCGTTAACGATGATTTCACTGTCGGTGATGCCGTTGTCCTTGAGGAATTTGGTAATCGCCTGCTGCTTGCTGCTGATGTTGGCATAGAGGTCCTGCAGGTTGTTCCCCGTCTCCTTGGTGACTATGGGCCAAGTGACCTTGTCGGCCGGCACTTCCATTTCCGAGAGGCCCTTGACGGTGACGCGGCGGTCCTTGTTAACGAAATTGTCGATGCCTGCTTTCAGGCACAGACCCAGCGCCAGAATGCCTATGGCGATAATGGCGGCTGCGATGATGTTGCTTTTAGTCTTTTCCATAAATGTTTAGTTTTGTTATTGTTGGTCAGTGATTCCAGTTTGGGGCTGTGCCGTGGTCTTGTCGGTATCTTCCGGGTGGTCGAGTAAGCGCCTGATAAACTCCAAGTTTCCGGCTATGTCGCCCTGCAGCAGATATTCGTCCTTCTTGCGTTCCATCTCAGCGGCAATGCGTTCGGCTTCGTGTCGGTTGCCGTCGGTGAGCAGCGCTTTAGCGGCCAGTAGCAGTTGCTTGTCGCTCATAACCGATGCGTGGGCGCGGATGTAGTCCATGAGTGGCTTGGTGAGCAACTCGGCGGCCAGGTTGGCTTCGCCGGTGAGGTAAAATGCTGTGGCAAGGGCGCACTTGGCTTCGTTAGCGAGCAGAGGGATTACCTTTTTGTCGGTGACGATGGGCAGCAAACGTTGTATGGCCTGTTGTATCCGGTCACTGTCGATTTCTCGTGCGGCACGCATCAGTTCGGCGTTGACCTGAATGGGGTCGCTCAGGCGTAAGTTAGGATTCTCGGTGAACCACTCGGCCGGCATCCGGCTCATTCTCACGCCGTTCTGCGACTGCTCGTTGACAAGCAACTGTACGGCGAAGTCGCGAGTGCCCTGGGGGTCCTTGCTGAGATTGAGCATATTGTATCCGTCGTTGGCAATTCCGCCCATTTTCAGCGGCACACCGTTGAGGATGGCGAGGAAGAAGCCGATGAACGTGAAGCACAGGAGCAGTTCGCGCGTGATGAAGTGGTCGTGCGGCACCAGGAAATACACAGCCAGCGACAGGCCGGAAAGCAGCAGGTTCATCAGCACGCCGCCGGCGTTGTAGAGCATGGTGGGTGTCTGCTCAAGCGGCACATTGGTGGGCGGTGACATAAGGCACTGCCCGCCGGTTCCGGCGATGCTGAATCGCTTGATGCGCGTGTGCCCGTCCTGATTGATGAAAGTGAGCGAACCCACACGGAACGACACAAAACGGTAGCCGCTTGCCAGTCCGCAGATAAGGTGCCCGGCCTCGTGGAAGATGATGTGGAGATAGGCCGCGAGAATGAAACCTACGATTATGACCGACGATTCAAGCAGCACGGGTCCCAGACTGATGGACTTGCCGGTGAACAGCATGGCACCGCCGATGCCTAAGGCTAAGCCTATTATGCACGATAGTATGAATACGATAGCGGTTTTCTTCATTGCAGTGTGGTTTTAGTGGCAGTAAAGATAGTAATATCTTTCAGAATTGTGCAATACTTGCACGCCTAAAAAAAGCAAAAAAAAGATGCGGGAGCCGTGTCGCCCCCGCATCTTATGAGATTTCCCGTGTTCCGGATTAGAGGTTAGGATTAACCTTGCTCCACTCGTTGATGGGCGGCACTATGCCGAGTGTAACCAGTTCGTCGCGCATCTTGCATAGGTGCTCGTAGCTGGCGTCGAGTTTGGCGTTCTCATCGGGTGTACCCTGCGGCACCTGGAAGTGGCAACCGGTGGCGTCGAGAGTGGTGTCCATCGCCATCATAATGTGGTTGTACTTTTCGGTCTGAACGTAAGTTCCGGCAGGCCAGCGGAATTTCTCGCCACCCATGACCGAGCGAATCATTTCCACGCTCAGGTAAGCAGGGCTCTGGAACGAAGAGCGTCCGCGCAGCTCTATAATCTTGGCTCCGCCCTTAGTCACGTCAACCTTCATCTGCTCCCATTCCTCAGCGGGGAATTCCGGAGTGCCTATGATGTCGGTCAGAGGACGACCGTCGATTTTCACGTGAGAACCGAACACTGCCATTTGCTCACCGTGGCCGCCGTAGGTGGCACATCCGGTGACTTCGCTCTGCATCACGCCGAACTTCTTAGCCAGCGCGCTCTGCAGACGGGTAGAGTCAAGACCGGCGAGAGTGGTAACCTGCCCGGGCTTCAAGCCTGAGTAGAGAAGTGTTACCAGACCGGTGAGGTCGGCGGGGTTGAAGATAATCACCACGTGCTTCACGTCGGGACAAAATTCCTTGATGTTCTTGCCCAGACCCTCGGCGATTTCGCAGTTACCCTTGAGCAGGTCCTCACGAGTCATGCCTGCCTTACGGGGAGCACCACCCGAAGAGATGATGTACTTGGCGTTAGTGAACGCTTCCTTGGCATCGGTGGTGGCTGTGATTTTCACGTCGCCGAAACCGCTCTGACGCATTTCCTCGGCCACGCCTTCGGGCGAGAATACGTCATAGAGGCAAATGTCACTTGTGAGGCCCATCATGAGGGCTGTCTGCACCATGTTAGAGCCGATCATGCCGGCTGCACCTACGATAGTAAGTTTTTCGTTAGTTAAAAAAGCCATTTTAATTATGTTTTTAAGAAGTAAAATTTCTGTAGCCACAAAGTTACTGAATAAAGTTCAAAGAGTGAAATAATATGGAATTATTTCTTTAATTTATTTTTTTTGAAGAGAGGAAAAATCTCATGAGGGTGTGTCATAATTCAGTTATGGCTCACCCTCTTTGCAAATCAACCGTCT
>CALAVE010000038.1 GCA_937892215.1 uncultured Porphyromonadaceae bacterium
TCAACGCCGCGCGCGACGCGCTGGTGCGCTTCGCCGCTTCGCGAGGCTTTGAGCCGGCCCGCTTCTTCCCGGTGATTTCGTCACTGCTGGGCGGTGGTGACGATGAAGACTTAAGCGACTTTGCCGATGATGACCTCACGCCTTAAATATCTGGCTAACGCGGTGCTTGACGTGTTCATGCCGCGTCTGTGTCCCGTGTGCGGGGTGGCACTGATGGCCGACGAGCGGCATCTGTGCCGCAAATGTCTGGCCGAATTGCCGCGGACCGGGCTGCACTCCATCGATTTCAACGACATGGAGCAACTCTTCGCCGGCAAAGTGCCGGTGGAGCACGCCACGGGATATTTCTGGTACGAGAAGGGGAGTGCCTACGCCGCCGTGATCCACGACATCAAGTATCACAACTGCCCCGATATGGGCACCTTTCTGGCCGAGAAAGCGGGTAAGGAGTTGGCGATGTGTGGTTTCTACGGCGATGTGGATGCCGTGGTGCCGGTGCCGCTTCACCGCCACAAACTGGCTCAGCGCGGCTACAATCAGAGTCTGTTCATCGCCCGTGGGCTGGCTAAGGCGCTCGGTGTGCCGGTGCTCGATGCCGTGAAAGCCGTGAGGGAGCACTCCACGCAGACACGCAAGTCGGCCGAGGAGCGCCTGCGCAATACTGAGGGGATGTATGCCGCGAACAGCAAGGTGATGAGCCGTTTGCCGGCCGACGCGCATCTGATTATTGTGGACGATGTGGTTACCACCGGCGCCACGCTCATGGCCTGCGCCCGGGCTCTGCTGAGCGATTATCCCGGCGTGAAAATCTCTTTGTTCACGCTGTCGGTGGCTCGCTTGGCCAACTGATGCCGGCGAAGAGCCTTTTTACTTGTTTCCGTGATTTATCAGGTTGCTCACCAGCTGCTTGCGGTCCAGTATGTGCAGTTCGCCACCGTCGTCGCGTGCCACTTCGATAGTTTCCAGTGCAGTTATGGCTTCGATAAACGCGTTGCGCCGCATTCCCAGCAGCTTGCAGAAATCCTTCTGCTTATAGCGGATAGTGATGTCGGTGGAGCGGTGTCCTGTGAGCATAAACACAAGCACAGCCAGGCGTTGCCATGGTTCGCCGCTCATCATGCGCTTGTATCCCATAGTGACTTTCTGGGCATTGCGTGAGAGATAGTTCATCATGTTCAGCAGGCATATCTTGTCGGTCTGCACGATGCTCACCACGTGTGTCTTGCTCAGCTGCATTATGCCGCACTCGGTCTTGGCCGTGAGCGAGAACGGATAAGACGTCTCGCGCCCGAACAGATAGTCCGGAGCCAGCACATCGGGAGCCGCGATGGTCTGCATCAGCGTAATGCCGCCATCGGCCAGCACTGTCTTTGCTTCGGTTTGGCCCGATACCACAAAGCGCAGGCATTCCGACGGCTCTCCGGCTTGAAATATGCTCTGTCCGGCCTTGAACTTAAGGAAATGGAACGGAACTTTCTCAATCAGTTCCATTATGCGCTCCTTACCGATTCCCTGAAACAGTGGGAGAGCCATGAGTTGTTCCGACATATTGTCCATTGCAGTACGGTGATTTAACGGAGTTTTTCAATGATTTGCTCGGTGGTTAGCGAATGCTGCTCGCCACTGTTCATGTCCTTAACGGTGATGGTGCCGCTTTCCAGCTCCGCCTCGCCTATAATGGCCACATACGGGATGTGCTTGTCGTTGGCAAACCCCATCTGTTTCTTCATCTTGGTGGCGTCGGGATAGACCTCGGTGCGGATTCCGTGCTTACGCAGCTCCATGGCGCAGCGTAGCGACTGTGCCGCTTCGCGCTCACCGAAGTTGATAAACATCAGCCGGGTGCCGGTTGTGGTTTCGGTGGGGTAGAGGTTCAGGGTGTTGAGCACGTCGTAGATGCGGTCGGCGCCGAAACTGATGCCAACGCCCGACAGGCCGTCAACGCCGAACACCCCCGTCAGGTTGTCGTATCGCCCACCGCCCGAGATGCTCCCCATCTCTGTGTCCAGAGCCTTCACCTCCAGAATGGTGCCGGTGTAGTAGTTGAGACCGCGTGCCAGCGAAACGTCGAGCGTAACGGCCGATTTCAGGCTAAGTGCAGCCACCTCTTTCAGCACGAACTCTATTTCCTCAATGCCCTTAATTCCGGTTTCGCTTGCGGCAAGCAGTGTGCGCAGCGTAGCCAGTTTCTCGGAGTTGGAGCCGGTGAGGGTGAGGAGCGGCTGCAGAGTGCCGATAGCGTCATCGCTGAGTCCGCGCTCACGCAGTTCATCGTTCACCTTCTCCAGACCTATCTTGTCCATCTTGTCGATGGCCACAGTAATGTCGGTAATCTTGTCTTCGGCACCTATAACCTCGGCTATTCCGCTGAGCACCTTGCGGTTGTTGAGATGAACCTCCACATTCACGCCCAGACGCGAGAACACCTCGTTGATGATGCAAATCAGCTCCACCTCGCATAGCAGCGAGTCGGTGCCCACCACATCGGCGTCGCACTGGAAGAATTCGCGGTAGCGTCCGCGCTGTGGGCGGTCGGCACGCCACACCGGCTGAATCTGGTAGCGGCGGAACGGGAACTGGAGGTCGTTACGGTGCTGAACCACATAGCGCGCAAACGGCACGGTGAGGTCGTAGCGCAGTCCTTTCTCGCTGATTTTGTTTGTGAGGTGCAGCGAGTCTTTCGCGGCAAGCAGTTCGTCGGGGGCGTCCTTCAGGTAGTCACCGCTGTTCAGAATTTTGAACAGGAGCTTGTCGCCCTCTTCGCCGTATTTGCCCATGAGCGTGCCTAGCGTTTCCATCGCAGGAGTCTCAATCTGCTCAAATCCGTAGAGCGTGAAAACGTCGCGGATAGTGTTGAAAATATAGTTGCGTCGCGCCATTTCTTGGGGCGAGAAATCTCTTGTTCCCTTGGGTATTGATGGTTTTTGTGCCATAACGTCTTATTGTTGAATAGTTAAAATAGACCACAAAATTAACTAAAATTATTGGAACCAAAGCCCTTTCTGGGCCTAAACTTTTCAAAGTCTTGGTCAAAGTCGTCCGGCGGATGATGCCGCCACAGTTTGTCAACGTTAAAATTTTCTTAAAATTCGCTGAATAATTTTGTCGATTTTGAAAATAATCTCTACTTTTGGCACGTTATCTATAACAAGAAGAAACATTTGTTTATTAATTAATTAAAAATTAACAGATTATGAAAAAGTTATTATTGATGGTTGTGGCAGTTGCCACTATTTCACTGGTTGCTTGCACCGGCAAGACTGAGGCTAACCAAGAGCAGGCCGATAGCACTGCTACCGAGCAGGTGGCTTTCGACGAGCAGGCATGTGTTGACGGTATCTCAAGCGAAATCGCTAACGTGCTCGAGACTAAGGACGCTACTAAGCTGCAGGAACTTCTGGATGCCGCTAAGGGTAAAGTTCAGGAACTTGCCGCTCAGAACCCCGAGCTTGCAAAGTCGCTTCTTGAGAAGATTCAGACTCTGCTCAACGAGAACAAGGAGAAACTGGCTGCTGTGATTCCGGGTTGGGATGCAATAGCAGAAAAGGCTGTGGCTCTGCCCGCAGGTCTGCTCGATGGCACTGCAGCTGCAGGTGAGGAACTGAAGGACCAGGCTGTTGACGCAGCTAATGCCAAGGTTGAGGAAGTAAAGGACGCTGCCGCTGCTAAGGCTAACGAGGCTGTTGACGCTGCTAAGGCCGCTGCCGACGCTAAGGTGGAAGAGGCTAAGCAGAAGGCTAACGAGGCTGCTGACAAGGCTAAGGAAGCTGCAGCTAACAAACTTTTGGGCAAGTAATTTGCACCGAACTTAACTAACCAAAATAATGGCGCCGCTCATTGCGAGTAGCGCCATTATTTTACCCCTGAATGAACTCAGACAACAACTCAGATAGCGGTGTAGCCGCCATCTACAATAATGTTCTGACCTGTAATCCACCTGGATGCGTCGCTAAGCAGAAACACGCATGCGTTAGCCACATCATCGGTCTGTCCAAGGCCAAGCAGGTGCTTTGCCTCAAGTGCTGCGCGGGCTTCCGGATTTTTCATATGAGGTAAGTCACGGTTGATAGGGGTCAGTATAGCTCCGGGTGATATGCAGTTGAAGCGGATTGCGCGACGGGCATATTCCGTGGCAAGTGAGCGAACGCCTGAGACAAGCGCCCCCTTAGTCATTGAGTAGAGCGACTTGCCGCGTTCTCCCCTTACACTCATCACCGATGACAGAAACACTATGCTGGCGCCTTCTTTCCTGACGTGGCCAATGTGGCAAATGTGGCGTGTGAGTTCAATAGCCGAGAGCACGTTAACCTTAAAGAAATCGTCCATGATGGCATCATTCATAAGTTTCAGCGGCATTGTGGCGGAGATGCCGGCACAGTTCACTACTCCGTCGATGGGCCCGGTTGTTGCCACAATCCCTTTGACAATCCCGTTTAACTTGTTGAATTCGGTTAAATCAGCGGAAATCAGCTTGTGTCCATCGCCTTCCATTTCAGAAAGAGTCTCAGAAAGTCTCTGCTCATTTCGGGCAATCAGCACCACCCTGGCACCCATTTTGCTACAAGTTATGGCACATTGCCGGCCAATCCCCGACGACGCACCGGTAACGACAATGGTTTTACCGATTAAAGAAAATGGGTTATAGCTCATACTTCCACGATTTCACTGATTTTGCAATCAACAAATGGCACTATTCCTGTGGCCCAGCACATACCAACGCCAAATGCGCTAAGAAGCAGAGTCCTCTCACCAAAGAGGCTATTGCGCAACTCACTCACTATTGTCAGCGGCACCGAAACCGACGATGTGTTTCCGTATTTAGCGATAGTGGAAGGAATTTTAGCCGGATTAAGTTTCATCTTCTTTGCAATGTATGAGTTGATAAAATTGTTGGCCTGATGAAAAACGAAATAGTGAATATCATCTGTGCCTATGTCGGCAAATTCAAGGGTCTGCTTGATGTTGCGGGGAATCTCGCGGATGACGAAATTAAACACATCGCCACCACGCATGTATCCCTGCTCATCACTCCTGATGTTACCATATTCATCCACAACCTTTTCCTTCAGCGTTTCAATGCTGCTTGGGTGGCGATAACCACCACCGGGAATCATAATCAAGTCGCCGCGAGAGCCGTCGCTATTAAGTGAAAAATAGCTTATGCCGAATTTGGGGTCTCGCTCTATAAGAGCCGCCACGCCGGCATCACCAAAGATGAATGCGCTGCGACGATCTTTGGGCGAATACACCTTTGACCGAGTCTCGCCATCGAGTAACAGCGCCTTGCGGATGCCGCCACTCTGCATCATCCCGTAGATGACCGAGAGGCCATAGCAGAATGCGGCACATCCCAAATTGATGTCAAAAGCGGTGCAAGTCTGTGGCAACCCCAGTCGGTGTTGCAATAGAATAGACGTGGCCGGCATTCGGTAGTCGGGCGTCTGTGAAATAAAGACCAAAAGGTCTATTTCGTTCCGGTCAACGGCGTTGTCGGTTAACAATTTCTCGGCTGCGGCATAGCAGAGGTCGCTTGAGCAAGTATCTGCATCGGCAAACCGACGCTCATAGACGCCAATCTTATCCACAACCTCTTTCACCTGCTCTGCAGGGAAATACTGCGTGTATTCGTAGTTGTTGATAATGGTGTGGGGCACAGCCGCCGCCATGGCAGTGATTCCCACACCCTCGTACTTAAGCATTGCCATAGGCGACTATTTGTTAGCCAAATTAAACAAGTCGCCTACAGTGACGCATTTCTTTATGTCTGCGTCACCAATCTGTTTCCCGAACTCCTCGTCATAGAACGCTATCAGTAGCATTACCGATAAGCTACTCCATTCGTCCAGTTCTCTGAAATTTGTGGATTCATTTAAGATGTTCGCATCTTCAACTTCAATGGCCTCGGCCAATTTCTCGATAAATTCTTTTAATTCCATAATTCTATAAATTTTATTGATTTAGATTTTTAAGAAAATCCTCTTTGAGTCCTCTTTTGCTCGGTATTTGGCATACGAACTGGCCCCAGTTTCCTTCTATGAGCACCCATCCATAATCTGTCAGAGCAAAGTCCCAACCGATAATCGGTTATTTATTAAGTCTCTTGGCGGGATTTCCTGTTACGGTGGTTCCGGCCTTCACTCTCCTGATTACAAAACTACAAGCACCCACCACGGCATTTTCCTCAACCACTACATTGTGGCTCAGTACAGCCGAGGTGTGAATCATCGCGCCATCTTTGATTTCCACACCGCCAACGCAAGTGCAGTGAGTGTCGATTCTAACATAATCGCCCACTACGCAGTCGTGAGCAACGCAAGCGTAGGCTTGGACCAAGCAGTTGCAGCCCACTTTGGCATCGGCGCCTATTGTGGCAAATTCACAGATAATGCTACCGTCACCTATGACGGCATTACTTCTGACAACCGCTCGCTGATGTATTAGTGGTATGAATTTGGCACCGCGCTTTTTCAACGAATCACACACGAGCCGATTAATTCGAGTGTTGCCGATTGAACTTACAAACACGTCGTCGGGTTGTGGGCGGTAATCCTTAATGGTCCCGAGCAGGGCGGGGTAGTTGCTAAAGCCATCGAGTGCCTTGAGGTTGTCGTCGATAAAACCTTTGATGTCGAAATCGGACCCATACCCGATGCACTCCTTGGCCAAACTGTAAACAGTTCGGCCCATTCCGCCTGAAGCTACGATAATAAGATGTTTCATAACGTCTCTCTTGTGTAGTGTGGCTTGCCTAATGCCCACGGCAAGCGTTAATAATCAAATGATTGGTTGTAACCACACAAAAGAAAAGCGGGGCATCCTGCTTCTGCTTGTTGTCACATTAGGCCCTGCGAAAAGCCCCACAAATAACAAACAGACAATGACACCCACGCCGTTGGTGATATTTCACTTCCCTTAAGCGTGCCGAGGCTAAGAAAGCCTCCGCACGCCACGGGGCCGATAATATACCTTACCCGTAGTGCCTACTGCTGCAATGCCTTTGATTTGGGTTATTGAGTTTTCGCAGGTTCAATGTGACCAAATGACAAAGCGTTAGCAAACACTTTTCAGAAATGTAGTGCATTCTCCCACCCGCTATCCGCTTCATATCGAACTCTTAACGTTACACGGCGTGGTATTGAATGCGTGGCAAAATTAAGAATTAATGCGCACATAACCAAAAAATATGTATTATTTTCACGAGGACTATGTTGTAAACCGCTGTTGCACGGGTGCTTACCATAACAAAGCCGATGCTATGACGCGTCGGCTTTTTCGGATGGTTACTTTTTTCGCACGGATACACGACGAAAAAGCACCGGCTCGTAATGAACCGATGCCTTTATTTGGGGGTATTTAAAGTCTCTTTTGCGATTACTCGGCTACAACCTCAAACGGGATTTCAACTGCCACGTCTTTGTGGAGCTTCACAGTGGCCGTGTAGTGGCCCACTTCCTTAACGCTCTCCTTGATAACGATGAGCTTGCGGTCGATATCGTGACCAAGTTTAGCCAGCTCCTCTGCAATCTGGATGTTGCTAACCGAACCGTAGATAGTGCCGGTGGCGCTAACCTTAGCGGCGATGGTGAGAGCCACGTCCTTCAGAGAGTCGGCCACAGCCTGAGCGTCAGCCTTAATCTTCTCAATCTTGTGAGCTCTTTGCTTCAGGTTCTCAGCGTGTACCTTCAGGGCCGAAGGAGTTGCCATAATGGCAAGGCGCTGCGGAATGAGGTAATTGCGAGCGTATCCGTTCTTAACTTCTACAACGTCGTCCTTGTAACCAAGGTTTGCTACGTCTGCTTTTAATATAATTTTCATACTAAATCCTCCAAGTTTTAAGATTATTTCATCATATCGGTTACATAGGGCAGGAGAGCCAGGTGGCGAGCACGCTTCACGGCGCGAGCCACACGGCGCTGGAACTTGAGGGAAGTGCCGGTGATGCGGCGGGGCAGAATCTTACCCTGCTCGTTGAGGAACTTCTTTAGGAATTCGGGATCCTTGTAGTCGATATACTTGATGCCGCTACGTTTGAAACGGCAATATTTCTTCTTCTTCGTGTCCACGCTCAGTGGAGTAAGATAACGTATTTCTGATTGACTTTGTGCCATAATTCTTAGTTCTTTAGAAGGTTATTCATTAGCGGGTTCTTGTGCCTCTTCTGCTGCGGGAGCCTCAGCTACGGGAGCTGCAACTTCTTCTTGCGCGGGTTCGGCTACTTCTTCCTTCGGAGCGTTCTTCTTGAGGTTGCGACGCTTAATAGCATACTCCTCAGCAAACTTGTCGAGGCGGAATGTGAGGAAGCGAAGCACCTTCTCGTCGCGACGGAAAGCAGTCTCCAGCTTGTTAACGATAGTGGGCTCACCATCAAACTCAATAAGAGTGTAAAATCCGGTAGTCTTTTTCTGAATGGGATAAGCGAGCTTGCGCAGGCCCCAATTCTCTTCGTTCACGATTGCGGCACCATTGTCGGTGAGCACTTTCTTGAACTTTTCTACCGCTTCCTTCATCTGAGCATCAGACAAAACGGGAGTTAAAATGAAAACGGTTTCGTAATTGTTCATAAAACTTTTTTAAATGATTAATTATTAATAAATTCTGCTTTTCAAGCCGAAAAGCGGTGCAAAGATAGTGTTTTTTTTGCAATTGACAAAACCCATACGCGTAAATTATAGCAGATTAAAGCGAAATTGAAATTTTTATAAGGAGTGAATTGAGCTTATTAATTAGCACTGCGGTTAGCGGTAGCCGATGATGCGTGTGCGCTCCATCTGGCTGGCGTTGATTTCGCGCTGTTTCTGAAGGTAGATGGCCACGCCTTCGCAGTGTTTCAGGCTCTTCACGGCTTGCGCAAAGTTGAATGTCTGGCTGATGCACTGTTTCTGCTTCGCGCTCAGAACTATAGTCGCTTTGTTTCGCCCGCTGAAGGTGGCTTTTAGCGTTTTCGCCGTGTTTTGTGCCACGAACAGGCACAGCGAGTCGCATTCTTCGCCACGGAACGTCACCATTTCCATGTCGTCGAAGCGGTAATTCCGGGCCGTGCCGGTGGTTGCCGAATGTGCACCGTCGGTAATGATGAGGCGAGTGTAGCCGGTGGCGGCTCCACTGTGCGAGGTGGCGAGGTAAACGTCTCCGCTCTCGTCGATGCGCGCCTGAAGGTCGGTGCCGGCAAGTTCTCCGTCGCCACGGCAAACGCTGTAACTTTCCACCAGGTTCTTGTCGCTAACGGTCTTAAATGCGCCTGCAAGCCTGCTGACGGTAGCCTGAGCCTCGGCCCGGAGGCTGTCGTTCTCGGCCTCAAGTCTGTCAATCTTTCTTGCTGTGGCCTGAGTGCGCAGGAACATCCCTTTGCGCAGTGTCTCTATTTCCTCCGGGTAGGCTTTGTTGAGCGAGTCGAGCAAGAGCAGAGTCTGCTCAGGATTTCCGGTGTCGCACATCTTTTCGGCCTCAGCAAGAAGATTCTGTGCTTTTTCATCGGCACTTTTCAGGGAATTGCCGCAAGAGGCAAGCGTGAGCAGCATGGTGGTGCCGATGATAAGAATATGGGATTTAATGAGTGGAACGTTGCACATCTTTTACTCCTTTCAGTGTTTTAATTTTCTTAATAAGTTCGTCGAGGCGCGATATGCTGCTGACGCCCACTACAAGGAATCCCTCAAACAGACCTCCGCTGGAATTGATGGAGATATTGCGCAGTATAGTGTCGCCTTCTTTGTTAATCACCGACGTGATGTTGGCCACGATGCCGATGTCGTCCTGCCCAACCACCTTCAGGGTGGCTGCGAACTGCTGTCCGAGTTTGCCCGACCACTGAGTGCGTATGATGCGGTAGGGGTACTTCTCAAGCAGATGACGCGCGTTACCGCAGTCGGTGCGGTGGATCTTCACAGCACCGTCGCTTGCCACGAAGCCTATAATCTTATCGCCGAAAATGGGGTTGCAGCAACGCGACAGCTTGTAATTGATGCCTTTCACGTTGTTGTCTATCACCAGGATATCGTCGCTTTGCGACTCCACGGCTTGTGTCTGCTGCAGCACAAAGTTCTCGGCAGTCTCGTGAACTGCGTGTTCGCTCTGTTTCTCAGTCAGGGCTACGTATTGCTCCAACACGCTGGTGATGTCTATTTTCCCCTCGTCAAGGTCCACGTAGAAGTCGGTCACCACTTTATAGCCCATTTTCTTGATGAGCCGCATCAGGTTGGCCTCTTCCAGTTCTATCTTGCGGTTCTTGAATCGCCGCTGCAGCATCTCCTTGGCGTTGTCGGCGCGCTTCACGCGAGCCTCGTTCACGGCCTGCTTAATCTTGTTGCGCGCTTTGGAGGTGACAACGATTTTTAGCCAGTCTTGGCGCGGAATCTGAGTGGACGATGTGAGAATCTCCACGGTGTCGCCGCTTTTCAGTTTATAGTTGATTTTCTGGTTTTTGCCATCGACTTTTCCGCCAATGCACGAGCATCCCACCTTGGAATGGATGTGGAACGCGAAATCGAGTATGGTGGCTCCCATAGGGAGTTTGAACAGGTCGCCCTTAGGAGTGAAAACGAAAACCTCTTCCTCGTAGAGGTTCATGTTCATGTCGCGAATCAGCTGCATTGGCCCCTTGCTGCCGGCTTCAAGCACTTCGCGCACGTTGTTCATCCACTGGTCCAGGTTCTCTTCGCTCTTGATGCCCTTGTATTTCCAGTGAGCGGCCAGTCCGTGCTCAGCAATCTCGTCCATTCGCTTGGTGCGAATCTGCACCTCCACCCATTTGTCATGCGGGCCTTTTACGGTGATGTGCAGCGACTCGTAGCCATTTGACTTGGGAATGCTAATCCAGTCTTTAAGGCGTGAGACGTTGGCCGTGTAGATGTCGGTTACCACCGAGTATGCCACCCAGCAGTCCTTTTTCTCCGAGGTCTTGTCGCTGTCGAGAATAATTCTTATTGCGAACAGGTCGTACATTCCGTTGAGATCCACGTCCTTGTTTTTCATCTTGTTCCAAATGGAGTTGATGGACTTGGTGCGGCCCTTGATTTCATATTTAAGGCCCGATTCATCAAGTGCTTTACGGATAGGCTTGATGAAATTTGCAACGTAGGCATCCCGCTCATCCTTGGTCTCTTTCAGCTTGAGGGTGATTTGCCGGTAAACTTTCCGGTTAAGGTATTTAAGTGACAGGTCTTCAAGTTCCGACTTGATGGAGTAGAGCCCCAGGCGGTGGGCGAGAGGTGCATATAGATAGCGAGACTCCATGGAAATGTCGCGCACAAATTTCTGATTGGGGTGATTGGCAATGATGCGCATCATTCCCAGGCGATCCACAATCATTATGAGAATCACGCGAATGTCTTCGGCGAAGGTTAGCAGCAACTTGTGGAAATTGTCATCTTCCACAGCCGCCTGCTTCACATAGAGTTGAGATACTTTTATGAGGCCGCGAACCAGCTTCGCCACATCGTCTCCAAATTCTTTCTCCATGCTGGCGATAGAGATGAATTCTTTTCGGCACAGGCCATAGAGTAGTATGGCTATAGTCATGTTGCGGTCCGGAGCTATGTTCTCCGACAGCAGCACAGCCGTATTAAGGTTCCTCAGAGTGGGATTCACTCCGTACTTGTCTCTGCTGAGGAATCCGCTCGTAACGGCTTCTTTTATTATGCGATTAACAGCGTTAATGTCTTTGACTGTTATATCATCGCGCAAGTAGGCCAGCAGGGTTTTCACCTGCCTAACCACTTGCTTGCTTTCTTCTTGTGTTAAATATTCTTGTGTCATCTTATAGTCGTCTCTTTTTGCAAAATTAGAATAAATGACGTAACTTCGCAAACGAAATGCCGGGTAAACTGCATGAATTGTTGGCATTTTTTTTACGAAACAGAAAGAATTAACTTAAAAACCTTCTTAAATATGCTTAACGAAAAAGATTTAGAACTCATTGGCAAAATGGGAATCTCCGCTCAGGATATCGAGGGGCAGATAGAACGTTTTCAGAAAGGATTTCCATTTCTGAAAATTAATGCTGTGGCAACCACCGGTAACGGTATAGTGGCTCTGAACGATGAAGAGGCACGTAATTGTGTTCAGGCTTGGGACAGTTTCGACGGCACCATCGAAAAGTTTGTGCCGGCGTCGGGGGCTGCAAGCCGAATGTTCAAGAACCTGTTCGCTTTTGTCTCATCGGGGCGCAATCTGCCCGAAACCGACTTTGAACAGCAATTCTTCGCAGGTATAGAGAATTTCGCTTTTTACCCCACGCTTAACCGCACGTGCGTGAAACTTTACGGAAGCGACATACATACGCTGGTCCAGAACGAGCGTCATGTGGATGTGGTGAAAGCGCTTCTGAATGCCGAAGGAATGAATTACGGCACATTGCCGAAGGCATTGCTGCAGTTCCACAAGATAGCCCAGGGAGTGGTACACACCCCGCTGGAGGAGCATCTGGAGGAAGGTGCTCAGTACGCGGCCGACTGCGACGGAAACGTGAATCTGCATTTCACTGTGTCGCCCGAACACAAACGCGAGTTTGAGAAATTGCTTGCAGCCCGGCTTCCTATCATGGAGGCAGTGTGGGCCGTGAAATATAATGTTACGATGTCGGAGCAAAAGGCATCGACCAACACCATTGCTGTGAACACCGACAACACGCCTTATCGTGACGAGAACGGTGAACTGCTGTTCCGCCCGGCCGGTCATGGTGCGCTCATTGAGAACCTGAACGAGCGCGATGCCGATGTGATTTTCGTTAAGAATATCGACAATGTTGTTCCTTCTAAGCTGCGTAATGTCACCACACGCTATAAGCGGGTTCTGGCCGGATATCTTGTGACAGTCCAGAAGAAAGTGGCAGATTATCTTAATGTGCTTGATTCCAAGGAACTGACACAGGAGATACTGAAGGAGATGCTGGCGTTTGTGGAGAAAGTCCTGTTCACCAAGTGCGACAAGACGGCTGAGATGGACGATGACGCGCTTGCATCATATCTGCGTGGCAAACTTAACAGGCCAATTCGTGTGTGCGGTATGGTTCGCAACGAAGGAGAGCCTGGCGGCGGTCCGTATCTGGCCTACAATGAGGACGGCAGTTGTTCACCGCAAATTCTTGAAGCCGCGCAGATTGACGAGAATGATGCTGACGCCGTGGCTCTGATGAAGAGTGGAACACACTTTAATCCGGTGGATTTGGTGTGCTATATCAAGGATTACAAGGGCGTGAAATTCAATCTGAAAGATTTCGTGGACTATAACACAGGCCTCATTTCCTTAAAATCGAAGGGCGGTGTGGAAATCAAGGCTCTGGAGCTCCCAGGATTGTGGAACGGGTCGATGAGCGACTGGAACACGATTTTCATTGAAGTTCCGGCTGAGACATTCAACCCTGTCAAGACGGTGAACGACCTCCTTCGTAAGCAGCATCAGTAAAATACAGACTAATAGATAGATGACTATGATAAATAAATTTGTGACATTGGTATTGGCTGTTGGAATATCAGTGGTTAGTTACGGATGTGGTCAGGCGCAAGCCGGTAAAACAGATTCGCCTACGACTCCTAAAGCAGTTGTGGAAGAGCCCAAAACACCTCCAGCAGGTGAAGTGATTAAGATTTCGCAAGAAGAATTTGCAAGCCGTGTGTTCGACTACAAGGCATCGGCTTACGCATTTCTTGGAGCACGACCGGTGATAGTTGACTTCAACGCCGATTGGTGTGGCCCATGCCGCCGACTGGCTCCGATAGTAGAAGAGTTGGCTGCTGAATATGCAGGCAAAATAGATTTCTACAGTGTGAACATTGACGATAACCGAGAGTTGGCCAATGCACTGGGCATAGAGAGCATACCCATGCTCCTGTTCATCCCGCGTGCAGGTCAGCCGCAAGCATCTGTGGGTCTGCTGCCAAAGGAAGCCATAGAAGAGGCCATTAATGAAGTCCTTTTTCCATCATCGGAGAAATAAGAATTAATCAGTAAATGACGGAATGAAAACACTGAAATTGTTCTTGCTTGCCGCACTGTTAAGCTTTTGCGGCAATGTTGCGGCTTCAGCACAAGATGTGCAGCCTTATTTCACAACAGAGCAGTTGCCTGACCTGATAAAGTGCCTGCCGCCTCCACCATCGTTCGACAGCCCTGAGTTTGCCAGCGACATGATGCGCTACGTGTGGGGCAAGCAGCAACGTCTTAATACCGATAGGGCAGAGATTGCAAGGCGTGATGCCGTGTGGAGTTACGAGGCATTGCTGGCAGAGTTCAGCGTACCTGTGGGTGTGGTTATCTCGGCTGAGAACACACCGGAGATATGGAAACTGATGGTTACGAGCCTTTCAACCACCGACCAGATGCGTGTGGCTCCCAAAGCCTATTATTTGCGGCAGCGTCCGTTTGAGCGCTATGAGGACAAGATGCTTACTGATGAAGAGGACGATTTGCGAGGTGAAGGCTCCTATCCGTCGGGACATACCATGCGAGGCTGGACTGCGGCTTTGCTTCTTGCAGAGGTTGCGCCCGACAAGGCTAACGAGATATTTGCCCGTGGCTGGATGTACGGCGAGAGTCGGGTTATAGTGGGAGCGCATTGGCAAAGTGATGTGGATGCGAGCCGGGTAGCAGCCAGCATAGGCTATGCCGCACTACAAGGAAGTCCTGAGTTCCGCATGCAAATGGAAAAGGCAAAGGTGGAATATCTGTTGAAAAAGGAAATAAGGTAATTCCTGACGGTCAGAAAGTAATCAGGTAATAATACCGATAAACTTGTGATAACATAAAAATTAGGGTGTGCGCGGCACACCCTAATTTAATATATTTCCGAAACTTGGCGGAAAGACGGTTCCGCTGTTTCCGGCCTGTTAAGCTATGCCCAAGTCGTGGCAAATCTTGTCGATTTTAGCATCGGCCCAGTCATTCTTGGCATCGTAAGCCTCTGCACTCTCCAGAGTGTCGTGAACTTCGATGTAGAACTTAATCTTAGGCTCGGTTCCGCTCGGGCGGATTGAAACTTTGGTCCCGTCCTCAGTGAAGTACTGGAGCACGTTGCTGGTGGCCGGCATATCGAGCTTGGTCTTAGCACCGGTCTTGACGTCGGTCTGCTCAAGCAACTGGAAGTCCTTGATGCACACCACGGGAGAACCGGCGATTTCCTTCTGCGGGTTTTCGCGGAAGTTCTTCATCATAGCCACGATTTCCTCAGCACCGCTCTTTCCTGTGCGAACAACGCTGATACCGCGTTCCTTGCTGTAGCCGTAGGTCTTGTAGATGTCAATCAGCAGGTCGTTGAGCGACATGCCCTTATCCTTAGCCCACGCAGTGATTTCGGCCATCAGAGGAATTGAAGAAACGGAGTCTTTGTCGCGAGCGAAAGTCTCGGGCAGATAACCGTAGCTTTCCTCACCGCCGCCTAGATAACGAGCATCGGTACCTTCGAGTTCGCGCATCACTGTCGCAATCCACTTAAAGCCTGTGTAGCAATCGTAGAGTTTGATGCCTTCTTTCTTGGCAATCTTTGCAATAAGTTCGCTGGTAACGATAGTTTTGACGATGTATTCCTTGCCGGTGAGGCGTCCCAGTTCACGGTTGCGCACCATCAGATAGTAGTGGAGCAGAATCTGAATCTGGTTACCGTTGAGCAGGTCGTATTCACCCTTGTTGTTCTTAGCCACAACCGAGATGCGGTCGGCATCGGGGTCACTTGCCATAGCCACGTCGGCCTGTACTTCCTCAGCCTTGGCGATAGCCATAGCCATAGTGGGCTTGTTTTCCGGGTTGGGCGACTCCACAGTGGGGAACTCTCCGCTCATCACGTCCTGCTCGGGAACGTGGATGATGTTAGTGAATCCCCACCGGGCGATGGAACGAGGAATAATCTCCTTACCTACGCCGTGGATAGGAGTGTAAACCACCTTGAGGTCGCTCTGACGTTTGTCGATGTCCTCGCTCAGCGACAGGGTGTGAATTTGCTCGATGTACTGTGAATCGATGTTCTCACCAATAATCTCAATCAGGTCGGGATTGCCGTGGAACTTGATTTCGCGAACGTCCTGAATGGCGTTAACGTGATTGATAATGTTAACATCGTGCGGAGCCACCACTTGTGCGCCGTCGTCCCAGTATGCCTTGTAGCCGTTATACTCCTTGGGGTTGTGCGATGCGGTGATGTTTACGCCACTCTGGCAACCCAGCAGGCGAACAGCGTAAGAGAGTTCGGGAGTGGGGCGGGGGCCTTCAAAGAGGTAAACCTTAATTCCGTTGGCGGAGAAGATGTTGGCAACAGTCTCGGCAAACAGTCGGCTGTTGTTACGCACGTCGTGGCCTACCACAACCTTAATCTGCTCCAGTTGTGGGAACGCTGCTTTCAGATAGTTGGCAAGTCCCTGAGTGGCAGAACCAACGGTGTAGATGTTCATTCGGTTTGAACCGGCACCCATAATACCGCGAAGTCCGCCGGTGCCAAATTCCAGATTCTTGTAGAAAGACTCAATCAGGTCGGTCTTATCCTCGTTTTCGAGCATTTTCTTTACCTCAGCCTGAGTCTCTGCGTCATAACCTTCGGTCAGCCAGCCTTGGGCTTTCAAGGTTACTTCATTAAGCAATTTTTCGTCGATCATAGTTTGTTGAATGGTATTTAAAAAAGTTTTTAATTTTTTTCAAATTTAGTGATTAATTTTGGATTGCGCAAATTACTTGAAGAATTGTTTGAAAACACGTATCATGTTCAGGTGGTCGGAAACCGCACCTGTCTCACGCGCAGAGTGCATGGCCAGCAGCGGATTTCCCACGTCAACGCCTTCAATATCAATTTGCCCGGTGAGAATATTGCCCAGCGTGGAGCCTCCGGCCACGTCGCTGTGGTTGACGAAATACTGGAACGGAACCTGCGCCGACGTGCAGAGCGACTTGAACACCGCTGCCGAATGGGCATCGGTCATGTACTTGCAGTTCGCGTTAATCTTTATGCATGGACCACCGCCCAGAGCCGGATGGTTGGTGGGGTCGTACTTCTCGTTGTAGTTCGGGTGGAATGCGTGTGCATTGTCGGCTGAGATGAGGAAAGATTTGTCGATTGCGCGGCAGAAGTCGTCGTAATTGCCACCCTGTGCACACACGATGCGCTGCATCACGTTCGAGAGCACGGGCGAGCCGGCTCCCTGCTTGGTGCCGCTCCCGGTTTCCTCGTTGTCGAAAATTGCCGTTACGCAGGTGTTGTCTCTGCTCACTTCGCCTGTAATCGCATCTAGTGCCGCATGAACCATGCTCAGGTCATCGAGTCGTCCGGCCGAAATAAATTCGTTATTAAGCCCGAATGTGCATGGCGGTGTGGTGTCGTAGAGCAGCAGGTCGAAGTCGAGAATGTCGGAGGCCTTAACCTTGAGCTCTTCCACTATGAGATTGAGAAGCATACTGCCGGTCTCAAACGTTTCGTTAACGCGGGCGATGATGGGAAGCATATCCTTCTGCTTGGAGAGTGGATTGCCATCGTTCACCGCACGGTTGAAGTGGATGGCGAGGTGGGAAATCTGCATCAGCGGGCGTTGAATGTGGAGCAGCAACGACTTGGGGCGCAAGTCGTCGTCACCTTTCACGATTACTCGTCCGGCAATGGACAATGGGCGGTCGAACCATGTGTAGAGGATGGGGCCACCGTAAACCTCGGTGTTTAGTCGGACCAGACCGTCGGCACTCTTGATGGCTGCATTGGGCTTGATGCGGAAGCATGGCGAGTCGCTATGAGCGGCAATGATGCGGAAACCGGTGTCGGTAATGGGTTTGGAGCCGATGGAGAACGCAAATAAGGCAGAGTCGTTCTTGGTGACAAAAAACTTCTCACCGGCTGTGACATTCAGTTGTTCTTCAAGCTTTTTCTCCTTGAAACCGGCATTAATGAGCATTCGCTTGGCTGTGTGGATTGCAAGGAAGTTACATGGGCTGCTGTTCAGGAAACTGAGCAAGCAGTTGATACTGTCGGTAGTATTCATTACTATTGTGTTTAATTCGTTCTTTTGTTCAGTTAATATTCAATTGGGGCCTCATCATCGCTCATGGAGTGGCGGCAGTTGTGGAGTGCGCGAAGCACATTGCACAGAGTCTGTCCCCAATAGGTCTTGAAGTTGTCCTTGCAAAGACCTATCAGTTCTTGCTGTTCCACGGTGGGCTTGTCCTCGACCGAGGCCACGAAGTTGTAGAACTCCTGATAGAGGTCGGCCAGGTTCTCGCTTATGGTGACGGCAATGGGTGTGTCGCTGTATTTCATGTCCTCAATGAAGACCTCCAGATAGACGTCATCCTCAGCCATTAAAGCGGATAACCGGTTGCGCACATAATCGTAGGTTTCCTCGGTGAGATAAGGGAAGATTTCATAGTCGCTGAAAGCAAAATCGAGTTGAAGGTCGGTTGCTGTGATGTAAATTCTGGGCAACAACTTTAGTAGTGATTCAATGAAAGCCTCTTTGCCCACTTGTGAACCATTTTCCACAAGGTGGCAGTACTCATTGGTTAGTGCTATGAAAGCGAGGTCGTTGGGTGTTAGTTTTATTTCTTTATTCATTGGCGTAGAGATTGTGCCTTTCTATGTAGTCATATACTTTGTCGGGGACAAGAAAACGTATGTCACGACTCTGTGCGACGAGGCTTCTTATCTGAGTGGAAGAGATTTCCACGATGGGAGCATTCACGGCATGGACGCGCTGAAGGTGCTGCGGGATAGCGATGTCGCTGCCGAGCCGGGGGTAAATGTAGATGTCGTGGTTGCTGATAATTTCGTCATGGTCTTTCCATTTGTAGAACAAAGCCCAGTTGTCGGCACCTATAATCAGGGAGAAATGATGCTGCGGAAATTTCAGGGAGAGTTGCTTGAGCGTGTTGACCGTGTATGACGGTTGGGGCAGACCGAACTCGAATGCCGATGTCTCAGCCCCCGATATGTGGCGTGAGACTAATTCGGTCATTCGCAGGCGATGAATGTCCATCCCCCTGTCCTGCTGTTCCTTGAGCGGATTCTGCGGAGCCACCATAAACCATATCTGCTCCAGCGGCGTGTTCTGCAGGATGTGGCTCGCTATAATGGCGTGGCCAGTGTGAATGGGATTGAACGACCCTCCGAAGATTCCTATTTCCATAGCGGTTACTGCTTGATGAAGTCGGTGATGACGTTTCTTGCTTGGGCAACAGCTGTTTCAAGGATGTCGTTGACCACGCATTTGTCGAACTGTGGTGCAAACGAAGTCTCAAATTCGGCTTTTTCCACGCGTTTGTTGATGTCGTCGATTGAGTCGGTGCCGCGCGCGAGTAATCGCTCGCGCAGCACATCCACGCTTGGAGCCATTATGAAAATGGACAGGGCATCTTCGCCATAGATTTTCTTTACGTTGATTCCGCCCAGCACGTCCACGTCAAGCACGACGTTGTTGCCGTGGCTAACGATGCGTTCTATCTCGCTCTTGAGAGTGCCGTAGAAACGTCCGGGATACACTTCCTGATACTCGGCAAAGTTATCGGCCGCGATATTGTCGCGGAACTGTTGCTCGGAGAGGAAATAGTATTCTTTGCCGTCGGTCTCACCCTTGCGTGGCGGGCGTGTGGTGGCGGAGACCGAGAATTCGAGTCGGAGTTCGGGGTCGTTGATAATCCGGCCGATTATGGTGGACTTTCCTGAGCCCGACGGGGCGGAGATTATTATGAGTTTACCTTTGTTAGCCATAATGATTTTGATTTATCTGAAATGTGATGAATAATTCTACAGCACGTTGAGAACCTGCTCCTTAATTTGCTCCAGGTGGTCTTTCATGCGGACCACAATCTTCTGCAGTTCGGCCTCGTTGGCTTTGGAGCCCATGGTGTTAATTTCGCGGCCCATTTCCTGGGCTATGAATCCCAGTTTCTTTCCCTGTCCGTCGCCGCCGTGCAGCGTGTCGAGGAAATATTTCAGGTGGTTCTGCAGGCGTATCTTTTCTTCAGTTATGTCGAGTTTCTCAATGTAAAATATCAGCTCCTGCTCAAAGCGGTTCTTGTCGTAGTTCATGCCGTCGATTTTCTCGAGGGAGTCGAGGATGCGCCCCTTGATTTTCTCCACCCGCGATTCCTCAAATTCCGGAACCTGGTTGAGCAGCGACTGAATATTGGCGATTTTTTCCTCAAAGAAAGCCTCTAATCGTTTTCCCTCCTGGGTTCGGAAGGCAATAAGGGCATCAACGGCTTTGCGCACCACTTGCATCAGGGCCTCAAGTTCGGCCGCGTCAACCTCGATGGTCGCGGTGTCGCTCTTGATGGAGTCGGGCAGACGCAGCAGGGTGGTACACAGGTCGGTGGGCTCGTCCAGTCCCATTTCGGTAACCATGGCGGCAATTTGCTCTTTGTAGTGCTTGATTTGGGGCATATTCAGTGAAAACGAAGCTTCATTGAAGATGTCTTCGCTGCTGATGAAAAGTTCCACCTTGCCGCGCAGCAGGCGTTGCGCAATGATGTTGCGGATATCAAGTTCCTTTTCCCTGTAAGATTGCGGAATTTTTACCGACAAGTCGAGTTGTTTGCTGTTGAGAGATTTGAGCTCGGCTGTGATTTTCTTGTTGCAAGCCACAACGTCGGCCTTGCCAAATCCTGTCATTGAAAGAATCATATTACTGTACTGAATTTAATCGTTCTGAATATTCTATCGCAAATTTAGTGCAAGTTTGCGTAATGTGCAAGGGGGTAGCCGTGTAACTTGCTGGTAGCGTGCCGAATATTGCCGGGCGAGGTGATTGCGAAAACTGCCCCGACAATAATCCGACAATTTTTTTATAGTTTTGCTACTGTTGCATCGCTGATTACGAATGTGCCGAGCCAAATAGTAGATGACACATGGAAGCCAGTGCCTACAAATCTTCCATTTTTGTCCCATTCCTTGAGTGTGCCATTGATGAGGTAAATACCAGAACTGAGTTTTCCAGCCTCTTCCTTTGTCATCTCCACCTTTAGCCGAAAAGCGCAGTCCCAAAGGTCGCCACCATAATTCGAGAAGTTCATACTCTTAAACCAAACGGTTGCAATGTCACCATTCACTTGGTCGATTTCCTCATAGTCCACGTAGAGGTTGTCGATAAAGTGGAACGGCTTGCCTACGCATGAGGAGAAGTATTCCTCCAGCGGTTTGCGTAGTTCGTCCTGCGCAATCTCGTTGTCACGATAGTTCGGATATTGCTTAACAATCGGGTCTAATGCGCGGCGAGCCTCGCTTGTTGGCGAGTCATCCTCAAAAGTGTAGGCTACCGCCACGCTATCTTGACTTGTGGCTTGGCCATTGGTCGAGCCGTTGGTGCATGCCGCAAGGGACAGCAGCACCATGATAAATGCTAATACCTTGTTCATGATTTTATGAGTTTTGAAGTTGTTTGATTTTCTCTTGGAGGTTCTTGATAATCTCTTGCTGCATGGCGACCACGTCAACAAGGCCATCAACGCGCTTGTTGTAGGCGGCAGTGTTATCACCTGCGAGCATTGTTCCCTCACCACGCATCAGCCACTCGGCTGAAATCTCATCAAATTCAGTCAAAATTGCATTGACTAACTTGAAACTAATCTCTGTAGCACCTCGCATAGTCCTGTTGAGGCTGCTTTGTGTGATGCCCACTCGCTTGGCGAATTGGGTCTCTGTCATGTTGCTGTAGGCCAGCACAGCCTTAATTCTTCCAATCATTACCGCAAACTTTTATGAAGGGCAAAAATGCCCTAACTGTTAAAATTCCTTAAATATTTGGCAAATTAAGTCACAAATGATTTGTATTAAATCAAAAATGACTAACTTTGCATCATTAATCAATCACAGTACAAAATTACGATAAAATTTTGATACCGCAAACTATTTTCAATCAAAAACTTAAAAAGATTTGCAACTATGAGCAACGAGAACAACAACGAGGCAAAAGTCATCGACATGACCGCCACCGAGAACGAGAACATGGTCGAAATCTCCGCAAAGGAGTTGAACGACCTGCAAGAGAGCAACGCCAACCTAATCGCTGAGCGTGGTGTAATTGCCGTAGGCAAGCGTTTTTTTTACTCCGTCAGCGTCGATGTAGGTTACATCTTGCGCGTTCACTTCTGTGGAGCAAGTATTGACACCAATATCACCAAGAGCATCGATGATGACCATAAGATGTTGAACTTCCTTAACATATTCAAATTCTTTTATTTCACGCCACTTGAACTGATTTTATAATGTCCTGATAAACAGAATACTTTTGAGTTTTGCCATGACGGAGATCTCACTCGATTTAGTGGCGTTAATAAATCAATCAAGACCTCTTAGGCACGCCAAGATATGGCAAAATTACAAATAATAAACAAGAATCCCACACCTCCCCCCCCAAAAAAAATCATGATTGAGGGGTTGCAGTATATTTATGTGGGGTTACCAGATTTGGGCGAGGATGGGTATGGGTATGTTTGCGCTGAGGGAGTAGAGGATGTTGCCGGAGTAGGTGGTGTAGCCTTGGTAGATGTGGCCGGCGGCAATGGTGTAGATTACGTTGCCGGAATATGTGGAGTTTCCGGTATAGACGTGTTTGCCGTCCCAGGTGTAGATGATGTTGCCGGAATATGTGGAGCTCCCGGTATAGACGTGTTTGCCGTCCCATGTGCTGATGATGTCGCCGCTATATGAGGAGTGTCCGCGGAAGACGTGTTTTCCGTCCCATGTGTAGATGATATCGCCACTGTAACTGGAATTGCCGGAATAGAGGTATTTCCCATCCCATGAGTAGATTATGTCGCCGGAGTAGGAAGAGTTGCCGGCATAGATGTGTATCTTATTGGCGGCGTTTAGGGTGAAAAGTGCGGCTATGGTTGCAAACAGTGCTATGAGAAAGAGTTTTTTATTCATGAGAAATAATTCTTGATGGTTGTTATTCTTGTTTCTGTTTTGGCAAAGATAAATAATTGTTAATTGGCATACAAATTTTTGGAAAATAATTAACTTTGTGAGCTTAATTTTTAATTTCATAAAATCTGATGAGACAATTTTTTATTTCGGCAATCCTGCTGGCCTTTGTTAGCGCAAGTGTTTTCGCCCTTGACATTCCTAAAGGGACGTTTTATTTCGACAACAGCAAGACGAACTATTCTATGGTGAAGTTTGTGTATGGCAGCGACGTGAGGGAGGAGTGCTATGTGCAGACCATGAAAAATGAAGGGAACGGCTTGTGGAGCATCACTTTCCCGGAGACGGTGAAGAACATGTACCGTTACACTTTTGCCGCGACATCGCTTGCCGACGGTGCCCTTGGCAAGAATTTCAACACCGTGAAGGATAACATCAGCAACGGGAGGGGCGAATACAGGACTGCCACTCGCGACGATGAGATAATAGTGGGGTGGAAGTTCACTCCAATTAATGGTGACAACTGGGCACAGGGGTCGTGGCAGCCGTTGAGTGCCTCGGGCGGTTCGGGTGACCATGCCTATTCGGGAACGCTTCCTTTGCTGGTTATCAGCACAGCCGGCGCCGGAACCATGCCAGAGTGCTGCACATACGTTAACGACTACTATTTCGCCTACTTTGAAAACTCTGAGAAATGGGATGAGGTGGGGTGCTATATGTGGAAAGGTAATGCACCGTACATTACAGACGGTTGGCCGGGTGACAAGTGTGAGCTTGTGGGAACGGCTGAGAACGGCAATCAGGTGTGGCTATGGAGGAGCGCAACTCCAAAGAGTGCCAATCAGGCACCGGAGAACATAATCTTCGACAACAACCAGATGACAAACGGTCAGACACGAGACCTCAAATTCGTGAACGGCGGGTACTACACGCCGGATCTTGAGGCCGGCTCCGGTCCTGACGCATATATCACTGAAAGTGGAGATGTGGTGGGTAAGGTTGTACCCATAACATCTAAGGAGGAATACGTGCAAGGTACGTATTACATAGATAACCTAGGGCTTGAGGAATATGAGCCGACGGGGAGCGTGGATGCGCCGCTGGGACTCCAGATTCGCGGACGGGGCAACTACACATGGACGAGCTTTGAGAAGAAGCCTTACAGACTGAAATTCAATGACAAGGCGACTCCGCTGGGCGCGAAGAAGAGTAAGCACTTCACTCTGCTGGCTCATGCCGACGATGAGTACGTGTTCTTGAGAAACACTGTGGGATTTGAGCTGAGCCGCCTACTGGGTTTGACATATACACCGGCGCAATTTCCGGTGGAAGTGGTGCTCAACGGTGATTACATAGGCCTCTACATGCTCACGGAGCAGATTCGTGTGGATAAAGACCGTGTGAACATTGTGGAGCAAGCCGACAATGAGACTGTGGCTGAGAATATTACAGGCGGCTGGCTGCTGGAGATTGACAACTATGACGAGGAGGAGCAGTTGCGCATGACTGAGGGCAACGGTGAGGTACTGAGATTCACGTATCATTCTCCGGAAGTATTGTCGGACGAGCAATACAATTATCTGAGCAACTACATGACCGCCGCAGACAAGGCGATATATGCCGAGAATAAGAACAGTACGGAATGGGAAAAGTACATCGACATGGAAACTCTGGCCAAGTTCTACATCGTGCAGGAAGTGATGGATAACGGAGAATCGTTCCACGGCAGTTGCTATATGTCGAAGGACCGTGGAGAGGACACTAAACTGATGTTCGGGCCGGTGTGGGACTTCGGGAACTCGCTGCGCCGCGGAACCGACCGATTTATCTATGACGGTTCGCCATTCGGTCAGAACTGGATAGGTGAGATAGCCAAGTTCCCCCGTTTCCAGCAGACGGTGAAGAATGTGTGGCAATCGTTCTATCCGAGCAAATACTCCAAACTGGACAGTTTCATAAATGACTTCCTGAGCCAGATAGCCGGAGGCGCAGCGTGTGACGCGGCGCGTTGGCCACAATACGGGCATAGCGACGTGGCAAACCGCGGGCGTGCGTTCAAGAACTACATGGGCGCTAAGGTGGAGTTTCTTCGCGGCCAGTGGGGTGAGGGTAGTGGCATAGAAGACCTTACCGTGGCTCCGGACAGGGTGATAACCGACAATAACGTATATGACCTGCAGGGGCGCCCGGTGATGACGGCTGACGACGAAAGCAGCATTGGCAACAGCACGCTTTCTCGCGGAATATATATCTACAAGGGTAAAAAGATGGTTGTGAGATAAGCATTCTCAGATATTCAGGCATAAAGGTGGGGCTTTCCACTAAAGGTGAGGTGAGCCCGGCTTTTTTGCGTTGGAGTTTGGAAAAAGAAGAAAACAATTAATTTTGTTGCATGGCAGGAAAGGCCGACATAGGCGTGTTACTATCGCGCTGGGACGAGGCGATGCAGGAGTGGGAGAGCAGGGCGAAACTCGTTCTGGAGCGTTGCGCGGCAGTAGGGGAGGAGTATGACCTGCGCCGGCAAGAGCTGGAGGAGAAGGCGTTTAATGTGTTCAATGTGATTTCGGACAAGTATTACCTGGAGAATTTCCACTCCGACATTATCCGCTTTTTCCTGGATTCACAAGAATCGCATGGAGAAGGCAACTTGTATGCACGGCTGTTCGTGGAAATGCTTAACAAGGCGGGATGTGACATTGACGCTGAGGCGTATTCTGACGCGAGTGCCGTGCGCGAGAAGGAGAAGAGAATTGATATTCTTCTGAGTTCGGAAAGGACAGGGCGGGCAATAATAATTGAAAACAAGATTAACAACGCTCCGGACACGGCGCGCCAGTTGCCGCGTTATCTGGAATACGCGTCGGTAAGCCACAAGATTGACGCCATAGTTTATTTGCCTGCCGAGAGGAGTAAGACGCCAGATATGAATGACTGGACGGGAGATGACAAGGCAAGGGTTCTGCCGCTGCTAAGGATTATACCGGCTTTTGACCGCGCGGGGAGCGTAAATCTGGTGGATGACTGGCTCGCTCCGGCGGAGGCTGCGACGAGCGATGCAGATGTGCGCTCGGTTATCGGTCAGTATTCGCGACTAATCAGAAAATTAAATTCCAAGGCTATGGATGCAGTGATAATGGAAAAGTTCTATAACGAACTGAAAAACGAAGAAGACTTGAAAGTGGCGCTATCTGTGCGCAATATGCTCAATGACCTGCCCGGTTATCTCGCTCTAAGGCTATATGACCGGTATGCGGGGAGGTGCCATCCATTCTCTAAGGTGTGGATTTACAAGTCGTTTGACACGGTGTTTGAGCAAGCCGTGATTAACGGAGTGTACCTAAAAATGGACATTTGGTGCTCTGAGGGCGGTTACGATGTGTATTTCTGGTCGCCTGATGACCAGAATCCAAATGAGGCGGAATTTCACAGGGTAGTGGGCGAGGTGGCCGCATTGAGAGGTTTTGAGTATTCCAATGATAGTCGGACTAAGGTGTGGCGGCATTTCAGTTTCTTTGACGAAGCGGGGTTACATGGTTTTATAGGCAGTCTGCTTAGCGACCTCTCCGAGCTTGCCGTCAGGAAGAGGTGAATGACGAATTGCGGTTTTTCAGGGCTTGATGGCAATATTGTCCTAAATAATTTTTGAAAAAAAAATCAAAGGAGGTTGACCGGAAAGTAGAAAAATACTACTTTCGTAGTGA